>JAYSVM010000038.1:0-106806 GCA_043718495.1 Oscillatoriales bacterium | reverse complement strand
GCCGTTTCCCTACAATTAATCGTGGTAGGGAAACGGCACTGCCGTGTCCTCTATATCATTCAGGTGCAACCGGAATTGATATAAGGCAGAAGGTTATTCGGTGAAGCTGAGCGGGTAAAAATCAGGAAGATCGAATTGCTCAGTTGCAATCGGTTGAGTGAAATTAAAATATTTGCTAAACACAATCCGGGATAAAATATGAGACAATCACAGAAGTATTTGCCCTGAAAATAACCCTAGAAACTTCCAAGTTTAACCATTAGGGAATATCGGTCAAATTGTCAATGTTTAATTCCTATACCTTTAGATAGATTATGCTTTTTCCCCGATCGAGCGGTATTCTACTTCATCCCACATCCTTTCCCAGTCGATTCGGCGTAGGGGATATGGGAATAGAAGCATATCGGTTTATTGACTTTTTAGTAGAGAGCGATCAGCAATACTGGCAGATATTGCCACTGGGGCCGACAGGATACGGAAATTCTCCTTATTCCTGCTATTCAGCAATGGCAGGAAATCCGATGCTGATTAGCCCGGAAATACTGCGGGATGAGCAATTGGTAACAGATGAAGACTTAGCTAATTGGCCAGAATTTTCCCTGGATACTGTAGAGTTCGAGCGGGCGGTAGCGCTGAAATTGCCTTTGCTCAAAAAAGCTTGCGAAAATTTCAAGGCAAAAGCATCGCCGGTGCAGCAAAGAGAATTCTCGGCTTTTTGCGAAAGCAAAGCGTCATGGCTGGAAGACTATGCCTTATTTATGGCACTAAAAGATAACTTTGGTGGTGTGAGCTGGAACAATTGGGAAGCAGAAATTGCTCATCGAAAACCTGAGTCGCTAGAGAAGTGGCGACAGGAGTTAAATTCTGAGATTTATTACTACAAATACGTCCAGTTTGAGTTTTTCCGCCAGTGGACGGAGTTGAAACGCTATGCCAATTTGCGGGACATTAAAATTATTGGTGATATTCCAATTTATGTAGCTCATGATAGCGCGGATGTGTGGTCTCATCCAGAGACATTTTGTTTGGATGAACCCACTGGAGAACCAGCTTTAATGGCGGGAGTTCCCCCTGATTATTTCAGTGAGACAGGTCAATTGTGGGGCAACCCAGTCTACAATTGGGAGCAGTTGCAGGCAAATAATTTTCAGTGGTGGGTGCAGCGTTTTGAGGCGATTTTTGATTATGTGGATGTGACTCGAATTGACCATTTTCGAGGGTTTGAGGCATACTGGGCGGTTAAGCGTGGCAAAAAGAATGCGATCGAGGGAGAGTGGATTAAAGCGCCGGGAGCAGCTTTGTTTGAGGTAATTAATGAGAAGTTCGGCAACTTGCCAATTATCGCTGAGGATTTAGGGGTAATTACTCCTGAAGTGGAGGCTTTGCGCGATCGATATGAGTTTCCGGGAATGAAGATTTTGCAGTTTGCTTTTGGCGCTGGGCCGGGGGATCCTTTTTTGCCTTTCAACTACGATCGCAATTGCGTAGTCTATACCGGCACCCATGACAATGATACGACTGTGGGATGGTTCAATCAACTGCAACACTACGAAAGAGATGAGGTTTATCGTTATTTGGGCTCCATCGATCCCCAAGGAATTCACTGGTCTTTAATCCGTATGGCGTGGATCTCTATTGCTAATTTGGCAGTTGTTCCGTTTCAAGATTTGTTGGGTTTGGGTACAGATGCGCGGATGAATTTTCCGGGGAAGGCTGATGGAAATTGGGGATGGCGATATCGATCTGAAGCTTTGAATTGGGAAGTGCGCGATCGGCTGAAAACTATGACTTATATCTGTGGCCGTTCTCCGAATAAAAATTGAAAATTGGGAATGGGGAATTGGGAATTGGGCATAGGGTATAGGGCATTTGTTATTAGAAAAACTATTAACTAATAACTACTAATTATTAATCACTAACTAATAACTATTACCGATGCCCTATTCCCCATTCCCAATTACCCATTACCCTTCAGTTTTTGGTTTTTCTAAGGGCTTGAGTTCGTCAGCTTTAAAAACAACTTCTTTGACAACTCCAGGATCTCCAAATTGCTCGGCTTGTCCGTTGTTAAATGCAATTAGTACCCCGCCGGCGTTGCCAGCTACAACTACTAATTTTTCTTTAGCTTGCCAAGTGCGCTGAGTCCCTGAAGGCAAAACTCCCTCAAACTCCATTTTGCCATCGATTTCAATCTGCAACCATGATTCTTCTTTGAAAGTGACGCTAACCATGACTGGTTTATTGCCAGGTTTCTCTAAACTGTTATTTGATCTGGCTGCTTCTACAGCATTGTAAGTATCCACTTTTTGTTTGGTAGGGGCGCGATCGGACTCGGCTGCTAAGCGGGTTAGTTCTTGCTGCTGAAGTGCTAGTTGTTCGGTTCTGGTATCGCTTTTTGCTGCCAGGGAACCGCCCATTAATTGAGACAAACTATTCACCGAAAAGATGATTAGAAATGTGTAAAAGAGGTAGAGGTGCATCGGCCGCAACTGAGGCCAATCTTGCCAGGATAACTTGGGTGCCGATCGAGGTGCTGCTTGTTCGATCGGGAAAATGTCGGCAAATTCAGCCCCGTCCAAACCCATTGCTTCGGCGTACCGTTTGATCAAAGCTTGAGTATAAACTGGTTCGGGAAGTTGATCGAGTTGACCTTCTTCGATCGCGTGTAGGAGATCCCGCCGAATCATTGTCACCACAGCTACTTTTTCCAAGCAAATTGACTCTTTTTCGCGGAAATCGCGGAGTTTAGCGCCTATTCCCGCTAGCTTTTGGGAACGATCTGCTTCTTGGGAATGCAGCTTTTTTTTAGTGGTTTTGAAAAGTAAAAAAAATAAATTCTTTGTCATACGCTGTGCTTCCTGATGTTTACTGGCACATTGATTGAGGTTAGGTTGACTAGAGTCCATAAAAAAATAATTTCAGAATCTGTAAGGGTTCGGCAGCAGCCCACTGGTAGTATTGGCTCTGACGGGGGCTGCAATTGAATCGAGCCAATGGCTGTGCGGTGCAGACGCACTACGGGGTATCCTAACTGTTCGGCGGTTCGCCGAATCTGTCGATTTCTCCCTTCTGAGAGAATGATCTCCAACATGGTTTGCTCGCGGGTGCGATCGAGGATTTTAACTTGAGCTGGCATAGTTTTTCTGCCGGACAAGATAATTCCCTGACGCCACACTTGCAGTACCGGTTCGGGAGGATGCCCCTCCACCCAAACTTGATAAGTTTTGGATATTGAGTGACGCGGATGGGTTAAACAAAATGTCAGCTTACCATCATTGGTGAGCAGCAGTGCGCCCGTAGAATCTGCGTCTAAGCGTCCTACCGGATGGATGCCTTGACCATAGCGTAGTTTGGGTGGCACTAAGTCCAGAACTTTCGATCTCTCCCTGGGATCGCTGCAAGTCGAGAGTACCCCAGCCGGTTTGTGAAGCAATAGATAGACTAACTGTGGTCGTTCTGTCGCTATGACGGGTATTCCATCGACTTCGATGCGATCGAGATCTGGATTAGCTTTTTGTCCTAAATGAACAATATTGCCATTGACTCGCACTCGTCCAGCTACGATCATCTGTTCAGCTTGACGGCGAGAGGCGATGCCCCACTGGGCGAGGATTTTTTGTAACCTTTCATCTGACATGACGGGAGGAGAGGAAATGCCCAACTTAAGGGTTGGGACAGGAAGTATGACTGGTTTAATTTATTAACCGTGTCTGATCAACACTGTTATTAGTCTTGGATTTAAAGATGTGGTGGTTAGACTCAACAATTATAAACTAATAGTGAAACAAATCCTAGGCTGATCGATCAATTTGCGGTGGTCAATCGCTTCCATGCTTGAATATTAAGGTTAATATTCTAAAATCATTTATGACTTTCGATCGCAACTCTCTGCAATTTGACAATGAATCGGGCCCGGCTGGTGAACAGTCAATTCCTAATCTCGGTGAACAGCAGGGGATACCATCAAGGGGCAAAGGCAGCCGGATCGCTAGTGCGGTGCTGTCTCCGGCGGTGCAGTTGTGGCTGCGATCGCAAGTTGAGCAGGTGTCCGAGTTGAATGTGAAAATTGAGGGGAGCGATCGCCAAATCTTTGGTGGCACCATCCCTAAAGTAACGGCTGCGGCGATCGGTGCTGTGTATCGAGGATTACACCTGACATCCGTCGCCATAGAGGGTGCTGGCATTCGCATTAACCTCGGTCAAGTTATCAAGGGCAAACCCCTCCGCCTCTTAGAATCCTTTCCCATATTCGGTGTTTTACGGCTGATTCAATCCGATCTAAATGCGTCGCTGAAAGCACCTTTGCTTGCTGATGCTTTGAGCGAATTTTTGCTACCAATTTTGCCATTGACCGATCGCGAACAGCCGCTGACATTACAAAATTCGCAAATCGCAATTGATGCAGGTTTGTTGACCCTTTCGGCTGAAATTTTGCGGGCTGACGGTACGCAAATTCCCTTTTTATTGCGGACTGGTTTGCGAATGGCTAGCAGTCACGAATTGATGTTGGAAGAACCAGAACTCGAAATTTCAAAACAATTAAATAGCAATATTTTTAATAGTTTTAAAATTGATTTCGGGCCAGAAGTTGAGATTGAGGAATTAATTTTGAATCCGGGCGAAATAGTTTGTCGGGGCGGAATTAGAGTATTGCCTTAGTTAGTTGACAGTTGACAGTTGACTGTTCACCCAATTCCCAATGCCCAATGCCCAATTCCCAATGCCCAATGCCCAATGCCCAATTCCCAATTCCCCATTCCCCATTACCGATTAATTAAAAAAGAGTCGATCGCGGGCAAGAGTAAAGTCACAAAATAGTAAACTAACGGTGCGGTAAAAACATAACTGTCAGTGCGATCGAGAATACCACCGTGACCGGGGATCAACTGCCCCGAATCCTTAACACCAGCGTCTCGCTTCATCATTGATTCAGTTAAATCCCCCAACAAACTGGCAACACCAATCAACAGACCAAAAGCAGCCCCAGTGTAGGGCCAGCCAGGCCAATTCAAATACCAAGACCCGGCGACTGCAACTGCTATGCTGCCACAAACCCCAAATACTGCACCTTCAACAGTCTTTTTGGGGCTGATGTGAGAAAGGCTAGTCCGGCCGAAGAACTTGCCGACAAAATAAGCCCCAATATCAGCGGCCCAGATGCAGAGGAAAGCCAGGAGTAGGGAAGTCAATCCCAAAGATATATTACTGAGGTTTGTCCAAGACTGCGACGGGTAAATGTGAACCGGCAAATTACTTGCTACTACTTGTCCCAGTCCAGTTGTAGCTTGATAAGCTGGGTCAAGTCCGACTCGCAGCCGTATCCAATAGCTGGGCAAATAACCGCCGTAGAACAATCCTAAAATAGAAGCGGCAATATCGGCGATCGTCGATAACTTCGGTTGGAACAGCAGGTAGAAACAGATGAAGGTTCCGGCTAGGGGAAACATAGCATCTACGAGTTGTGGTGCAAGGGCCGCGGTAACTAGCAGAACTTGACTGACAACTAAGGTAGTTTTGGCAGCAGGTGCAATGCCCTTAGCACGGGCTAGTTGAAAATATTCCAATTGACCTAGGTAGACTATGACCCCAAAACCGAGGGTGAAGTACCATCCCCCCATAATAATCATTCCCAAAGCAAGGACGATCGCAACTATTCCACTGAGGATACGAGACCAAGGCATAAAATGAATTTCTCTTGCAGACGGCGGGTTATTCGATTTTGGATTTTGGATTTTGGATTTTCGATTGTTCTAGAGTATGGTTTTCTCCCTTACAAGGCTAACCCACATCCCCATCGGTCATCCAATATCTCAAGTCAGGCGGTCAATCCAGCTAAGGTCGCCCCTATTCTTAAGTATGAAGGTTAAGTGAACGTAAAAAAGATTAAGAATTACATTTAGTTATGGGAATGGGGCATCGGGCATTGGAGGCACAGCCTAGAAGGTGATTGTCAACTGCCAACTGTCAACGGTCAACGGTCAACTGACTTCTAATCTAGCTTTTCGCCACTGAGAATAAAAATGGGATTGACGGCGGCAAAGGTTTGACTGAGACCGCGAGTCTCCAAGCGGTTGACGGCGGACTGGACTACCTCGATGTTACGGACTTGCAATTCGGCGAAGCTTTCGGAAAGGGCGTAAAGATTTTCTAAATTGCCTGCTGTTGCCACAATTCGACCGTGGGGTTGTAAGTACCGCCAGACTTCTTGGACAATGGCTTTAATGGGGCGACCTCCTTCGATACAAACTCGGTGGGGGGGCTTGGACAGATTTTTGAGGCATTCCGGGGCACTACCTTCTATGACTTCTACGTTGTTGAGCTCGAATCGATCGCAATTTCTGCGAATCAAGTTTGCCACCTCTTCATCCCTTTCTACGGCGATAATTTGTCCTTTGGGACACAGCAAACCTGTTTCTACGGCGATCGTACCAGTACCTGCGCCAATATCCCACACCACCGAGTCTGCTTGCAGCCGCAGGTGAGAGATTAACAGCAGTCGGACTTCTCGCTTACTCATGGGAATACCCGGTAAACGTTCAAATAAATCGTCTGGGATACCAGGAGTGACGTAGGGCCAAAGCATAGTTTTATTTTAAATTGAAGGCAGTTGGCAGTTGGCAGTTGGCAGTTGACACCGATATTTTTCCGTCCTCTCTCATATTTACTGTCGCACAACCTTGAGAGTTTGGAAGTGCGGATCGCTGCAACCTGTGATTTTTCCGCCGTCTGCAAGGATTTGTTGCAGGTATTCAAGGGCTTTTGGGGTAATGATTTCACCGGGCATTAGGACTGGTATTCCTGGAGGATATGGACAGATCAGTTCGGCGCTGAGTCGATCGACTGCTTTGTCTGCTGCTACTGTTTCCGATGGGGAAAAGAAGGCATCGCGGGGGGAAAGTGGGGGAGGAAGAAATCGGGGGAGTGGGGGAGAGTGGGGGAGTGGGGGCTCGGAAAAATCTTCCTTGTTCTTTCTTCCTGATTTTCCCCCATTAGAGGGGAGTTCTTGTTCCTTCTTCCTTCCTGCTAAAAAAGTAAAACCTTTAACTAAATTGTCAATATCTGATTCTGTATTTCCCAAGCTAATAATAAATGTTAAATGTTGTGGCATTGGTAATTCTGCGGTGACGCCAAGTTGAGAATGCAGTATTTCATCGGCGGCAAATCCTGTGATTCCTAAATCTGATACTTTTATTGTTAACCGCGTTCGGTCTAAGTCGGTAAAACCGGGTATATTTAATGGTTCTAAAATTGACAAACCGGGAATTAGACTTAATTGCGATCGCGCTTTTTCAGCAAGCAGTAAAGTTTCGGTCATCAACTGTTGGCCGTGAAGTGCCATTTGTTGGCGGGCTGCGTCTAATGATGCTAATAGTATATAACTTGGGCTGGTGGATTGTACTAACTGCAATGCCCTATTTAATTTTTGAATATCTACCCTAGAACCCTTGACGTGCAGCATCGATGCTTGTGTCATTGCACCGAGGGTTTTATGAATTGATTGTACTGTTAAATCAGCGCCAACGGATAGTGCTGCTTCTGGCAAGTTTGGATGAAAATTAAAGTGCGCGCCGTGGGCTTCATCTACTAATAACGGTATGTTGTATTGATTGGTAATTTTGGCGATCGCCCGCAAATCCCCACAAACGCCGTGATAAGTTGGGTAAACCACCATGACTGCTTTCGCATCGGGATGTTGTTTCAATGCTGCTGCTGCGGATTCTGGGGTGATGCAGTGGGCAATATCCCAATCTGAGTCATACTCTGGATTGACAAAAATTGGCATTGCGCCGGATAAAATTAAACCAGAAATCGCCGAAGAGTGGATATTTCGAGGTAGGATGATTTTATCGCCGGGGCCGCAAGTCGCTACAATTGCCGCGATGATTCCGCAAGTTGAACCGTTGGCTAAAAACCAGGTATGTTCGGCACCAAAGGCTTCAGCAGCTAAATTTTGAGCTTCGGCAATTACGCCCTCTGGATTAAAGAGATTATCTAATTCTGGTAATTCTGGCAAGTCGGCTTGAAATACTGCCGCACCGAAGAATTCAACCAGTGGCCCAGATATTCCTTGTCCGCCTTTGTGTCCGGGGGCGTAAAATGGGGAGTGAGGGTGATTTGTGCGATCGCGCAAAGCATCTAATAAAGGCGTTTGTTGTTGAGAGTTCATCGCTGATTCGCTGCATCCTGAATAGTTAATTCTATCGCAAATAAGGTCGATCGCCCTTAATACTATAGCTGAACAGATTTATGAAACCAGCTAGAAACCGGGTTTTTAGCAAAATCTCCGTCGCAGCCTTAAATCTACGAAAAACCCGGTTTCTTTGATTGAGTGCGATCGAGTATTGGTATCTAGTAAAAATCTCATTCCAGTGCCTCTCTGATGTCCAAAGCAGGCTGTTCTCTAGTTTCCATGAAGTCTTCAGAGAAAAGTTTTAAACTATCAAACAAAATTTGCCACGGATTGTCTTTGGAGATTAGGACAACAACATTACCTATCTTTTTGATGTAAACTTCGCTATCTTGAAACTGGTATTCCTTCGGTAAAACTACAGTCTGGCGATCGCCCTCGATAGATAATTTAACAGTGTTCATTTTAGCAACTCCCAAAATTCACTACTTATAGTTAGTTGTATCACAAACAAGGTCGATCGCCCGCAATATTAAACCCGATCGCCCTGATTATTGCATCTCTACAAAGGTCGATCGCACACAGCCCCTAAAGATGCGATCGTCGCTTTTTCAGCATCCGTCAAACCCGTAATGCCCGTGATATTCATACCCTCATAAGGTCTTTCAGCTATCAGCGTTTTGAGGCACTCACCAGTCTTGACATCCCAAAGTTTAATTGTGCCATCACCACTACTGCTAGCGAGAGTTTTACCGTCTGGACTAAATGCAACTGAACTTACCCAATCACTGTGACCTTGCCAAGTTTGGAGGCATTCACCGCTGTGGCAATCCCACAATTTTATAGTTCGGTCACTACTGCCACTAGCGAGAGTTTTACCGTCTGGACTAAATGCAATTGAATTTATAAGGTCGCTGTGATCTTGCCAAGTTTGGAGACATTCACCGCTATAGCAATCCCACAACTTTACAGTTCTGTCATCACTGCCACTAGCGAGAGTTTTACCGTCTGGACTAAATGCAACTGAAAATACAAAATTGCTGTGACCTTGTAAAGTTTGGAGGCATTCACCGCTGCGACAATCCCACAACTTGATAGTTCTGTCACCACTTCCACTAGCGAGAGTTTTACCGTTTGGACTAATAAATGCGACCGAGCATACCCAATCGCTGTGACCTTGCAAAATTTGGAGGCATTCACCGCTGCGGTAATCCCACAACTTTACAGTTCGGTCACTACTGCCACTAGCCAGAGTTTGACCATCTGGACTAAATGCAACTGAGCGTACTAAACTGTTGTGACCTTGCAAAGTTTGCAGGCATTCACCACTGTGGCAATCCCACAGCTTGATAGTTCTGTCTTCACTGCCACTAGCCAGAGTTTGACCATCTAGACTAAATGCAACTGAACGTACCAAACCGCTGTGACCTTGCCAAGTTTGGAGGCATTCACCGCTGTTGTAATCCCACAACTTTACAGTTTTATCATCACCACCACTAGCCAAGGTTTGACCATCTGGACTAAATGCGACTGAACGTACCCAATCGCTGTGACCATGCCAAGTTTGGAGGTATTCACCGCTGTGAGAATCCCACAACTTGATAGTTCTGTCACCACTGCCACTAGCCAGAGTTTTACCGTCTGGGCTAAATGCAACCGAGCACACCCAATTGCTGTGACGTTGCCAAGTTTGGATACATTCACCGCTGTGAAAATCCCACAATTTAATGGTTCTGTCACCACTGCCACTAGCCAAGGTTTGACCGTCTGGACTGAATGCAACTGAAGGTACCCAATCGCTGTGACCTTGCAAAGTTTGGAGGCATTCACCACTGTGGCAATCCCACAACTTTACAGTTTGATCATCACTGCCACTAGCCAGAGTTTTACCATCTGGACTAAATGCAACTGAACGTACCCAACTGCTGTGATCTTTACAAGTCAAAATTTCTCTTCCGCTAGTAACTTCCCAACAACGAACTACACCATCAGAACCACCTGTAGCTAACAATTTGCCATCTGGACTAAATGCTACTGCGAAAAGTGTACCAAAAACTTTGATAAAATCACAATCACTCAAATTCGCCCCAGCAAAATTGACACGCCGCAAACTAGCATTAGAAAAATCAGCACCTTTAATTACAGCCCCCGATAAATCTCTTCCTTCCAAAGCAGCCGAATCCACCTTCACCAATACCGTCGCCGCATTCCCACCGACATAACCAACTTCTGACTCAGTTTTGCCTTTCGTCGCCTCCAAAATTTCCAACAATCTCGACTTAACCTCACCCACAAACTCGGTTTTTGCCAGCATCGGTACCAACAAATCCATCACCGCTTTCGTCAAAGGTTCCCGCCCGAAACTGTTAAGAAGTTGCCCTAAACTTTCACTAACAAAACCCTTCAAAGGCGGAATCGGCACAATATCACCCGCACGATCCGCCTGACGGCTAAAATACCCAGACCAAGTATAATTCACCGACTCAACAGAATTATCCAAATACAATTGTGCCTGCGACAACTCCGTAAAATCAGCGGGCAAAACCCCCAACTCCGCCGCCAATTTATACGCTACAAAAAACTCCAACAGCGAGCGATGTGCCGGAGAATAATCGCCCTCAGCATTGCGAATTAACATGGTTTGACCCATCATATCGTAATGCCAGTGGTCTAAATCCTTTTCTGCTTGCACCGCAGCCCCAAACAAGCGGCGAATCCTGTCTGGAAACAGCCGATAATTTAAACTCATCTGGTCTGTTGATAGCATTTCCCAGGACAGTTCGCACAGGAAAAATAACTTATCTGCCAGCGATGTAAACGTTCTTTCTGCCTTAATATCCCGTTCCATTTTCCGTCGCACTGCATACAGGTAAACTCGCGACATATCCACGGGTTTACCTGCTTGAATATCGGGCAACGATTCTAATATCAATTCCGCCATCACCGGCCGCCGCGCTAAATCCAATAATTGCGGATTGTTCATCACCTGTGCTACAGTTTCGGCATCGGCTTGGTGAGACAATACTTGACGGATTTGGTCGTCGTCGAATGCCGCCAATTCCAATACTTCAAACTGCGGCGTTTCTCCGCTGAGATTGGCAGTCGATGCTTTTAATTCCGCATTCAATAAAGCGCGTCCTTCTTTGGCTTCGGGAAAGTGTTCTGTGCGACAGGTTAAGATGACTTTTGCACCGGGAACAATCACCTTTGCTAGTTCCCAGAAATTGTTAATTGTTTGTTGTCGATCGCACTTGGCGGCCATCTCATCAAACCCATCAAAAATCAACAGCAACTTACCCATCCGATTCAGTTGGTCGAACACTTCGCTATTCAGTCGGATATTGTGCTGAGTAAAGAAGAAACCAGCCAAAACATTCTCAACATTCAGCGCTTTTGCATAGTCGCGCAAAGTAATAATTAAAGGCAACCTAGGCCGTTGAGTTCCTCTTTCCTTTGCCTGTTGGTAGCGCTGCAAAGCCGTCCAAGCATAGTGAAAAGCAAACCAAGTTTTCCCCGTCCCGAATTCGCCCAAAACTGAGATGTGTTCCTTCGCCGGATCGTCCATCCACAAGTCGATATAACCGTCTATCCAGCCGTCCTCTTCGCCGTAATAACTGGCATCAATTTGTCGCTTGTTAACGGAGTCTAACTCGGCTTTCGTACAACCGAGAGGGACGTATTTACCATCTATTTGCCTGCGTTTAACTTCGTTTTCCAACCAGTCGATGTAGCTGCTAAAATCAGCATCCACGTCAATCAGTTCGTCAAAAGTATAACAATCGAGATGGCGATTTTCGGGTTTGTCAACTTCCTTGCGGGCTGCTTTAGCAATCCGGCGCGATGTCACCAACCAACCTTCATCGGTTTTTTGCGTTTTTACCGACTGTCTCAACGCCCCGACATCTTGAATTCCCGCTTCTCCAGCGATACCGCGAATCAAAATGCGATCGAACCTGCCGCGCCTCACCGGAATCCGAATAATCCATTCAAAATAGTTATCTCCCCAAACCTGATACGGTTCAAAATCGTAGCCCAATATTTCAAACCAACCGCGCATTTGTTGCGCTAAAGCAAACTCTTGGGATTTTACCGCCGCTTCATTTCTCGCTGGTAAAGCCGGGTTAATTTCCACAGCCAACCGCGCCATTTCCGCGCGCATTCCTTCTAGGGTTGGGATTCGATCGAGCCTTTCATGAACTGCTACAATTTGTTTGTTTACTGAATCAATCTGATGGTTCGCCAAAACTTCTTTTGGATTTCGGCTGCGTTTTGTAACTGCAATAAAAACAGCAGAAAAAGCAGCAAATTCGCGCCGAATGTCAATCCCTAAGTCTTTAATTTCATCTCCCAAAGCATAGGCATTGAGAAAATCTTCTCCTTGCTGGAGAAAATTAGTCGGAGAATTGCGATCGAATGCTTGGCGGAAAGCTTGTTTAATTTCTGCTTCCCGAAACAGTTCTAAAATAGGTTTGGGTTTGCCGATGCCGTATTCTACTAAAGTGTAGGCGTAAACGCTGCTAAAATCCGGCAGCGGGTGTTCGGGATCGAGGTTAAATTGTTTGAGTAATTTGATGACTGTTTCGCTGCGCTGAAACTTATCTTTTATTATAGGATTCGCAATGCTGGTAATCGCGCTGATAATCGCATCAAGAGGTACAATCATGCTGGGATTTAGAGGTAATTGGTGGGAAATTAAAGAAATGCGATCGCACCCGACAGATTTTTTTTATTATATCGTAATACCGTTTACTTAAGACCGCCCTGGGGATAAAACCCTATGAAAAATAGATACTGCGATTGCTTCGTTCCTCGCAATGACAATCTTAAGTAAACCGTATTGTATTATATCGGGTTGGAACACGACAATGCTCGTTGGTGTCCAATTAACATCAAATGTTGTACTGATATGGTTTTTCAGTCCCACAGTCCGACAGGGAATTAATTCCCTGTCTCATAGCGAAAGTCCTCTGAAAGAGGACTGAAGAAATCATTATTCCTCTTTTAGAGGACAGGCTTTCGAGTCAATACAGCTTGTTCGATAATATCAGCGGCTTTCTTGACTCCGCCCGATCGCACAATCGCCCCTTGCATCTCGATCGCCCTTTTTCGATACGACTCTTGGTTGAGGACTTTCACAATTGCCGATCGCAGTTTAAGAACACTCAATTCCTTCAAAGCAACCACTTCACCAACACCCGTATAAGCAATCCGCGCCGCTACTCCCGGCTGGTCATTTGCCACAGGAATTGCCACCAGTGGTACACCATTGCTCAAAGATTCTAAAGTCGTATTCATCCCAGCATGAGTTATCGTGAGAGTAGCTTTTTTCAGCAGTTCTAATTGCGGTGCATAGCCAACAACTATCGGATTTCCCGCTAATTGTGGCAATAATTCAGGAGTAGCGCCACCACCGAGATCGATCACCAATTGAGCATCTAACCCTTCACAAGCAGAGGCGATGATTTGAAAAACTTCCAGCAAGCGATTTTGAATAGTTCCCATCGAGGCATAAATCAATGGTTTACCAGTTAATTGTTCAAAAGGAAAAGCTACTGGTTGGCGTGTTACTGAGTTATGATAAGGGCCGGTGAAATGGAAATGTGGGGGTAAATTTTGCCTGGGAAAATCGAATCCATGTGGTTGCTGGCTGATTTGAGCGAGTTTAGAGTAATGATCGCTTGGCTGGGAATACAGAGGTAATTTCCACTGGTGGCGATATTGGGCGATCGCCTCTCGAATCGGTTTGGTAAGCAGACTGAGTAACTGATAGCCAATTTGGTTGCGTAAGCGCCCTTTCCAAGTTGGACTATATTGCCAAGTAGTGACAATAGGCGGAATGTTTGGTTCTCGATTCAAAAGTAGGGCACCGCAAACTGTTACAAAAGGGAGGTTTAGAAAATCTGCAATTGTTCCTCCTTCCAGTGAAACTTGGTCTACGAGTAGAGCTTCTATACCAGCTTTTTTAATAGCGGTTGGCGCGTCTCTGATAATAGCAGTTGATCTTTTCTGACCTGCTTTAAGACTATGTTGCAAGGCAGCCAGTCCGCTGCTTTTTCCTCGTTGTGAAAACTCTTCTGCGTTCGATCCGAGGGGAAATTCATCTTCAGCTAATGGCTGGAATTCTAATCCGCTGGCTAACGTTTTGGCTTGAGCATCGAGGAATCCCAATACTGTGACTTGATGGTCTCGGCGAAGCAGTTCTTTGCCTAAAGGTATCATAACGTTGAGGTGGCCAGTGCCCGCTGGACAAATAATGCCGAAGTGTGTCATGAATAAAGGCTCCGTTGCTATAGTTCGATCGTCTTTTGAATAGTTTAAGCGATCGCACTACAGATAAACCCGGTTGCTCTAGTCTAATCCGAAAAGCCGATCGATAATCCAGCCAAATTTCACTTAAAAGAAATTTTCACTATTTAGATAGATGTCATATTTTGAGCTTTTTATCTACCTTGAATATATCGAGTTATTAATAAAATTGCCGTGATTTATCCCACTCCCGCTCCATTTCCAGGGCCGCAGATTCCCAGTACCGAACCGGGGTTGCCAGCAATACCCGCATCGCCACCAGTACCCGGCTCCCCCCTTCCTGACCTCATTCCAGGAATAATACCGCAGCCAATTCCCGAACCTGTGCCCGAAACAGTACCCTCGCCGATTCCCCAGACAGTGCCGGCCCCAATTCCTCAGACAATCCCTGAACCTGTTTAAACTGAAATCTTGCATCATTCTCAATTAGCCTTTTATGGACGGGCAGGATGCCCATCCCACAAGAAAATTCACTCCTTGTGGAACGGGCTTCTAGCCCGTTGCTGACACTGGTGCAAGATGTGAGTTTAAATGATGTTTTAGTCGATCGCGAAATTTAAGAAATCAGGAGACGGCAGTGCCCTTGGACTACCTAGATTAATTGTAGGAACATAGCACTGCCGTAACTATCAATTAACGGAAGTTGAGTGCACTCTCTTTGCAAAGGTCAACAGCATCCAAATCAGTGTATTTCCCGTCCGAGTATTCGGCTCTCACATCAAACACACAGCCCGCTTCGGAGCCACCGTAGTCAGCTTGATCCCACTCAAAATCTGCCTTTTCGCGATCGCCAATGGGAGCTTTTAGCTCATTTTTCCCCCAAGTATCCTTATCGGGAGGAGACATATAGACGGCTGTCATCGTCTTACCGCTGTTGTTAACCACTGAAAGTTTGACTATTTGAGCCAAAACGCTAGATGCAGCCAGCGCTATCAGTGGCAGTGCTAGTCCAGCAGCGATCGTTACCTTACTTAACAACTTATTAACCATTGAACTGTTTACCTCAAGTTATATATTATCCAAGCTTAACTGTAGCAGGTAGAAGGCACAAGTCAGATACAGCTTATTCCAGTTAAGTAAGGACACGGCAATGCCGTGTCCCTACAGGGATTAATCTGTATATTGCGATCACCATGATATTTTGATACAGTTATATGTTTGTACATAACTATGCTTACCGCCGGAATTGTCGGACTGCCTAATGTTGGCAAATCTACCTTGTTTAATGCTTTGGTAGCTAATGCCAAGGCGACTGCTGCTAATTTTCCTTTTTGTACGATCGAGCCAAATACGGGTATCGTGGCAGTACCAGACGAACGTTTGAAGGTGCTGAGCGATATTTGCAGTTCCGCGCAAACAGTGCCTACACGGATGGAGTTTGTGGATATTGCAGGTTTAGTGAAGGGGGCGAGTCAGGGAGAAGGATTGGGAAATCAGTTTTTGTCTCATATTCGGGCCGTAGATGCGATCGCCCATGTTGTTCGCTGTTTTGACAATGATGATATCATTCACGTTGCGGGTTCCGTCGATCCCATCAGAGATATTGACATTATTAATCTCGAACTAATCTTAGCAGATTTAGCTCAAATTGAACGCAGGCTCGATCGTACTCGCAAACAAGCCCGCAGCAACAAGGAAGCTCAAGCAGAAGTAGACATCCTCGAAAAATTAGTCGCAGTTTTGAATGCGGGGAAACCAGCCCGCCAGTACGATTTCACTGATGAGGAAGCTGAATTAGTCAAAGGCTTAGAATTACTCACAAACAAACCAATTATCTATGCTGCTAACGTGTCTGAGGACGATTTAGGAACAGGAAATAGCTATGTCGAACAAGTGCGGGAAATAGCAGCCAAAGAAAATGCTAAAGTTGTCATAGTTTCGGCACAAGTTGAGTCAGAATTGGTGGAGCTACCAGAAGAGGAACGGCTGGATTTCCTAGAATCTCTGGGGGTAACAGAAGGTGGCTTAAAATCTCTGATTCGAGCTACTTACGAATTATTGGGTTTGCGGACTTATTTTACCAGCGGGCCAAAGGAAACTCGCGCTTGGACAATTATCGCCGGAATGCTAGCACCACAAGCTGCGGGCGTGATTCACTCAGATTTTGAACGGGGTTTCATCCGGGCCGAAACTGTAGCTTATCAAGATTTAGTTACCACGGGTGCGATGAATGCGGCCAAGGAAAAAGGCCTGGTTCGCAGTGAAGGAAAAGAGTATGTTGTACAAGAAGGGGATGTGTTGTTGTTCCGATTTAATGTTTAGGTTTCTCAAGGAGATTGACACATGAATATTGTTTCCCTAGCAATTACTTGGTTGGTAACATCTGTGAGTTTTTTTATAATTTCCAAATTGCCGTTGGGCGTGGAAATTGACAGCTTTGGAAAAGCAATGCTCTCGGCTGCGGTTTTTGGATTGCTGAATGTTATAGTCCAACCATTTGTGATTGGCTTAAGCTTGCCATTAATCTGGCTGACATTCGGTTTGTTTATGGTTGTTGTCAACGCCATTATCTTTGGATTAGCCGCTTGGCTAGTAGATGGATTCCGCTTGCGGCATGGTGTTTGGAGTGCTTTAATTGGGGCTATGGCTCTCGGTTTTGTCAACTCTTTTCTCTTTAAGATCTTGGGGCCAATGCTTAGTAGGTAATTACAAGTAAGTAGCCAAAATTAGGAGACGGCAGTGCCGTCTCCCTACAATATTATTTGGGGTAGGGACACGGCATTGCCGTCTCCTCTATTTTCTCAGTTAATTATCAGGCTCAAAACCCTCTCTGTTTCTCCTGTTATCAACAGGCCAATCTGCGTTTTCACCGCCAATGATTAGCTCTTCCAGCGTCACAAATTCTTTGCTGAGTTGCTGGAAAACATTAATTAAAACATCGAGTCCGATCGCATCGCTAGTACCCAAATCAAACCAGCAGCGAGCCCAAACCCCCTCATACTCAATCTCTCCCATATTGTGCATCAAAGCCATCATGCTCTGATCGGCTAGATTAACATCGTAATCCATGTCATTGATATCTAAGCCCTCATCTTGCACTTGCAAATTTTCAGCATTAAATCCTCCGAGTTTTCCCAAGAAAAACCAAGAATCAAACACCTCTTCAATGTACTGTTTTTCACCATTGGAAGGCACATTGCTGAACTTCAGCCAAATCCACAAGTCAAATGGATTAAATTCGCGAAACTGTACTTGCATCAACTTTTACCCTGTTTATAGTGGTGGTAAGGCTTGCGGCCCCCAGATACCGTCTGCATCTCGAATCTTATCGCGCATTGGGTCACAGTCGCGAGATTTGTTGTCGAGACGGTTGTGAGTTTTGCACTGCTGGAAGAAGATTTCTGCAACTAAACTTCTCGGTAGTTGCTCTGGTTTTGCTAAGGCTGCATCGAAGTTTTTTCGAGCTTCCTCTAGTAAAGTTTTATTATTATCTTTACCATCTTTACCCTTTGCCTGAGAAGATAAAATTTGCGCTTTGAGATAAAGAACTTCTGGATTTTTTGGTGCTTCTATAAGTGCTTTGTTGGCAAAGTCTAGGGCGGGATCGTACTTCTTCAAATCCCTATAACCAACGGCAATTCCCCGATAAGCTAAGTAGCCGGGAGAAGCTTTTTGTTCTAGTCTTTGAATTGCTTCATTAGCATTGGAAAAGGGCAGGTTTGTGGCTAGCATTAAATCCATGTAGCCTTTGATTAAATTGAGTTCTGGGTCGTTTGGAGCTATTTTTTCGGCGGCATCTAGATATTGAAATACTACTCGCAATTTGCTAAGAGCTTGAGGCGCACCTTTAGTTGTTCCTGATTTGGCTATGATATTAGCTCCTTCTAGAAAGTGACCGGCTGCTGTGTAAATGTTGCCGCGCAAGGGATTTGTTTTGCTCAATTTATCAGCTACTTCGCGAGTCTTTTGCGCGTAGGAATCCATCGATTTGAAGTCTTGCTCGATGTAGGATAATGAGGCTGCCATTGCATAAGCCAATGGTTCGTTTGGTTCGGAGGATAGTGCTTGTTGAACTTGAGTTTTTGCTGCTTTGTAGTTCCCTTGCTGAAACATGGTTTTGAAGGCGGTTTCGGTGGCTGGCCCGATCGCCTGTGGGTTACTTGCACGAAAGGGATCGCCCGCTATTGCTGAGTTGATGCAGATGCTCAGGGCGATCGCCCCACTTGCGATCGCCCGCACTGTTTGTTTAGAACTTAACATTTGTTTGCCCATGGACGCTAAAATAGTTTTCATCATCTTCAATTCTCAAAAAACAATTGATTGTCAACTGGGAATCTGAAAGTTGAAAGTTCAGACTTTCTGGCCTGGACTAAAAAAGCCATCGGATCCTCTTGATTTTTTCTGCCTATTGCTCTATAATTTAATAATGGGACTATGAGCATTTATAAAATTTTTGCACACATTCCCATTATTAAACTATACTATAAATCAATCTAAAAATCAAGAGGGAAAGCTCAAAAAAAAGGTCGATTTTTGTAAACATTTATGTAAAAAATAATTATAGGCGATCGGCAACAGCCAGAAAAAGCCTTAACTATCAGTAGCACTAAAAACTGTCAACTGTCAACTAACAACTGCCATTAATGCTTAATCTAAAAAACTTAGTGTATCATCCTACAGCCTGTCCGAATGCTATTCTGAAAAATATTAACTTAGAACTGCCATCACAGCAAATGGGGTTGATTGTCGGGCGCAGCGGTTCAGGGAAAAGTACCCTATTAGAAATATTAGCAGGTTTAGCAGAAAAAACTAGCGGCGACATCCGCTGGCGAGAACAAGAATTAACGCCGGAACACTTGCAACAGTTAGGAGGTTTAGTATTTCAATTTCCAGAAAGGCATTTTTGCGGAGGCACAATTTTAGAAGAATTGCGATTGGGACACCCGGAATTAGGACAAGAACAAATCAACAAAGCAATGACAGAAGTAGGACTCGGACATTTGCCAATGGGTGCTTCGCCCCACGCTTTGAGTGGTGGCCAACAGCGACGAGTGGCACTGGCGGTGCAGTTAATTCGCCAGCCGCATTTGCTGTTATTGGACGAACCGACTGCGGGTTTAGATTGGTCGATGCGCCGACAGTTGGTAAGCTTATTGGGTAAGTTAAAAAATCACTGGACTTTGTTGATTGTCACTCATGATGCCAGCGATTTATTAAGCATTGCCGATCGATTCTGGACTTTAAACCACGGAGATTTGCAGCAAGTCGATCGGGCTAAATTAGAAGCTAAGGAAACAAGTTTTGTTGGTCATTAGTCATTAGTTGCGAACAAGTCAAGAAAGAATAGGAATAAAAGATGAATCAGATTACAATGCCTGTGTTACCAGAGATGAATGAGTTGTGGCAAGAATCCCTGAATTGGGTTCCGAGTGAGTCACAAAAACAACAATTTCAGCGACTTTACGAATTGATTGTTGAGGGCAATCGCTATTTAAATTTAACTCGAATTACTGAGCCGATCGAGTTTTGGGAAAAGCATCTATGGGATTCTCTGCGGGGAATTGCGAGGCTGTTGCCAACTAATGAAAATTCAGGGGAAATTCCCGAAAATCCCGCAACTGCGGGGCTGAAAGCGATTGATATTGGGACTGGTGGAGGTTTTCCGGGGTTGCCTGTAGCGATCGCACTGCCACATTTATCAGTTACTTTGCTCGATTCTACCCGCAAAAAAATTGATTTCCTAGAAACAGTTTTGCCATCATTAACAATACAAAATGCTGTAACTTTGCTAGGTAGATCCGATGAGATTTGGCGACAACCTCATCACAAAGGAGCTTATGATATTGCCTTGCTCAGAGCAGTAGGAGCAGCATCTCTTTGTGCCAAATATGCACTGCCTTTCCTCAAAGATGGCGGTTTAGCTGTACTTTATCGCGGCAATTGGACGGTGGAGGAAGAGGCAGAGTTGCAAAGTGCGATCAAGAATTTGGGTGGCACAATTGAGTCAGTCGAAGCATTCACAACACCCGTGAGTCAGGGCGCGCGACACTGCGTTTACTTGCGGAAAGTTGTACAGCAATTAGAACGTCCTCGCTAGGACAAGGCACTGCCGTGTCCTCTATGTAACTGTTTCCCAGGCTCCAGCCTGGGAAACCATATCCAGAGGCTCTGCCTCGCTTGGAAAAAACCTTGTTTAATTTAACCAATCGCCTTTTCATAACGCTTGTTAATCTCAGCCCAATTAACAACATTCCACCAAGCTTTTAAGTAGTCGGCGCGCAAATTTTGGTATTTGAGATAATAAGCGTGTTCCCAAACATCATTACCCATGATTGGATAATTTCCATCCATTAAAGGAGTGTCTTGATTTGGAGTAGTTGCAATCTCAAGTTTGCCAGCTTTTGTGCGGACTAACCACACCCAACCGCTGCCAAAACGTTTTGTACCTGCATCATTAAATTTTGCTTTAAAAGCATCAGCACTACCGAAGCTTTCGTTAATTGCTTTGGCAAGGTTACCGGTGGGTTCACCACCACCTTTGGGACTCATGATTTCCCAAAACATACTATGATTGATGTGTCCGCCACCATTGTTACGAACTGCTGTGCGAATGTCTTCGGGAACTTTGGTCAAATCCCGCAGCATATCTTCTGCACTCATGTTTTTGAGTTGCGGGTATTTGCTAACAGCATCATTGAGATTCTTAACGTAAGCAGCGTGGTGTTTGTCGTGATGAAATTGCATTGTCCGTGCATCGATGTGGGGCTCTAAGGCATTGTATTCGTATGGCAGAGGTGGCAGTGTAAAAAGCCCTGGAGTTTGAGCTATCTTGGTTCCTCCGGTAGTTGGACTTGCTTGCGCTAGATTATTTCCTGATGCTTGGCAAGCGCCTGCGGTAATAGCTCCAACACTGGCAGTTAGTAAGTACAAAAAATCTCGGCGTTTAAGAGTCATATGTGATACCTAAGTGAATTATTAACTGTTTTAGATCATATTATACTATACTCAAATTTAGGACTTCTTCCAAAAGTCGAAATTCTCAAAGAAGAGCTTTGTTTTTTTGAGATTATTCTTGGGACAGGCGTTGAACGGCTTCACCTCCGAAAAGTCGATCGGCTGTTTTGAGAATACCTGGAATTATAGCAGCATGGGGACTGTGGGCGAGACAGCGACGCAAGTCTAATTCATCGATGCGATCTGCTTTTTTGCCAGGGAACCAGTGGCTGGCGTTACCAAGCAGATTATAGCGCATTTTGCAATAGTCGATCGCATCGTAAGCATTTGCTAGATTCCATAGCCACAAAATCACATAAATATTAATATTTCCGGGTGTATTTTCTATGGTTGGTAAACCAATATGCCAAGTTTTAAACCAATTTTCTCCTAATTGATGAATTGCGGCTGTTTCCAATCTTGCTAATATCGGTGGCAAAAGTTCATCGGCTTTATCTAACAATTTGACGGCTTTCAGGTGTTCGTTAAAGTCTTCAGGTTTAGCAGCACCTAAACTTAAAGTATGTACTTGCAGATTCGACAAACAAAATAAGTCGTTAAACACCATCGGACTGAGGGGATAGCACAAGTCGATTAATTTTTGGGGCGGGTTATAAAGTTGACCGCCTTTATCGGAAGGACTGATGATAAACACGCCCATGTCGTGACGTTTAGCAGCTTCAATTGCTGGTGAATTAATTTGATTGATGTAGTACCAGTGCAAGTTTAAATAATCAAATTGATTGGTTTCAATTGTTTTGACAATTACATCTGTTGGCCCGTGAGTTGAAAAACCAATAAACCGAACTTTGCCTTCTGATTGTAATTTCTTGGCCACATCCATGCAGCCATCGGGACGCATAGCATCCTCTAGCAACTCCCATGTATTAATGCCATGTATCGACAACAAATCAACGTATTCTAGTTGCAAATAAGCTAGGGATGTTTCAAATTCTTCGCGAAAGTCCTGGGAGTTGGATTTTGGAGTGATTTTGGTCTGAATGATCAAGTTTTCGCGGGGAAATTTCGGCAATATCAATCCTAATTGCATTTCGGAAGTGCCGTAACCGCGAGCAGTTTCTATATGATTAATTCCGCATTCTATAGAGTAGCGAATTGTTGCTTCTAGATTTTCTTGATTGTTAGGTGGAATTTCATGGGCTGGTACGTCTTGCCATTTATATTGGTATCTCATGCCACCGCAGGAAAAGACTGGCATGGATAATTCTGTGCGGCCGAATCTGCGATATTGCATCATAAAAGGAAGGAAGAAGGAAGAAGGAAGAAGTTTGGCAACGGATTTTGTAACGGATTTAACGGATGTAATAAAGGTTAGGAATAAGACACTTCGACTTCGCTCAGTGTGCGATTTTAAGACACTTCAACTTCGCTCAGTATACGATTAAAATTATTCGGATTTTTTAGAACAGGCAAGGTGCCTGTTCCACAAAGAGTCTATGATTACCCTTTGGTAAGTTATGATTGTTTGAAAATCTCGCGGACTACTGGTTTCCCATCTTTGATTTCGCCCACCAAAACTAAATCTGTGCAGTTGACAAACAAGCCATTTTCTAACACACCAGGAATATTATTTAAGGTTTTTTCAAGTTCGATTGGATTGTCTAGATTGTCGAATTGGACATCAATTACCATGTTACCTTGGTCGGTAATTACTGGGCCTGCTTTTCTGATTCCCATGCGGAGTTCTGGTTTTCCTCCTAGTTTTTCGATGGCACGTGTAACCGGTGCGATCGCCATTGGTATCACTTCGATGGGAACTCGAAAAGTCGAACCCAATTTATCGACCATTTTGGAACTGTCAACTACTACTATAAACTGAGCGGCGAGGCAATCTACAACTTTTTCGCGAGTGTGGGCTGCGCCGCCACCTTTGATGAGGTTGAGGTGCGGATCGACTTCATCAGCACCGTCAATGGCGACATCTATTCTGTCAATTTCATCAAGTGTTGTCAGTGGTACTCCGTATTGTTTGGCTAACACTTCGGATTGAAAAGATGTGGGGACTCCTTTGATGTCTTTGAGTTGGCCTGATTTTATGCGATCGCCTAGGGCTTGAATGGTATAAGCTGTAGTTGACCCTGTGCCGAGTCCGACAATCATACCAGATTTTACGCGATCGGCGGCAGCAAACCCGACTTGCTGTTTCATCAATTTTACGGGATCTTGTTCAGTCGTCATGTTAGATACTCCTCAATAATTTTAAGATTATAGCATTGAGACAGCAGGTGAGATATGTTAATAGATGGTGCACTTAGTTACTCCGATCCCGATGGTGGCTAAAATAGCTGAATAGTATTAGTATCAAAACTATAAAAGTGGTAAAATAAATGATTGCGGAGTCGTTGGTGAATTTAGAGGCAGCTCAAGCTTATTTCCAAAAAGCCAATCGGCTGAAAGAGACAGGGAGGTTTGATGATGCGATCGCGCATTATCATAAATCTCTAGAGTTCAACCGGGAAGATGCTGATGTTTACAAAAGGTTGGCGGAAGTTTATGCTTTGCAAGGGGAATTTGAAAAGGCGATCGATTCCTGTAATCTTGCTCTTGAATTTAACCCTAATTTTGCTCCGGCTTACCTGACAATCGGCAATGTTTTGCATAGTCAAAACAAGCTAGATATGGCAATTCAAGCTTATTTGGCTGCTTTGAAGATTCAGCCACAATTTGCTGAAGCTAGCGCTAATTTAGGCAGTATGTATTACAAGTTGGGGCAATTGGGTGAGGCTGAAAAATCCTACCAAACAGCTATTGCGATTAATCCCGCTTTGTGTAGTGTACACTCGATGCTTGGTAGTGTTTTGCAGCATCAAGGCAAGTTGGATGCGGCCGTTGTTTGTTATCAAAAAGTGCTAGAATTGCAACCTGGAGATGCAAGTACAGCCGAGAAATTATCCGATTTGCTTAAACAAAAAAATGGGGAAATTTCATCGAGTAAGTTTATTGAATTAGAATCAGAATCAGCGGCATCAGAAGCGGTATCTGTTAACAAAGACGAAGGTTATGGACTGCAACCTTCCAGCATCAATTTACCGCCAGCCGAAACAACTAAAAATTTAAATACACCTTTCACAAACCCGGCTGAAGTTTCCGAACAAGTTTCACCGTTGAATATTCCCAATAGTGAACAAACTGCTAGTTTTAAAGAAGTTGAACACTACAAAAGTCTGGCAGAAGATTGTTTAGTTACAGGCAAGATTCAAGAGGCGATTTCAGCTTGTCATTTGGCGATCAAAACTCGACCAGATTATATCCATGCTTACGTGACTTTAGGGAATGCGTTGCAAGCGGGTGGTAAGATAGAAGCTGCGATTCGTTCCTATTCTCAAGCATTAGAATTGCAGCCAAATTTTGCGGAAGTGCGGGCAAATATTGGTAGTATGTATTTCAAAATGGGGCGTTTACCAGAGGCGATCGCACATTATCAACAAGCCATTGCTCTTAGCCCTAATTTGGCAGGTGCTCACTGGAATTTGGGCAAAGTATATCACAAACATGGGGACATTGATGCAGCAATCACTTGTTTCCAGAAAACATCCGAACTTAACCCCCAGCTAGTCGGTGCAGACTTCCACTTCAACTTAGGCAACCGACTTTTCACTGAAGGGAAGCGGGATGAAGCGATTGATAGTTATTCCAAGGCGATCGCGATTAAGCCAGATTGGGCAGAAGCTTATGCTAACATCGGCAGCGCGCGATCGCAACAAGGCAATCTTGATGCAGCCATCACCTATTATCAAAAAGCTGTAGAATTAAAGCCTGAATTAGAAGTTTTGCACTCCAACCTTGCCAATTCATTTTTGCAACAAGGAAAGTACGAATCAGCAATTACTAGCTACCAAAGTGCGCTGAAAATTAAGCCAGACTGGGCAGATGTTCATGCTAATTTGGGGAACGCTTTTTCTATGTTAGGGAAGCTGGAAGAAGCCCAGGCTAGCTATCAGGAAGCCTTGGTGTTCAAACCGAATTGGGCAGAAGTTTACTGTCGGATGGGACACATTCAGAAACAGGATAAGCCTTTAGAGGCGATCGCAAATTTTGAAAAAGCGATCGAATTCAACCCCAAATTCAGCGAAGCCCACCAACAATTATGCGACTTACTAAGCCATTCCACCAACCTAGCAGGAGCCCGCAGAGTCGCCGATAAATATTGCGAATACTGCGGCGAAGAAGTTCCAGTCATGTCAGCTACAGCCTACGTTTTCTCCTATCTGCAATCAGGGGTTAGCGAACAGGCAATTCAAAAGCTAGAAGAAATCGAAGCACTCTGCTATCAAAAAGTAGAAACTTTTACCAACATGGAGCTAAAACTGCTCTACGAAATCTTCTTATTTGCAGTTTCCCATCTGCGAGATAATCGCGAGAAAAATGCCAATTTCTACCGATTAGTTGCCAAGGAATACTACAAAAAAGTCCTGCCACCACGGCAATTAGTTAACAAAATTAAACCAGTCAATTATCAAACAAACCAAAAACCTTTAAGAATTGGTTTCCTCTCAAAACACTTCCGTCGTCACTCTGTGGGTTGGTGTAGCGAAGCTTTAATTCGTGAGTTAAGCCGGATCACTCCCCACGTTCACCTGTACGTCACTGGCAAACTGAATAAAGATGAAGTTACCCAGCGATTTGAAGACATGGCGGGCAAATTCTACTGGCCGAAAAAGTATCCAAATGGTTTTGCAGATGGTGGCGAAATTCTCGCAGAAGTGAGACAAGACGATTTGGATGTGTTAATAGATTTAGACTCAATGACAGTGCCAACTAATGTAGAAGTGCTGCATCAATATCCCGCCGGAATTTGCGTTTCTTGGCTGGGATTTGATGCACCTTATATCTCCGAAAATCACTATTTTCTGTGTGATGAACATACTCACCCAGCCGGAGTTGAGAAACATTACTTAGAACAGTTAGTAAGATTGCCTAGTTGTTCAGTAGCAATTGGGGCGTTGCAAAGCATTTCGGTGGATCGAGATGCGATTAGAAATTCTCTCGGAATTGGCTTAGATCAAATGACTTATCTATGCGTTGCACCAGGGAGAAAAACTAATCCTGAAATGGTACGCGCTCAAGTTAAAATACTCCAAGAAGTTCCTGATAGTTTGTTGATTCGCAAAGGGCAAGGAGATCCAGACGTGATTCACAGCACTTACCGGGAAGAATGCGCTATTCAAGGAGTAGATTTTAGTCGGATTAAGTTTGTTGGGCAAACAAAAACGGAAGAAGAACATCGGGCTATTTATTATGTTGCTGATGTGCTTTTAGATTCCTATCCTTACAATGGTGGTACTCACAATTTAGAGGCTTTGTGGGCAAATTTGCCAGTGGTAACTCGATCCGGTGACCAATATTTGTCGCGGATGGGTTATGCTTTTCTGAAGAGTGCAAATCTTGATGTGGGTGCGGCTTGGAGTTGGGAAGAATATACGCAGTGGGGAGTTAAGTTTGGGCGAGATGCTAGCTTCCGAAATGCGGTGAAACAACATTTGATTAAGTCTAAACAGCCAGAACATCTTGCACCTTTGTGGAATCCTCAAAAGTTGGCAAGGGAAATGTATGAAGTGTTTCAGCAACTGTTGGGAGTTAAGGGTTGAGCGTTGACAGTCAGCTCTTTTTGTGAATTTTTGTAACAAAATCTGTGAAACTGCATAAAAACTACGCCGAGAGTCAGATGAATACATAGATGATTCATAATATCCCGATCGCACTCACGATGTCATTTAGTGCGATCGCTTTTTTTGTCGTGCAATAATTATGCCAAAGCAAGAACTGTTTTAAATATAATTGTCGAATAACAGACCTGCGATGATATTATTATAGTAGTGGTTTATTTTTTAATCTCAATAAATTCTAATATAGATGACTGATTTCTTAACTGCTGCATTATATAAGTTCGTTGAACTATCAGATTTTGCCGAACTCAGAGCACCGCTACTGGCTTGCTGCGAGGCAAATCAAGTCGTTGGCACTATTTTACTTGCTGAAGAAGGTATTAATGGAACGATCGCAGGTGCACCCGAAAATGTCTATGCAGTGCTGGCATTTCTACGAAGTGATGCCCGTTTTGCTGATTTGGTACACAAGGAATCCTACTCAAAAAAACCACCATTTTATCGCCTCAAGGTACGTTTGAAGCGGGAAATCGTTACTCTGGGTGTACCTGATATTAATCCAAACCAGATGGCTGGTCAATATGTCAAGCCCGAAGAGTGGAACAAATTGCTTGATGATCCTGATGTCGTGGTGGTTGATGTGCGTAATGACTACGAAGTATCGATCGGGACTTTTAAAGGTGCGATCAATCCCCAAACTAAAAGTTTTTCGGAATTACCTGAATGGGTGGAACAAGAAACTGCTTTACACCACAAACCCAAGGTGGCAATGTTTTGTACAGGCGGGATTAGATGTGAGAAATCTACGGCATTTTTGCGTAAGGTAGGTTTTGATGAAGTCTATCATTTGGAAGGTGGCATTTTGAAATATTTAGAAGTAGTCCCGGAAGCAGAAAGTCGCTGGGAAGGTGAATGTTTTGTGTTTGATGAACGTGTGACAGTTGGCCAGGGATTAAAGCCTGGTGATTATGAACTTTGTCGGGGTTGTGGCCATCCGATTAGTCCCGAAGATCGGACTTCAGAATTATTTGTAATGGGCGTGAGTTGTCCTCATTGCTATGGCACAAAAACCGAAGCGCAAAAACACAGTTTATCCGAGCGGCAACGTCAGGTTGAGTTGGCAAATAGTCGCAACCAAAAACATATCGGTGCGCGTTACGATGCTCAGGAAAAACTAGATGATAGCACCAACTGAAGGTATTTCAAACTACCCAATTTTGTATTCTTTTCGCCGCTGTCCCTATGCTATGCGGGCGCGTTTGGCGTTAGTTGCGATCGGGATGGTGTGTGAGTTGCGGGAGGTTGTCTTGCGCGATAAACCACGGGAATTATTGGATGTTTCCCCGAAAGGTACGGTTCCTGTATTGGTCGATCGCGATGGACGGGTATTCGACGAGAGTATTGATATCATGTTTTGGGCATTGGAGCAACACGATCCCGAACAATGGTTAATGCCAGAGCAGGGTTCGGTTGCCGAAATGCTGGAATTGGTCGATAAATGCGATCGGGGTTTTAAATATCATCTTGACCGTTATAAATACCCTAATCGTTATGAAAATACCGAGGGGATTGTTCATCGGGCTGAAGGTTATTTGTATCTGGAAATACTCAACGCACGGTTAAGGAAGACCAGATATTTGTTTGGGAATCGTGTGGCTTTGGCCGATATGGCGATCGGACCTTTTGTCCGTCAATTTGCTCATACAGATTTAAGATGGTTTAACGAACAGCCATTGCCAGATTTGCAGGCTTGGTTAACCGAGTTTGTAGACTCGGAAATTTACACTCGGATTATGCAGAAATATCCAAAATGGGAATCCGGGAATGAATGCGTTGTTTTTCCTGAACCCAAGTGCAAGTTATGACAAGTAATCAATCTGCATTAGCTAAATTACTATGTGGAAATTTAGTTACTGATGGAGAAGGTATTGATGAGGTACTAAGTCATTTATCATTGTCAATTGATAATGTTGTTATAGAGCTTATAAGACTAGAATCCTTAACTCCTAACCAAATTTCATTATTTGCCCCTTTTTTAGGAAGAAGTATACTAGAATTGGGATGTACGGCACTGATTGCGAGGCTCGATCCTTTTAGAGTTCTCCTGATTAGGGAATATCAAAAGCAGCCCAATTATCTAGATAGTCTAATGG
Organism: Oscillatoriales bacterium; assembly: GCA_043718495.1. GTDB lineage: Bacteria > Cyanobacteriota > Cyanobacteriia > Cyanobacteriales > Microcoleaceae > Microcoleus. The sequence goes on along the minus strand of JAYSVM010000038.1, from coordinate 77,659 downwards.
ATAAGCCTAATAAGTCGTCTATACGTTGGCAAGGTGATGTTTTCGCCGACAAGGTGATTGATATTTTGGCTGATAAATCACTGCAAAACCCTACTAGAGCTTTGCTTGGAGATTATTATAAGGCACTAATATGGTCTGCTAACTTTGATAAGCTACAGGATGCAATTAGAGATGTCAGTGGGGATGAATGGATAATCGATCTAAGACAAAAAGATTTTCCAAGATTCTATAATGAAACTTTAAGAGATTTTTCAAGTCTATACTCTAAACTTTCAAAAGGAATACATCATGAACTGGTAATTCCTTTAAGTTGAGCCTTTGACCAAGAAACAACGAGACTTCTGATACAGGAAACTGTTCGTAATATCGCTACCCTTGGCTTATTTGTTTCTGTAGTCAGTCATACACTGAATAAACTAGATATTCAAGAAGCGATAGCAACGTATAAAGAAATTCAAGAAATTGGAGTTTTATAATGGTTAATCTTATTTCTGAAAATCCATCCTTGATATTAGCCGCAGAAGACTGTCCGGCTGAAGACTTTGAACAACTGCATTATTTTTCAAAACAAGAACAGCGTTTTATTTCTAATTTGATTGCTCATGGCCCAGTGTTACTAAAAGGCGCACGCGGCAGTGGAAAAAGTGCGCTGATGATCGAAGCATCGAGAAGAATGTATCCTGCAAACCCTCTAAGCTCTGCATTTGGAATATACATCAGTCTTCGTCATCTTGAATTACTCAGAAGTGAAGGTGAAAAGTATGAAAGAATGTTATGTCAACTAATAATTGATGCAGTAAATCAAACAATTATCAAAACAGGGGATATTTTTGAGTTTTATCCTCTGCCAAATATCACATCACTTCAGAGAGAATTATCTAGTTTATCGATTGCATCTCGGAAAAGAATAGTTATTTTATTTGATGACGCGGCTCACATTGGTCGGGAAGCCCCGCTCCATGAATTTTTCGATATATTTAGGACTTTATCAAGCAGTATAATATCGTGCAAAGCTGCTATTTACCCTGGAGTTACTAAGTTTGGAACAAGGTTTGATGTATATAATGATGCTACTGTGATCGATGTTTCAAGGAATGATGAACTAGAAGGGTATAATGCTAACTTTACTGAGATAATTAAAAAACGGTCTTTTATGGGAATTCCTCAAGAGTCTTTCTCTGGTGAGCTTAATGTAGAAAACGTTGCTGGGTTTATGGGACGGGCTGTACTTGGAAACATGAGGGGATTTATATTTGCATGGAATCATCTATCTAAAAACTGTATAGATGGCAAGAAGATTGGTTACGCAAATCTCACAAACACACTGATAGATATTGCCAGTAATTACTATTGGCCATTGATTGAAGAGCTGAAGCCAAAACTTGGTATCTATGCACCAATGATCGAGCCGGCAACTGATATTGCGGAATTGATATTTCGGGAAGCTGGTGAGGACAATAAGCAGGATGTACTTATTTTAAGAGAGATTGCACAACGTCTGTCAAAGCCATTAGAACTACTGGAATATACTGGGTTTATTTCAATACGAGATGTTTCACGGGCAATGAAATCGAGAGGAAGAGGAATAAGATATAGCTTGAATCTATGCACATTGTTAGAAAAGATTCATGGAGCTAGAGTGACTCGTGAAATTTATAGTAGGTGGTTAAATGAAAGTAATGAGAGAAATGAGTCCTTAGAATTACATAAAACAAGTGAATTATTTAAGATGCAATTGCCTGAATTACTTAAAGATGGCGAGATGCTAATCTTCAATGAAGATATTAGCAAACTAGAAAAATCTAACGCATATCCTTATGGACTCACACAGGATAAAATAGATATACTCAAAGCTGCCAATTATAATACTGTATCTGCATTGGCAGAAGCTAGCGACAAGTCTTTATTAGCTCTGAATAATATAGGAGAACAAACCTTAAAACGAATTCGCAGTACAGTTGCTCAAGCAATCTGGATGTAATCAAAAGCTAATAAAGTTCTTGAGTCGGACTTCTGCTTTGTCTCCAAGTTGCAAACACTAACAAAAATTATCTAAATCCAAATGGAAACTAAACCACCTCTACCACCTTTTACCTTAGAAACGGCTAAAACAAAAGTTCAAGCCGCAGAAGATGCTTGGAATAGCCGCGATCCAGAACGAGTAGCCTTAGCTTACACCGAAGATTCACAGTGGCGAAATCGTGCCGAATTTTTCAGTGGAAGAGAAGAAATCAAGGCTTTCTTAACACGCAAATGGGCAAAAGAATTAGACTACCGTTTACAGAAACAACTGTGGAGTTTTACTGACAATCGAATTTCTGTACGCTTTGAATATGAGTGGCATGATGATTCTGGCGACTGGTATCGCGCCTATGGTAACGAACAGTGGGAATTTGCCGAAAATGGATTGATGCGAAGACGTGAAGCTAGTATTAACGATGTGCCAATTCAAGAGTGCGATCGGAAGTTTCGATAATCATATCATTTTCGGTAACATCGGAATTATTATTAGCTGAAATTAGGAGACGGCAGTGTCCCTACAATTAATCACAGTAGGGACACGGCACGTGCAGTCTCCTCTATATCATAGGTCGTTGTAACCGGAATTGATATCAAACTCGAAATTTATCAAGTCCGTTAAGAATCAATTCCAGCCCAAATTCAAAATTTTGAATCCCGTCATACCGTTTCTCGATAACCGCATGGGTGAGCGTATTCATGTACGGATATAGATCAGCGGAAATGAGTGGAAGTCCGATTTTGGCCGCTTCGGAATAGTTTTCAGTCTCGACTGGAAAGTTCAACTCCTGAAGGGTAAATCCATAAATATGACTATCGATCGCATTCCAAATCTGATCCGCCATTTCCAACGAAAAACCTGCCTCAAACAGACACCCTAAAGTCGCATTAATATAGCCCAACATTGCAGGACCCACGTTAATTCGGGACACTAATGGCATTGTTGCCCAAGGATGTCGCAATAGGACTTCGTGAGCTGAAGTCGATCGCCGTCGCATAGCCGTCTTCCAATCTAGGCTGAAGTCCGGCACTTCAATCTCGCTCACCACCCGATCGACAATACCATCAATAATGTCATCCTTATTTGCGACGTGGTTGTACAGCGACATCGCCTGAACACCCAAATCCTGGGCCAGCTTCCGCATCGAGAGTGACTCAATGCCACCCTCGTCAGCCATACGGAGGGCAGCTTGCAGCACCCGTTCCCGACTTAAAGGGACTTGGGGCGCGACATCGGAGTCGATCGTCTTGGGCATCTCGTGTTTCCAATTTGTAATCGCTATCTTGACAAACTTACGGCGTAAGTTAAGCTTACAGTGTAAGTCTAAAGGGTAACACTATGAAAGCGATCGTTCAAACGGAGTATGGTTCGTCGGATGTCTTGAGTCTGGAAGAGGTCGATCGGCCTGCTGTAAAAGACAATGGTGTCCTGGTGCGAGTCCATGCGAGTTCTGTGAATGCAGGGGACTGGCATCTGATGCGCGGAACGCCCTTCATCGCTCGTCTGGCCTTCGGATTGCGGAAACCTAAATTTAAGACGCTGGGGATGGATGTTGCTGGACAGGTGGAGGCGGTGGGTCAAAATGTGACGCAGTTTCGACCTGGGGATGAGATATTCGGTGACATCTCTGGGTGTGGGTTTGGAGCTTTTGCGGAATATGTCTGTGTGCCGCAAGACCTATTGGTAATCAAACCTGAAAATATCAGCTTTGAACAAGCCGCAGCGGTTCCGGCGGCGGCACTGACGGCACTTCATGCATTATGCAAATCTGGTCAGATTCAGGCAGGGCAACGGGTTTTAATTAATGGAGTATCTGGTGGGGTCGGATCTTTTGCAGTGCAGATTGCGAAGGCTTTTGGGGCTGAGGTGACGGCGGTTTGTAGCACGAAAAAAATGGATATGGTGCGATCGATCGGGGCAGACCATATCATTGATTACACGCAAACGGATGTGACGAAAACTGGACAACCGTATGATTTGATTTTGGATGCGGCGGCGTATCGATCGGTCTTTGATTATTTGCCAATTTTGACGCGCACGGGAACCTATGTCCTCATCGGTGGTTCAACAACGCGACTGTTTCAGGTGATGTTGTTCCTTGGGCCGTTGATTTCGCTCATCAGTCGCCGCAAGGTGAAATGTGTCGTCTTGACTCCCAATCAAGCAGATTTGGTTATGTTGAGAGATTTGCTGGAAGCGGGCAAAATTGTTCCGTGGATCGATCGGCGCTACAATTTGAGCGAAGTCCCCGCAGCAATTCGCTACCTCGAACAGCGGCAGGTGGTAGGGAAAGTGGCCATTAGTGTTGCGCCCGTGGGACTCTAATATTTGGGGTTAGCTGATTTTGCTTTTGGGTGAGGTTGGCCGATTGAAACTACTTGCTAGATTTTGAACAATCATGAGAAAACCGCAAACAGTAAAATCTCTGGAAAAATTAGGACGTATCCAACTTTCAAAAAGTTTTTTTATGCGTGAGTTTCTATATTCAGAAATCTCACAAATAGAAAGCATTCCCAATATCCCGGACGATCCAGATTTAGCAATTGAAGCCGGGAAAAATCTGTGCGAAAAAGTGCTTGAGCCAATTCAAGATGCACTCGGTCGAATCAGCGTCCGTTCCGCTTTCCGTGCTAGTGCTGTCAATCAAATAGGTGCGGAAAATAAAAATCAATATAGTTGCGCCAGTAATGAGTATAATTATGCAGGGCACATCTGGGATGTCAAAGATAAGGATGGGTATATGGGTGCAACTGCCTGTTTTATTGTAACTTCTTTTATTCCTTATTACGAGCAAACACAAGATTGGACAGCATTAGCTTGGTGGATTCATGATCGGATTGATGCGTATTCAGCAATGACTTTTTTCCCAAAATACGCAGCTTTCAACATTACTTGGTCTGAGAATCCAGAGTGTAAAAAAGTGATTTACAGCTATGTAACAAATCCACATACTGGCAAGAGTGGATATTTAACAAAGACAGGAATGGAAAACTTTTCAGGCTCACATGAGCAGTTTTACAAAGAGTTTATTCGGCAGTTGCACCCAGCTAATTAACCAGGTCTTTTAGCAGAACAGATGTTTACGCTATGGAGACAGTATTGACATCCTTAAAATCTAGCCACCATAGTATCGGATAATTGTGAAGCAGTTAACTAAGCAAACAGCATGAGTATTGACCAATTAAACACCGACTATGGCATTGCCGACCACCTCACCTTCGCCGCCGGAAACGGTGGTTTCCCGATGATTCACATTGATAATGGCCAAGCCAAAGCCTTGATTTCTGTGTATTCTGGCCAAGTGCTCTCCTTCCAACCAGCCACCGAAACCGCCGATGTGATGTTCCTCAGCGACAAAGCCTACTATGCGGAAGGAAAAGCCATCAAAGGCGGTGTACCCATCTGTTGGCCTTGGTTTGGCCCAGATCCCGAAGGCTTGGGTCGTCCAGCCCACGGATTCGTGCGGAATCGCCTGTGGAATGTGGTAACAACCAGCACTACTCCAGAGGGCGCAACTCAAGTGATTTTGGGGCTTAAGGATACTGAGGAAACGAGGGCGATGTGGCCTCAAGCTTTTGAATTGACGATCGCCCTTACCGTCGGCACCACGCTCACAGTAGAATTAATTACCCGCAATTTAGGCGACAAAGCCTTTCCCCTTACCCAAGCTTTCCACACTTATTTCCAAGTAGGAGATATTAGCCGCGTGCAGGTTTTGGGATTGGAAAATACCCAGTATCTTGATAAAGCCGATGGCGGTGTGGAAAAAACTCAAGTGGGTGGAGTGGTAGCTGTCGGTGAGGTCGATCGCATTTATCTCGATGTCACTAATGAATTAGTCATTGACGATAGCAGTCTTAATCGCCGTATTCGCATTAAATCCTGTGGTAGCAAATCCGCCGTCGTGTGGAATCCCTGGGTAAAAATTGCTGCAAGTATGGCCGACCTTGACGATACCGATTACCAGCGTTTAATCTGCGTGGAAACGACCAATGCGGCGACGGATATTGTCGAGGTTCCCGCGAATGGTGAGTTCCGATTGGAGGCAGTTTACAGCGTTGAACGCGACTAAGAAATGAGAGTTTGATCTCACCGGTGATGGGGGTACAATTATCCGTACATCTCAATTTTGTAAGTAAGGGCGAAGCATTCCGGCAGACAATTTATTGGTGAGAAGCGGATATTTACAGCCGGAATGCTTCGCCCCTACGAATATATTTGCAAAATCGGGATGCACCCGATATTGTTATAATGAGATATGAGGAGAAGTTATGGGTAAATCAACGGCTAAAATCCGGTATTGTGACCATAAACAAATTTGATGAGGAAATTTTCTTTATGTCTTCCACTACTCGCGAACAACTGCATCAACAGATTGATAGTTTGCCAGATCATATTGTTGAACAAATTGCCAGCTTAATCCTATCTATAACAACCCAACAAAAAATACCAGTGTCAGAATACACGGACTGGCAAAGTACCCAGTGGCAAAATTTTGCATTAACGCAACTTTTCGGCGAAGATGATGAGATTGAATATTCCTTAGAAGATGCTCAAGAAATCTATCAACCATGAAATCAGGTGATATTGTATTAATTCGTTTTCCTCAAGCTGACTTGAAACAAGGAAAACTTCGTCCTGCATTGGTAATCGCCATTGCACCCGGTCGCCATCCTGATTTATTACTCGCTTTGGTTTCCTCACAAATCGATCAATCAACAGCAGGATTTGACGAAATAATAGATGTGGCAGATTCTGACTATATAGCTACTGGTCTTAAGGTTACTTCTGTTGTTCGACTCGGACGATTAGCCAGTGTCGAATCATCGGTTGTTAATGCCTGTTTAGGAAGTATTTCAAATGAACGATTAATAAAAATAAAAAAAAGTTTAATTGATTGGCTTCAAAATAGTTTACGATCCAAATAGTGAGGATAGTGAAAAAATGATTATGCAAAACTATAACTGGAAAAAACTCCAAAATGGCTCAGATATTCGCGGTATCGCCCTCGAAGGGGTTCCCGATGAAAAAGTTAACCTCACGCCCGAAATTGCCACAATTTTAGGACAATCCTTTGTTAATTGGCTGGTGCGAAAAGTCCATAAACCTGCGGAAAAGTTGATAATTGCGATCGGGCGGGACAGCCGCTTATCCGGGCCAACTTTAATGGAAGCAGTGATGGCGGGTATCACCTCAGTTGGTAGCCGAGTATACGATTTTGATATGGCCTCAACTCCGGCCATGTTTATGAGCACGATTACTCCTGGTTTTGAGTGTGATGGCGCGATTATGCTGACGGCTAGCCATTTGCCTTTTAATCGCAATGGCTTAAAGTTTTTCACCGCCAATGGTGGTTTACAAAAAAAAGATATTACAGATATCTTAGCATTAGCAGAAACTAATGAGTTTGAAAAAGCAGCCGTTCCAGGTAGCATTGCAAAACATGATTTTATATCAGTTTATGCAAATCAATTTGTGACGAAGATTCGGGAATCAGTGAATCACCCCGATAATTTTGAGCAGCCACTGACTGGGTTAAAAATTGTGGTGGATGCGGGGAATGGTGCTGGTGGATTCTATGTGGATAAAGTTCTAAAACCTTTGGGTGCAGACACTACAGGAAGCCAGTTTCTTGAACCCGATGGCACTTTTCCCAATCATGTGCCAAATCCCGAAGATAAACAGGCAATGCAGTCAATTTGTCAAGCGGTTATTGCGAATAAAGCTGATTTTGGGATTATTTTTGATACGGATGTCGATCGCAGTGCGGCCGTCGATGGAGTTGGTAAGGAACTCAACCGCAATCGCTTAATCGCGTTGATTTCGGCGATCGTCCTCCAAGAGCACCCAGGCTCTACTGTCGTTACGGATTCTATCACATCCGATGGCTTAACGCAATTCATCGAACAGGATTTAAAAGGGATTCACCATCGCTTTAAACGGGGTTACAAAAATGTGATTGATGAGTCGATTCGCCTGAATCAAAATGGACAGGAATCATGGTTGGCTATTGAAACCTCTGGACATGGGGCTTTGAAGGAAAATTACTTTCTGGATGATGGCGCTTATTTGGTGAGCAAACTATTGATTGAATTGGCTAAATCTAAGTTGGCAAATAAGTCATTGCCGGATTTAATTGCGAATTTGCAAGAGCCGGAAGAAAGTGCAGAGTTTCGGATTAAGATTGGTGTGGATGATTTTAAGGTTTTGGGCGATCGCACGATCGAGCAATTACAAGAATTTGTCTCAACCCAACCCGACTGGAAAATCGTTCCCAATAACTATGAAGGGCTGCGGATTTCCTGCACGTCAGCTACCGAATCTGGCTGGTTTCTGTTACGCTTATCATTGCACGATCCAGTGATGGCTTTGAATGTGGAGTCCAATGTTAAGGGTGGTGTGGATCGAGTATGCGATCGGCTATTAGCTTTTTTCCAAACAACAGAGTCCCTTGATTTATCAGCACTATTGAGATAAGACCCACCCCTAGCCCCTCCCAGGAGGGGGATAAGACCCACCCCTAGCCCCTCCCAGGAGGGGGATAAGACCCACCCCTAGCCCCTCCCAGGAGGGGAACCGGATCGGATCTAGCTCCCCTCTAGAGAGGGGCTGGGGGTGTGTCCTCTGGAGAGGGGCTGGGGGGGTGTCCTCTAGAGAAGGGCTGGGTGTCTGTTTCGACCTCGGCTTTTGAGCGGGATTACGGTGTATCCATTCTGCAAAATCCAAGCCTGAATAACCTCTAAAACACCTTCAACCTCATGCTTTGCATCGTGCTCTGTAAACCGCAAAAATCTCACGCCCAGCGATTCTAACCTAGCTTGTCGTTGCCGATCGCGCTTTTGGGCTTCCTCACTATCATGGGAATATCCATCAATCTCGATCGCCAGCATTAACTGTTTGCAGTAAAAGTCTACAATAAATTCATCGATAGGCCGTTGGCGATCGAAGTCATAGCCGATCATTTGTTTACCTTTGACGTATTTCCAAAGACTGATTTCCCCTGGAGTCATGTTATTACGCAACTGGCCGGCAAATTCCTTAAGTTTCGGGTTATAGGGGATGATGTGGTATCTCATTAAATCAAAAGTATGTAATATGTAATTTGTAATTTATATTATGATATGCCGCTGTACATTTCAACTGTTCGCGCCTGCCATTTACCCAATCATGGGACAATAAGTTTCAGACTATTGACAAATCTCATCCAAAGAGGAATTTAATTTTATGTGGCGTGTAACCATTAACTGTTCTGCGGCTGACTGGGATATTCATTCTAAGGCGTTCAAGGCGATCGCAGAAAAATATCCGGGTACACCTCTTTCTTCCAAAAAGATGAAAGGTGACGGCCAACGCATCATGGAATATCAGATTGAAAACGTCAATGACGCAGAGGATTTTATGGAAGAATGCTCCACCTTAGACGGCTTCATAGCGACCTTTGAGTCTCTATAGATGGGGTGAAAATGGGGGGAAATCTGAAAGTTGTTTGATATCCTTCAAAACTATTTGAGGCTTCCCTTTATACTCTTCTACCTTGCCGCTAACATACACATAGCCACGTCCTAGACCAGCATAATGCTTGCCAATTAGCTGCTTTAAAGGAGTCATTTTATCAGCTTCAGCATCCGGTATCCACAAATCTAACTTGTGATATACTGAACCTGCATGAATCAGAGCATTATTACCGATCCATTTATTAATTCCCCCCTGCAAATCGCAGAAAACAGTAATAGATTGAGCAGTCTCAGAAGCTGCTAGAATTTTTGGATAATCCAACCTCAAAGAAAAGGCTCCTCCTGTTGCTTGGGACAACCGAAATTCTTCAACGATTGAGCCTCGCATCGACCACCAAGGTAACAAATGACCATAATTGCGAGACGGAACTTTGGCATTAGTATTCGGATTCCAAATCACCAGATTGTATGCTTTCGCTACAGTTTCTGCTTCAGTCATTGATCGGTGATATAATCGCGATCGCCCGTATTTCAAAAAGTAGGGACTCCAGCCCTCTTGGATCAGCTTCAGATTATAATTTTCTTCACCTTTGTGTACATAACAGAGGAGGCGGCCGTAGTTATCGCGGTGTTTTTCTACAGCAAGTGCGATCGGGTCATTTGTATCAAATTCAATATCAACCTTAGCCAGTCCACCGTCTTCTGTCGCAAAGTATTGTTTAGCCATTTCTGAAGCTTCTTTGCCCGCCACAGTCACAGGTTTTGAGCCTCCCGAATAACTTTCTTCTGTATCGACGCAAATCAGTCGTAGAGACTCTATTTTGCCGTGGAGAGCAACTTTCACGGTGTCGCCATCAACTACTTGAGTTATTTGGAGGTTCTGAATTCTGGTTGCCATATTTTGAACCCTGTTAGACTTGAGATTTAATTCACATATTGGCTATATATTACATGAGTTTGCTGTTGAATGCAATTAAGTCTAACTGTAGTGTCTGTCTGCACGAATTGCGATCGCAATAACTTCCAGGTAGCTTGATAAATACTGGAAAATCCTCAAAATATTTCAACTTTCTCTTGACAGCACATAAAATATGCAGTAATTTAAGACAAAAATTGAGTAAGTAAGATGATTGACTATCAAGAGAATGAAAACTTGTCTTTTGAGGAATATTACGACTTCTTAAAAAGGAGCGATCTTGGTAGTCAGTATCCCAAAGAGCGTTTTGAAGAAAGGATCAGGAAGCTGTTGACTACTCGCTCAGTCGCTGTTACGGCTAGGAATGATGAAGGGGTACTAATCGGGGTAGTCTTTGGTATTACGGATTTTGTCTATTTCCTTTTTGTCACAGACTTGGGTGTGGACAGATCTTATGCAAAACGAGGAATAGGAAGTGAATTATTGGTTCGCATCCGAGAGATGGTTGGTGGGGAAGATGATATTACGGTAGTTACAGTCGCACATGAAACCGCAATGGGTTTCTACGAAAAGTGTGGATATATATCTGAGGACTGTCTATTTTGGAAACCTTGCAAACTTTGGAGTGAATTCACCGTAATTTAGCTCAGCAAAGGGATGAGAAAGAAGAGTGGATTTTGGGTTTCCTTGTGGGGAGTCAGAAATCGGGTTTCTTCACTAAATCTTGGTGGGGATGCGAAGATTGTCGCAGAAACCCGGTTTCTTGGATTAGGGTAGAGCTTTTAGATTTTCCTATCCATAAAACGCTAAAAAGCTACTGCAAAATCTGTGTATTGCCGCATTCCAGGTTCGTGAAATGCCAATACAATATCTTCTTGAGGAACCCCTGCACGCACTAAATCTGTTGCAATTCCATCTTCTGTCCAGTCTTCTTCGATCCAGAATTTACGATCGCGAATCCGAACGTAGACAGTCGTCCCGGTAATGCGATCGCCCTTTTGCCAGCCCAGATTCATCCACATATAATGACCGTTTTGTTCGTCGGTAATTAAGAATGTTTCGATGTCTGATTGAGGACGGCGATTAGACAATTCTACATACTCGGTTAAAATCCGTTTGATTAGCTTGGGATACTCGGTTAGTTTATCCATTGCACTATTTCCTCTACTTCTGTATTGACGACAATTAGCGGAAGTTGGTGTCTGTTTACAATTAATTGAATCGCATCTTGAGTGAAGAAGGTTCTATATGCGATCGCACTAACTGCGACGTAAAGTTTGCGATCGGGCGCTGTTTCTTCTAAAAGGTAACGATAAATGTCATACTGACCGAGAGCTTCTTTTAAATCTTGAATTTTCGAGGCACCGATAAAGCTTTTCACTTCAACTACAAGTTTCTGTCCCGATCGTTCAGCAGCAATCGGTTTTTCCGCACCGATATCGGCGTACAGCGTTGTTCTGCGATACTGAATTACATAGGGATCGTCAGTAATAGTCCAGCCGTCTTTGATGAGTGCGTTTTTGACAGCGTAGTGGATGATGTCTAGCTTGGGCATAGGCTTATTATAGACTAAAATAAATGAGTATTATAGCTGACTTGCCACAGGAATTTTTAACTTGACAAGGGATTTTTGTAGAACGCTGGGTTTAACGCTCAACCAAACTTGTTGGCGATCGTCTTTAGTATAGCCAATGACAACAGCACCAACAGGCGAATCAATATCGGGATACATTTGTGGTGTCATCGATCCGTTATCGAAAAAGTCAGAAATTTGAATAAGTCCTTTTACCTCTGCATCTCCCAGATTGACAAACACTCCAAAAGGTGCATGAAATTCAACCTTGCCGTATATGAGTTTTCCAAGTGGATACTTGGACTCGATCGAGTTCCAAAATTCTTGATTCATAATTCTTCTGATTCGGGCAATTGTTGCTCGTATTGGCCTAGAATTTCTCGAACTGTTTCGGCTGCGATGTCTGATAAATCTGATTTAGAATAGATAGTCACCAAAACGATCGAATCGCTAGTTTTGAGGTAATAAATAGCACGGTAGCCAGCGCTTTTGCCTTTTTGAATATCGCTATTTTTAATTCGGACTTTGAAAATTTCGTACTCCATTCCCGGAATGCGATCGCCCGGAAGTTCCCCCGCTTGAAGTTGTTCGATTACAGGCTGAATGTCGTTGCGAATGTTGCGATAGCGTTTGCCTAAAGTTCGCAAATCCCGTTGAAATCGAGGGGTAAGTTCAATTGCGATCGGTTGCGGATCAATTGTCATCGATTCCGTCCCACATTTGAGACAATGGGAGAGTTTGTCCGGTAATTGCTTCGTGGAAGCCTTGCTGAATCCCTTCGAGGACTGTTTCAGTTGGGTCATCATCGGGATCGATGTCAGTGTCTTGACGAATTTCTTGTTGCAGTTCTTTGAATTTTACTTTATAGATATGTTCCCATTTATCGGACTGCAAGAATTTGATGAAAGCTAAGACTTCTTGTTGCTGTTCTGGTGATAAGACCTTCACATTTTCCAAAATGGTTTGTTCGACGGTCATAATTATCCCTTTTTTTTGATTGCTATTCTACAATCTAGTAACAATATTATATCAAACGGGTGGGGCAACAGCTTTCTTGAATTTTGGGGCTGTTTGTGGGGGGTTAGAAACCGGGTTTCTGCGACAATCTCGGCATCCCCACCAAGATTGTGGAAAGAAACCCGGTTTCTTGAATTTTGGGGCTGTTGGTGGGGACAGAATTTCATCTGGTGAGTGTTTGATTTTTGATTGGCTAAGTTCGGAAATAAGGGTAGCTTTTTCGTCTTTGGGTTCTGGATTTTCTAAGCTTTCATCTTCTATCATTTTATTCGAGTGGCTTTAATTTATTTGTATTTAATAATATGTAACGCTTAGATATTACAATTTACAAGTCTCGACGCGAGATAAGAGATGCGCCCCGCGCACCGGACCACCGGGCCCCATAAAACAGGCCCCACTCGTCCATGCCCCGCCTAAGCCCCGCGCCGGGAGGTGAGCTTCTGGTGCTTTCTCTGAAAAAGTGAGGTCTTCGTAGGCCACCCAGTTTTTTTCTCTCCACCAGTTGTTTTTTATCCAGCCTACCCGATCGCCAAACTTATTCCAAACTTTCTCATCGTATCCACTGGTTCCCCCCAGACTTTGATAAATGCGCTTCTGCACGCTAAAGCCGAAGCGACCATTAGAACATTTTACCCAAAGTTGGTCAATGGTACGCAACTCCTCGCAGGGGAATTTTTCAATACTTTCTGTATTCAGCCATCCTTTTTTCTCCATACCCGCCACCTTCAACATCACTCTCGCCGTTTCCTCATCGGCTTCTTTCCACTTTTTAGCCACCAGTAAATCGCGCAGATTTGTATAGTCTACTCCCCTCTCTGATTTCAGAGGAACATCAGTAGAAATAGCATTCGTTACAGGTATAGATTTGGGAGACAATGGAGATGCCGATTTGTTCGCAACATTGCTACTAACAAAACTACCTTGAGAATATCGCTCAATTTCAATCTGTGATATCGCGATTCTTTGAATTCCATTAATCGCATCCATATCGCCAGTAGATGCAGCTAATACGCGAATCCATAACTGTTTTGCCAGGTCGTAATCTTTATTTAATTCCGCTTGATAGGCATCATTTTTAAGAATAGAAACATCTTGTAAATTTGCATATTGCGGGCAAATAATTAAGTGCGACTTCGTAACTGGCTCTGCAATACAGTAAGGTGTTTGCCGCACTTGTTCGCCTTTGTGTTCCCGGATCAGTTCGGGAACTCGCACACTCAAATAATGATTCAATCGCTCGACAGTTGCACATTGCCCTTGAATACCCAAACCCTCCAGCACTGCTTTTGTGAAGATACCTTGCTGTAAAGTTTCAATTTCGTAGGACAATTGATTGGGACTGCAAGAAAAGAAGGTGACAACTCCCTTTTGCCGCGCAATTTCAGCAGCTTGATTGCCGATTCCCAATCCCGATTTACTCCCTCGATACCGACAAGCATCCAGCATCAAAATCACATTTCCAGCACCGCAGCCGCGCAAACATTCAGTCACAAAATCAATCGGAATCGCCGTATGTTCGATATCTGACGAATCGCCATCGCAAGGCATCAAATAATCGCGCCCGTTACACTGCATCCCGTGCCCGCTGAAGAAAAACCAAAAATTATCTCCAGTTTCCATAACAGGCTTGTTAGAGATTTGCCTCAAAACTCGCCTCAGATTGTTACGAGAAGGACGAGTCGATATACCCTGGAAATCAGGCGAGTCATCGGAGAATAAAAAAACTTGCTCAAAACTCGCCCCGCGCAGAAATTCCTGCATCAACTCTGCATCCCGCTTGGCATACTTCAGCGGGTTCAGGAAATCATATTTATTGATGCCAATTGATATCGCCAGATTTTTTCCCATTTCACCTTAAGACTTGCGTTTAAATCTCAACAATACAGTTCTAGTATCTGCGGCTTTTGCTCCCATTCCCAATAAACTGAAAGAACCTTCGGCGTTAATGGCAACGGATAACTCAATTTCTGATAATTCGATGGTTTTCATGTCAGCTTCCGCATCCGCGCGCCCGAACATTTTATCTACGGTTTGCATGAAGTCAACGAGCTCTTTTTCTAATTTATTGATGCTGACTTTGTGCAGGCGCAAGTTATCGGCTGCTTTTGCCGCCTGTTTTTGGAGTTGGCTATTGGGAGTGCCAAAAGCATCGCCCCAATCGGGTAGCCCTATATGTGCCCCAATCTTGGCACCATCATAGTTGGGTGTGTCGGGAGACTCGCCCGTAGTATCGGCAGTCACAATCCAAATCGTTTCATCGGGCATAGGTGTTTAAGACTCCAAATTATATGGATAATTTTAGTAGATGCTAACCGCGACTATAATCTTAGATTGTACCTGAAATTTGGGGGTGATTGGTGGGGAGGTAGAAACCGGGTTTCTTCCTGAATCTGGGTGGGGATGCTGAGATTGTCGAAGAAACCCGGTTTCTTGGACTTTGGGGTGATTGGTGGGGGGTTAGATACCGGGTTTCTTCGTAAAATGTGGGTGATGATGCGATAATTTACGCAGAAACCCGGTTTCTTGGACTTTGGCTATTCTTCAAAGGTTAGATGGTGGATTAATTGATCGCTAGTTAAGTCTTCTAAAAAGTAGCGATAAGCCTCTGCTGACTGAAATTGCGATCGCACTTCATCTATTTTAGGTAAACTACCCTGGCGCAAATCGATATATTCTTGATAGCTGGAAAATTCCCAGTCTTCTGCTTTTTCAACTATGTTAGCAGAGACTGGGTTTAAGTGAATATAGCGAGTTAGATGTAATAAATACTCTTCTGTATCTACATGAATTGCCTCAAACCGTCCCTGAAATAGTGAACCAACTCTGTGATAACGTTTATTGATAGCTTTAGCATAGGACAGAGTAAATGCCTGCATTATTTTAGAAAAGATATCTGTTCTCAGATAAACTAATAAATGATAGTGGTTCGGCATCAAACAATAGGCAATAATATCGACACCATTCTCAATCAGATGGTTTCTTAATTGGCGTAAAAAATAAATATAGTTTTCTGGTTCAAAAAAGATAAGCTGACGGTTATTACCTCGGTTATAAACATGGTAGTAATTACCCGATTGTAAGATAACTTGGCGGCGCGGCATAGGGCAAATCGCTGGGTAGATAAGGGGGTTTTGAAACTGGGTTTCTCTGCTGTGACGGCAGAGTTCTAGGTACACCGAGGCCTCAGAAACCGGGTTTCTTTCCACAATCTCGGCGATGATGCAGAAATTATCGCAGAAACCCGGTTTCTCTGCTGTGACGCAGAACCCTAACTGCCGCCAATCCGGGCCACGTCACGAGCATTTTCTTCAAAAGCCGCCGTCAGCGCATCATCACCGCTCAAACCCGCAGCGATCGCCCTTTCGATCGCCTGCAACACCCGCTTATAATCCTTCGGCATCACTTTCACAAACACCGGCAACATCGCATCCCAATTTACCAAAACCTTCGATGCGATCGCACTTCCAGTCAAATCAAAATGAGTCTGAATTAATTGCCGCAAATCGGCAATTTCCTCAGCATCCTCCAGTTTTTCCAGCGCCACCATCGACATATTGCAGCGAGTCGCAAAATCACCCGCTTCATCCAAAATGTAAGCAACACCGCCACTCATTCCTGCTGCAAAATTGCGCCCGGTTTCGCCCAAAACTACAACTTTGCCGCCAGTCATGTACTCGCAGCCGTGATCGCCGACACCCTCAACTACTGCGTTAACGCCGGAGTTACGAACCCCAAAACGTTCGCCGGCCAGCCCTCGGATGAAAACCTCGCCAGATGTGGCTCCGTAAAGCACTACGTTGCCGACGATCGCGTTTTCTTCTGCGACAAAGGTGGAAGCTAGCGACGGGTACAATACGATTTTGCCGCCGCTGAGGCCTTTGCCTAAATAGTCGTTGGCTTCGCCTTCGAGCTCTAGGGTGACTCCCTTGGGTACGAATGCGCCAAAGCTTTGTCCAGCGCTGCCTTGGAAGTGCAGGTGCACGGTGTCATCGGGTAAGCCTTCCCAGTGGCGTTTGGTGATTTCGTTGCCGAGAATTGTGCCGACAACGCGGTTGACGTTGGTGATTGGGAGAGTCGCTTTGACTGGTTCGCCGTGTTCGATCGCACTTTTGCACAAATCCAGCAGTACACTGAGATCGATCGACTTTTCCAAACCGTGATCCTGCGCCATCTGACAATAGCGCCCGACATCCGCCCCAACTTCCGGCTGATACAGGATGTTGGAGAAGTCCAAACCCTTAGCCTTCCAGTGTTCCACCGCTTGTTGCGCTTCCAAAACATCGGTGCGCCCGACCATTTCATTCAGCGTGCGGAAGCCCAACTGCGCCATGATTTCGCGGACTTCTTGGGCGATGAATGTCATAAAGTTTACCGTGTGTTCGGGATCGCCGGTAAAGTTTTTCCGCAACAGAGGATCTTGTGTCGCAACGCCGACAGGGCAAGTGTTCATGTGGCACACGCGCATCATGATGCAGCCCAAAGTCACCAGCGGCGCGGTAGCAAAACCGAATTCCTCAGCACCAAGCAATGCAGCAATTGCTACATCGCGGCCGGTTTTAAGTTGTCCGTCGGTTTCCACGGCAATTCGGCTGCGGAGATTGTTGAGTACCAGGGTTTGGTGAGTTTCGGCCAATCCCAACTCCCAAGGCAATCCGCAGTGTTTGATCGAAGTTTGCGGTGACGCGCCTGTACCGCCGTCGTAGCCGGAGATCAGCACGACATCGGCGTGGGCTTTAGCGACACCGGCTGCGATCGTCCCGACTCCCACTTCCGACACTAATTTGACGCTAATCCGCGCTTCCCGGTTGGCATTTTTCAAGTCGTGAATCAATTCTGCCAAATCTTCGATCGAATAAATGTCGTGGTGAGGCGGCGGCGAAATCAAGCCTACACCAGGAGTCGAGTGTCGGACTTTCGCAATCCACGGGTATACTTTTTTACCGGGTAACTGTCCGCCTTCTCCGGGTTTTGCCCCTTGCGCCATCTTGATTTGGAGTTCCTTCGCTTGGGAAAGATACAAGCTGGTAACGCCGAAACGCCCGGAAGCAACTTGTTTGATCGCACTGTTTTTCGAGTCACCGCGATCGTTTGTCCAAGTGTATCTTTCCGGATCTTCGCCGCCTTCACCAGTGTTCGATTTGCCACCGATGCGATTCATCGCTACGGCTAGAGATTCGTGGGCTTCTTGGGAAATCGAACCATAACTCATCGCCCCAGTTTTGAAGCGTTTGATAATAGATTCGATCGGTTCAACTTCCTCGATCGGAATCGATTCTCGCTGCTTGAATTCCAGCAAACCGCGCAGGGTAAAATGCTGTTGACTTTGTTCGTTAACCAGCCCGGAATACTGTTTGAAAAGCGGATAACTGCCTTCGCGCACGGCTTTTTGCAGGGCGTGAATGGTTTGCGGGCTGAACAAGTGGGCTTCCCCTTCCTTGCGCCATTGATATTCGCCGCCGACATCGAGGGTGTGTCCGCTGGATGGGCGATCGGGGAATGCGTGAGTATGACGTAAAATCGCTTCTTGGGCGATGACTCCGAGGTCTACTCCGGCAATTCGCGATGCTGTCCAAGTGAAGTATTTATCGACTACGGATTTGTTTAAGCCGATCGCCTCAAATATCTGGGCACCACGGTAACTTTGGATTGTGGAAATCCCAATTTTTGACGCAACCTTGGTCACGCCTTTGGTTGCGGCTTTCACGTAGTTTTTGCAAGCTGTTTTAGTATCAACATTTACCAGCAAACCTTCACGGATCGAATCGGCGATCGTCTCGAAGGCCAAATACGGATTGATCGCACCGCAACCGTAGCCGATTAAAGTTGCAAAATGGTGAACTTCGCGCGGTTCGCCGGATTCGAGCACCAGTCCCGCCCGCGTCCGCGTACCTTGGCGGATCAAGTGGTGGTGGAGGCCCGCAACTGCTAGCAATGCTGGAATCGGAGCGTTTTCGGCATCGATTCCCCGATCGCACAAAATGAGAATATTCACCCCAGAGGCGATCGCGCGATCGGCTGCTGCGAACACATCTTCTAAGGCTTGTTCCAAACCTTTTACACCAGTTTTGGGGTCGAACAAAATCGGTATGGTAATAGACTTGAAATTACCTTGATTTACGTGTTTGAGTTTCGCCAGTTCTTCATTGCTGAGAATTGGTGTTTTCAACTCAATTAAATGACAGCTTTCTGGTTCCGGCTTCAGCAAATTGCGTTCAGATCCGATCGTTGTTTCAGCAGAAGTGACAATCTCTTCGCGGATCGAATCAATTGGTGGATTCGTAACTTGGGCAAACAGTTGCTGGAAATATTCGTAAAGCAATTTTTGCCTGTTCGATAAAACAGCTAACGGCGTATCCGCGCCCATTGCGCCGACAGCTTCCACTCCATCCCGTGCCATCGGTGCTAACAGCAACCGCAGTTCTTCAAAGGTGTAGCCAAAAGCCATTTGCTGCTGCAATAAAGGCACTGGGTTGGATTCTGCAACTTCCTTAGAATCTGGAAGTTTGGCAATTTCCACCATATGCGTGTCAATCCACTCGCGATACGGATGTTCCGAGGCAATTTGATGTTTAATTTCCTCATCAGAAATGATCCGGCCTTCTGCTGTATTTACCAGGAACATCCGGCCCGGTTGCAAACGGCCTTTTGAAAGAATTCGTTCCGGTGCGATCGGCAAAACTCCCGCTTCCGATGCCATAATTACTAAGTCATCTTTCGTGATACAGTAACGAGAAGGACGCAAACCGTTGCGATCGAGCACAGCCCCGATCGATGTACCATCAGTAAAGGCGATCGAAGCAGGCCCATCCCAAGGTTCCATCAAGCACGAATGGTATTCGTAGAAAGCCTTTTTCTCATCACTCATCGACTCGTGGGCTGTCCACGGTTCGGGAATCATCATCATAATGGCATGAGGCAAAGAACGCCCGGCCAAAGTCAGCAATTCTAAAGCATTATCAAAAATAGTGGAGTCACTACCATCGACATTGATTAAATTGGGGATTTTCTTTAAATCATCGCCGAATAGTTCCGACTCGAACATCGATTGCCGCGCGTTCATCCAATTGATGTTGCCACGCATGGTGTTAATTTCGCCGTTGTGGGCGATGTAGCGGTAAGGGTGCGATCGTTCCCAACTTGGGAAAGTATTGGTGCTGAAGCGCGAGTGAACCAGGGCTAGAGCGCTTTCCATGTCGGGGTCGTGCAGTTCGGGATAATAATCTCCGACTTGCACGGGCATCAGCATTCCTTTATAGACGATCGTCCGGCATGACAGTGTAGAATTATACCAGTATGGGTCTACTTTCTGCCTGCGGATCGCATTGTGGGCGCGTTTGCGGATCACGTAGAGTTTTCGCTCAAAACCCGCCTCGTCCATACCTGCGGGGCGACTCAGGAAGACTTGCTGCATGAAGGGTTCGCTGGCTTTGGCGGTGTCGCCCAGGGACGAGTTATCCGTGGGTACCTCGCGCCAACCGAGCACGGGACAACCTTCTTCGGCGGCGATTTCGGCAAAGATGCGTTTGCCGTTTTCCCGTTGAGTTCGATCGCGCGACGAGTAAATTGCACCAACCCCGTAATCTCCGGCTGCTGGAAGTTCGATGTTTTCGGCGGCGGCTGCTTTCTTGAGAAACTTGTGGGGCACTTGCATCAAAATGCCCGCGCCGTCTCCGGTATTGGCTTCGCAGCCGCACGCGCCCCGGTGATCGAGATTCAGTAGAATTGTCAGTGCCTGTTCAACTATTTCGTGAGATTTGTTACCCTTGACGTGTACAATAAATCCGACTCCGCAAGCGTCGTGCTCGAACTGCGGATCGTACAGGCCTTGCTTTTGTGGCAGTCCGTTGTTGTTCATTTTGATCTGTCTCTCAAAGTGACGAAAAGATTTTGATCTAGAGTCGAGCGTGGGATGGCGATCGACCTAGTATCATGTATTATATAGAGATTTACTGCATTGGGTGGATGTAGGAAAAAATCTAAGCTTGTGCGATCGAGCCTGAAAAAATAGTTAAAGCCGCTGAGTTAACTATGGAACCCGAAGGTTTAAATATTTATGATTAAAAACTCTCAAATTATTAGCGTATCTCCTGAAATTATGGGTGGCACTCCAGTCTTTGCTTTTACTAGAGTTCCGGTACAAACACTTCTGGACTATCTAAAAGCAGGAGAATCAATTGATGATTTTTTGGATGGATTTCCCACCGTAACTAAAGAGCAAGTCATCGCGTTGCTGGAAGAAGCAGAAAAACAGCTTGTTGGTATGGTGGCATAACGCATGAAGCTTCTTTTGGATGAGTGTATCGATCGCAAATTTGCCAGAGAATTTGTTGATTACGAGATAAAAACGGTTCCACAAATGGGATGGGCGGGTGTAAAAAATGGCAAACTTCTTGCCCTTGCAGAAACAGAGTTTGATATTTTCATTACAGTCGATCGCAACTTGTCATTTCAACAGAATTTGCCACAGTTCAATATTGCGGTAATTGTTCTGCAAGCACCCTCCAATCGCTTAGCCGATTTGAAGCCTTTAGCTCCCAAAGTTTTAGCCATTTTAGCAATGGCAACTACAGGACAAGTTACAATTGTCAGTGCATAGCTTCAAGAAATACGCTCTATGCAATTTTTCCCAACAACTGAATCCCCGATCGCACAGTGCGATCAGTGAATGGGAAATGAAACAAATTCACAATTTAATCATAAGGGCGATCCTCTTCGAGGGCTTCGCTAACGCACCGAATGAAGCAGGAAGCCACCAGAAATTAGATATCCAGCCGCCGACACCGAATACCTCTGCCTCTTCTCTTCCTCTGCGCCCTCTGCGCCCTCTGCGGTTAAAAAAATCCAAAACAACCATAAATCTTATAAAATGTCCCATAAAGTAAAGAATCAGCAGCCACAGATGAAGATTTGATGTAGATTTGGTCGATCGCACCCATCATAGGTGACAACTACTACAGTGATTTTGCTATGGTTATTAAGGCGGTGCGATCGGGCAAAGCAGAATTATCAGTAAAACTGTACCGTTCGCTAACTCGTCCGTGTAGGTAAGCGCTACCCGCAAAAACCAACATTGTTTACTAAGAACTTAAACCAGTAATTCTGAAGGAGTAAAATCATGGTTCAAACTCAAGAAATTTCTCAAATATCTACTTTACACGCACCTATTGCCATCAACGGAATTACCGCTACAGAAACCCGTCCTTGGGGTTCTTTTACAACTCTTGAAGAAGGCCCAGGATACAAAATTAAGCGTATAGAAGTTAACCCAGGACATCGCCTCAGCCTGCAAATGCACCACCACCGCAGTGAACACTGGATCGTGGTTTCTGGTACTGCAAAAGTTACTTGTGGTGAAACTGAAGAAGTTTTGTTCACAAATCAATCTACCTACGTTCCTCAGTGCATCAATCACCGCCTGGAAAATCCGGGAGTTATTCCGTTAGTTTTAATTGAAGTGCAAAATGGCGAATATCTCGGAGAAGATGATATTGTCAGATTTCAAGATGATTATGCTCGCACTGAATCTAAAGCTAAGTAACTATTGGGCATAGGGCATAGGGCATAGGGCATAGGGCATAGGGCATCAACAAGTAAGCAATAAACAATTAGTAATAAGCCGCAACTAATAACTAATTACCCAATTCCCCATCCCCAATTCCCCATCCCCAATTCCCAATTCCCCATCCCCAATTCCCAATTCCCAATTCCCAATTCCCAATCCCCAATTCCCAATTCCCAATCCCCAATTCCCAATCCCCAATTCCCAATCCCCAATTCCCCATCCCCAAAATTAATGATTCATCTGAGTAAAACCGCAGCTTTAGAAATAAACCGTATCAAATCTCAGCATTCTCACCCCGAAGCTTTATTGCGTCTGGGCGTGGAATCGAGTGGCTGTTCCGGTTTGTCTTATACCATGGGTTTTGAAGATTTGATCCCACCAGAAGCCACTATTTGCGAATCTGAGGGTATCCAAATCGCGATCGACCCCCACCAATCAAAATATCTCAACGAGCTCACCTTGGACTATTCAGAAGACTTGATGGGCGGAGGTTTCCGATTTCACAATCCTAATGCGGCTCAAAGTTGTAGCTGTGGCAATTCATTTTCAGCCAAGTAATAACCCAAATCGCAAATAATTCTTCAATTCTTCAATCCAAAATCTAAAATCTAAAATCCCATGATGACACTCAAAGATTTAGAAAAAGTCCAAAGGACTTTCCAAGAAGCTGGTGAAGATTACCAAGTTGAACTAGAAAGTGGGAGAATTGTAATTATGGGCCCGTCAGATATTGTATCTAGCGAAATTGGCATTCGCTTAAGTGCTTTTCTTTTCGTTTGGGTGAATCCCCGTCGCTTGGGAAGAATCTTTGACTCCGCAGGCGGCTTTATTTTACCAGATGCTAACCTCACAGCACCTAATGTTTCCTTTGTGCTGGCCGGGCGTCTCCGGCGAAGTCCCCGTTATTTTGGAGAATTAGTTCCAGACTTGGTAGTAGAAATTAAATCACAGAGCGATCGCATAAAGCCGATAGTCAAGAAAATTAATAAGTTTATAAAACTCGGAGCCCAAGTAGGAATTCTGATTGATCCTGACGAAGAAACTGTTACAGTTTATCGTCAAATAGGTGAACCTTTGGTGTTGGGGAATCAGGATATTTTGACAGTACCAGAACTTTTCCCTGGTTGGGAATTGCCAATTTCCGAACTATGGCCACCAATTTTTACAGAAGCAGAAACTCAAGAATAATCTTGTATTTTAATCAAGTAAATAGCTTGTTAACAAGCTTTCAATCAAGCTGGCTTACTCAGAATTACCCACTGTATTAACTCTTGCCACTCAGGAGACTTAGCTAATAAATCTGCATCCAATTCATTTCCCGCATCCTGGGAAAATTCAGCAAAACATTCCGCCCAATTAATCACTGTTTCCACAGGCAAATAAGGTGTATAATTCCAAGAACGCTGCAAAAATTGGATCATTTCTACCAGATGACCAGTGCGGTGCAAATACCAAGAAATCCAAACTAAGGTACTGTACTTAATTTGCTTTTCTAACAAACGTATTTTATCTGGTAATTCGGGGCGGGCAAAAAAGTTATCCATGACTGCTGCGAGGGATTTAGCCTGGGGCAAACCTTTGTACATCGCACTTTGTTCGTGTTGACGGTAACAAACGGTTATTTCGCGCAGCCATTCTGCTTCGCATCCCATTAAGGCTAAACGTAGCACTAAATCTGTATCTTCTGCTGGTGGAAATCGAGGATCAAAACCACCAGCTTGTTCTAACCAATGGCGACGAAACATCATGGCACTTGGTAATACAGGTTTCCATCTGAGCCACATTTCTAGGTCTAATTTAGGCACATTTTGCCATAATTTAATTTCTTTAATTGGCGCACCGATACTATCAACTAAACGCCACCCACTGTGAACTATTCCTAAATTTGGTTTTGCTGCAAATACGGCAATTTGTGAGGCTAATTTGTCGGGTAGAAAGAAGTCATCTGCATCTAAAAATGCGACAAATTCTCCTTGTGCTAACTTGATGCCGTGATTTCTGGCAAGGGAGACTCCTTGATTTTGTTGATAAATATAGCGAATCCGTCGATCGCCATATTTGTCTAAAACTAATCTGGTATCATCTGTGGAGCCGTCGTCTATTACAATAATTTCCCAGTCAGTATAGGTTTGACTCAAAACACTATCTATTGCTTGACCGACGTAAGCAGCGCAATTATAGGCTGGAATTACCACGCTTACCTGTGGGGTGCGATCGATCGCCAAACCCTTCGTAATATCACTCATACACAACCGATTTTAGATTTTAGATTTTCCTCATACGTCTTGATTGTAAACTATAAGCCTTTCTCAATCGTGGTGAAATATGCCCGATGCCCGATGCCCGATGCCCTATGCCCGATGCCCGATGCCCTATGCCCTTTTTAAGAATTTGCTAAGGTAAGTCGGTGAGAGTTCAGCAAATCGTTATGGCGAACTGCTAGAGGACTGCGATCGCTTTTTACCTTCAAATACTTGTCAACTATTTGCAAAACTTTTTCTGGCTGAGCAGGCTTGCTCAAAAAATCAGAAGCACCTATCAGTTTTGCCCGCGTGCGATCGATAATACTGTCTTTACCGGTCAAAAATACGATCGGAGTTTCCCGAAAAGCAGATGTTTTTCGCAAAAAACTGCACAAAGCAAAGCCATCTGTCTTCGGCATCAGCACGTCCATAATAATCAAAGCTGGGTTGTGTTTAGCCAGGAGGCTCACTCCCTGCATTGGATCTTGAATTTTCAGGACTCGATACCCTCCCTCGAATAAAATTTGCTCTAAAAATGCACATACTGTGGGGCTGTCATCGATGCAAGCAATCAAAGGGCGACCAGGTTTGGCAATCGCTGCGGCTAAACGCCACTGTTCGATGGGCGATGGCAAATCGGGCACGGTGCGAAAATTGACTAAACCCTGTTTTATATAGTTTTGTAAAGCGCGGGTTGCTACTGTTACACACTGTTTTCTCTTGAATGCAATATCCCAAAGAGTATTCTCGCCGTTGAACACGTTAGTCAGAGCTAGGAAAGAATTAGAACTAAATCGATTTTTTAATTCCGCTGACAATTTTAACAGAGGTGCTTGTTCTGGTTCTATCGGCCACAAACTCATTGCTTTCCACTTTTGCCAAATTTGTTGTGTAGAATACAAAACTTGCTGTACCTCTGTTAAAGAGAGCAGTAAAGAAGGGATAATATTAGAAACACATTTTTTTGATGGACGCCACTCCCGGCGCATACTCGACTGACTGATCAGAGAAAAGAACACTTCGGAAACACTGCTTCGGACGATCGCCCTAGCTTGTTCGAGGTTCATTTCGTTTTCTGCGATCCCCTGCTGAAGCAGTTGATATTCCCACAACTCCTCAGCATCAAGCTCTCTGAGATCCACTTGAAAGTTCCGACAATGTTGACCTATAGCCCTGTACCAACGTCTCGCTCTATGGCATCCTCCAGTCGCATAAACCAGACAACCTCGATAAAAGTAGAGTTGCCACTGCTGATCCCCTTGTTCTAATAGCAGTTTTCCACTTGCTTGCTTCTGGCTTAGCACTGCCAGCGTATGAGAAAGCGTTTTATACCCGATCGCTGTAGTTAACATATTAACTTGCATTCCCTTTATTCCCTTTATGATATTTTACAACTTCTGAGAAGTCGAGAAAAACAGTAATATTACTGATTTTTTGTAAATACTGAAAATATACCTAGAGCCCCAATTTCTTCAAGAAGTCGAGGCTCTGGTTTTTGACGCTAATTTTACTCAGAACTATCTTTGGGAGGTACTGGGTCATACCCCCCAGGATGTAGGGGGTGACAGCGCAAAATCCGCTTAATTGCGATCGATCCACCACGGGCAACTCCAAATCTTTCTATTGCCTCGATCGCGTATTGCGAACAAGTTGGGTAAAATCTACAGGCATTAGGCAGATAAGGAGAAATACCTATTTTGTAGCCTCGTATTAATCCAATCAGCACTATTTTCATCGCTATGCCTATATCATAAGTTTGTCAAAAAGTCAACTCAGATTAAATTATTAAAACACAATCTGAGGAGACAAAATGGTGTTTGTATCTGAGTGGGCGACTTGACCAATACCTAGGAATTGACCATCTTCGTTATAAACTTGCAAAAAATATGGAGATAGGGGGTTTAGAGTATGAGGGATCTCATTTTTACTTGCTTCCTCCCCCTCCTGCTTGGGCGTTTCAGGAATAGGCAAGCGCTGTCCTTGAAACCAGCGTTTGGCATATTCAGGAGAAAGGACGATCGCCCCTAAATGTCCCAACACCTGTGATGGTAAGATTGGGCAAAATTTACCCTCCTGTAATTGCATTTCCAAATCTTCAAAACTGAGACTTTGCTCGATCGCAAAACCACTACTTTCAGTACGAGTCAAACAGGCCAAAGTGCCACCTACATTCAAAATAGCACCCAAATCGCGAGCGATCGCCCGAATGTAAGTACCAGCCCCACAGGAAATCGCCAAATCCAATTCTGGAAAATCCCCAGGCCGCCAATCCAAAACATCTAGCCGAAAAACCTCAACCTTCCTAGCCGCAACTTCCACAGTTTCGCCCTTTCTCGCTAACTCATAAAGGCGTTTCCCTCCCACCTGAATAGCACTAAAGTTAGGTGGAAATTGCTCAAGTTTTCCGATAAACTTTGGTAGTTCTGTTTGCACTTTTTCCAAACTTAAATCCGGTACCGATTGAGAACTGAGAATTTCTCCTTCTAAATCGTCCGTAGCAGTAGTTAAACCAAACCGAATCGTACCTTTATAAGCTTTATGGTGTTGGAGAAATTGTAGTAGTCTGGTTGCCTTGCCAAGGGCGATCGGCAAAACGCCAGTCACAGTAGGATCGAGGGTTCCTCCGTGTCCTACTCGCTTGAGTTTCAACAGACGGCGGACTCGCCCCACGCAGTCGTGGGAAGTCATGCCCGCAGGTTTATTCAGATTTAGGAAACCTTCATACATTGTGATTTGGGAATGGGGAATGGGGCATGGGAATAGGGCATTCGCACCAACCACTAAGCAATAAACAATTAGTAATAAGCCGCAACTAATAACTAATTCCCAATTCCCAATTCCCAATTCCCAATTCCCAATTCCCCAATTCCCAATTCTCAATTCTCAATTCCCAATTCTCAATTCCCAATTCCCAATTCCCAATTCCCAATTCCCAATTTAAAAAATAAAGTCAGTCCTACCGATCAGACTACTGGAAACTCCGAAGACAGTAGCCAGAGTTTCCTTAGTGCTTGTAAGCTGAATAATTGTACTTGGGGTGGTTCCGCTAATGCCAGGGGAAATGGTGAGTTCGGCAAATGTAAGACCGGCACCTAAGCGAATGCGATCGCCACCATCAGTAAAATCTATAATCAAATCCCCATCTGACAAAGGACTGATCACAAACGTATCATTTCCGAGGCCACCAGTTAAAGTATCTTTACCTCGATCGCCCGCAAGACTATCATCGCCAGCACCACCAAACAGAGAGTCATCGCCAGAACCCCCAAAAAAGGTGTCATTACCCGCCTCTCCCAACAAAGTATCGTTGTCCTGGTTGCCCAATAACAAGTCATTGCCGTCATCGCCAATGAGCGAGTCAGCACCTTTGCCACCATAAAGAGTGTCGTCTCCTTCGCTGCCAAACATACTGTCTCTACCGCTACCGCCGAATAGACAATCATTACCAGCGTCGCCGCGGATTGAGTCGTCACCGTCTTCACCGTAGATGGTATCGTTGCCAGCTAAACCAAAAATTGTATCCGGGCCTCCCAAACCGAAAATCGAGTTATCCCCCGTAGTGCCACTGAGGCTATCCGGGCCAGAAGTGCCGGAAATACCACTCCTACTAACGGTTGTACCACCAGGGTTGGTAGTAGTACCAGTGGAGGTGGGGGTTGGGGTTGTTGGTTTGGGAATTATTTGAAAAGGGGCTGCTGTTGGCATGGTTGTACCCTGAGTAATTAGAAATTTGCATTTCTAAGTTAGCTAATTTCCGGTGAAACCGGAATTATTAGCCGAAATGAGGACACGGCACTGCCGTGTCCCTACCCAAAATAATAATGCCCGATGCCCGATGCCCGATGCCCCATGCAGCTTACCGAGGAACCGGAACTGGCTGAGGTTGGGGGGTTGAGAGTGGGGAAGCAGGGCGACTGGGCGATTGAGAACTGGTGAGCAACTGTTGCAATTGCTGCGAGGTGAGCGATCGCAAAATTCTCAGCCCCAGGGAATCTCTGGAAATGCTTTGAGCGTAGGAAGATTCCAGATAGGGAAGGAATTGGGGCTGGTTGTTCAAAGAGCTTTCCATAAAAGCGAGACTGAGTCCGTTGAGGTAGCGACGGGCTAAGGCGGGTTCTGGCCCGATCACATCAGGAGATGGACGAAAGATGCTTTCAGGGGATTGGTCGATCGTGGAGAAGTGAGTCCCATTTTTCATCAATACCAGATATTTGTTGGGCGATGTTAACCAGGTGAAAGGTTGAATTTGTTCTGCCAGAGCGGGGGCGACTGTATCGGCGCTGCCTGCGATTACCATGACTGGAATTTGGATTTTGCTGAGGCTGGTTTCTCCCAGAATGCTGCTACTAATTGGGTTGATCGCGATCGCCGCTTTGATTCTCGGATCTGTGAAATTGTACTGGCTACGATCCAAGCCACGAGCACGGCACTGTAACAATAGCGAGATGTTCCAAGTGTCGTTTTCTAGCCGACAGTCTTTGTCTAGCTGTGCAAAATTCATCTCAGCGCCAGCTAATGCCAAAGCTGTGTAACCGCCGAAAGATTGGCCGATGATTCCCACTCGCTGCAAGTCGAGTTGCCCTCGGTAGGCTGGATTGCTTACCGAAAGGCGGGTTAAATAATCCAGCAAGTCTTTGACATCAAGAGGGCGGTTGACAAATTCCGCTGGTTCTACTACTTCGTTGGCTTTGCCTGTGATTAAGTCTTGCAGTTGTTTCGCGTTGCTGCCGGGGTGTTCGGGGACTGCCACGGCAAAGCCATAGGAGGCTAGGTGTTTGGCTAAATACTCAAAGGAAATGCGATCAGAACCCAAACCGTGGGAAATTACCACGACAGGAGCCGGTCGGGGGCTACCTTGGGGCAGATAGATGTCGATCCCAAATGTGCGATCGCGATTGGGGCTCGTCAGAGTTACTGATGATTTTTTCCAAGTATAGGAGCCTGGTAGCTGGGGCTGTAGTCTTTCGGCGGCGGGGATTTCGGGTTCTAAAACTGCTTGTGCTTCCGACAATTTGGCAATTCCTTCGATCGCGCGATTGGAACGGTTGATCAGCGTCGTCAGTTCGTCGGCAATACCCAAGGCACGAGCGATGTCAATCCTGATGCCATAAGTAGGAAATTTCCGCAGCACGTTGATAATTGTCAGACCTTCTGGGTCGGATGCAGCTAAAATTAAAGCAGCTCGAATCGCATAAAATCCAGGCTGTCGAGCTTTGGTTTGAATTACTCTGCCCAAGCGCTCTAGCAGTAATTCTCCTTGAGCCGTGTACAGGAATTGGGCGATGGTCACGGCTTTGATTTCAGCACGAGCTTGCAGAACGAGTTGAATCTGAGCTAGCTGTTCTTTCTTAGCGTACTGAGCGAAGCCGTCCAAGTTGGAGTCTATTTTGCCTTGACTAGCAAAGAGTGCCAGAGATTCAATGGGAACTGATACTTCTAGTGGGCCATATGTTACATAAATGCGATCGGCACCAAAAGCAGGTGTAGCTGTGCAAATAGCCGTGAATGCAAACAATCCTAGGTATTTTCGGATGCAAGAGAGCCGAGTGCGATGGACAACAGGGGGGATACTCGGAAACAGACAGTTCATAACTTTTCTACCCAGGACTTTTTATAATTAGTCGATCAAACAGTATAAATTGTTTCGTCAATATTTAATGCGGAATAATCGATCGATTTCCCATCAATTTAGGTTATCGTATAAATATTACCCTAAATCAAATTTTGACTTGAACAACCCTACCTAAAACTTCAAATTCAATATTAATTATTTTGCCATCATCTTTAGATAGATATTTGCGATCGAATCACTAAGTAAATTTTCAATTGGAGAATCTATGATGTTCAATGCAACTGCTATCCTAATTGATGCTTTTGTTCAAGAGCTACAGGCTGGCTATCGCCGCACCTACGGCAAATACAAGCCGGACTACCCAGAAATTATTGCCTGGGCCGGGACAATGGCTCTGGAAAATATCGCTAATTGTGATGCTTTATATCACAATGTGGAACACACCATGCTAGTAGCGCTGGTGGGACAAGAAATTCTCCGGGGGAAGCACATTCGCGAGGGGGGAGTGTCGCCAGAAGATTGGCTGCACTACCTAATATCGCTACTGTGCCACGATATCGGCTACGTCAAAGGTGTTTGTCGCCAAGACCAAGAAGCCGTCGGTCTCTACGCCACGGGCATTGACGGGCATATGGTTTCTGTGCCGATCGGCGCAACTTCCGCCAGCTTAACTCCTTATCATGTCGATCGGGGAAAACTCGTAATTGACGAACGCTTCGGCGGCCACACATTAATTGACGCCGAACAAATCAAACGCAATATTGAATTAACTCGCTTTCCAGTTCCGGCTAGCGAAACCCATCAAGATAGAAACAACTATTCTGGACTAGCCCGTGCCGCCGATTTAATCGGTCAATTGAGCGACCCCAATTACCTGCGAAAAATTAGTGCCCTATTCTACGAATTTGAGGAAGTCGGCACCAATAAAATTTTGGGCTACAAATCTCCGGGAGATTTGCGACAAAATTATGCCAAATTTTATTGGAATGGAGTATTTCCCTACATTCCCGCCGCTCTCAACTATTTAGACTTAACCCAAGGAGGAAAACAAATAGTTGCCAATCTCTACGCAAATGTGTTTCAGGTAGAACACGCTGAACCGCTAGCTTTCACAAAAGTGAACTCTCAAGATTTGCTAAAATCTCGTAGTAATAGCAAGTTTAATGGGGAAAAAAATACGGACAATTTGCAATTTTCAATATCTGGTGAAAAAAAGAAATTTAGTGAGTTTCCTGACTTGAATCTGTAATAAACTAACCAGCATTAGATGGCATCCAATTAATGCTAAAATCTTCATGAGCTGTGTTGATTTATGTACTGCAATTAAAAAAATAGGCATCTCAAATTCTATGAAAGGTGAAATTGAGCAGCGAATTAAACAGTTGAGAAAGCAACTACAGGAAGCTAGCTATGCTTATTATGTTTTGGATGCGCCGATGATGGCAGATGAGGTGTACGATCGCCTTTACCGTGATTTACAAACCCTAGAATCAGAGAATCCCGCATTAATAACTGCTGAAAGCCCGACTCAGCGGGTGGGAGAAAAGCCCGCCGCTCAATTTTATAGTGTTAAGCATCATATTCCTCTCTACAGTTTGGAAAATGCTTTTGATATTGCAGAATTCGCTAAATGGCAGGAACGCTGGCTGCGATTAGCACCCCCCATCACCCCATCTCCCAATCACTCCATCTCCCCATCAACAGAGGATGAAACAGCCATCGGGCTAGCGGGGCTTTCCTATGTTTGCGAGTTAAAAATTGACGGTTCAGCTTTAGCATTAACCTATGAAAATGGGATTTTAGTTCGAGGCGCGACGCGAGGAGACGGTGTTTCTGGTGAGGACATTACTCAAAATGTTAAGACAATTCGATCGATTCCTCTAAGGCTAAATTTAGATAATCCGCCACCGATTGTAGAAGTGCGGGGAGAAGCTTTTTTATCATTAGCTGTATTTGAAGAAATTAATCGGGAACGCGAAAAAGCAGGGGAACAACTATTTGCTAATCCTCGGAATGCGGCGGCGGGTACGCTACGACAGTTGGATTCTAAAATTGTGGACAAACGGAAGTTAGATTTCTTTGCTTATACTCTGCATTTTGATAAGGGTAAAACATCGAAAAAAGATGAGGCAGAGCCTCTGGATCTGCGTTACCAGGCAGAGCCTGGTAACGAGGGTGAATCCGTAGGGGCGGTGCCCCCGTGCCCGCCCGTGCCCACCGATGAGGGCAACCACGGGGGGATTGCCCGTACAGAGAATGAGGCAGAGTCTGGTAACGAGGGAAAGGGGGGGAAAACGCAATGGGATTCTTTGGAATTATTGCGAACAATGGGATTTAAAGTTAATCCTAACCGTCAGTTGTGCTACTCTTTAGATCAGGTTCGGGAGTATTACGAATACTGGGATACTGAACGGCTTAATTTACCTTACATGACCGATGGAGTTGTGGTTAAAATTAATCCGGTTGAGTTGCAAAAACAGTTGGGTTTTACTCAGAGATTTCCTCGTTGGGCGATCGCACTTAAGTATCCAGCACAAGAAGTCCCTACAATAGTCGAAGCCGTAACCATCCAAGTAGGCAGAACCGGAGCCTTGACACCTGTAGCAGAACTAAAACCGGTGCAATTGGCGGGGACGACGGTTTCAAGGGCTTCGCTGCATAATGGCGATCGCATTTTGACCTTAAATCTCCACATTGGCGACACTGTAATCGTCAGAAAAGCTGGAGAGATTATACCAGAAGTTGTGCGAGTTTTACCAGAACTTCGTCTCGATCGCGCTCAATTATTTCAAATGCCTACTTGCTGTCCAGAATGTGAACAACCTGTAGTTCGGGAAAAAGGCGAAGCCGTTACTCGCTGCATTAATACATCTTGTCCCGCGATTTTGCGTGGTTCCCTGATTCATTTTTGCAGTCGAGATGCTATGGATATCAATGGTGTCGGGGAAAAATTAGTACAACAAATGGTTGATAGCCATTTGGTAAATTGCGTCGCAGATTTGTATGATTTGACAGCCGAAAGATTGATGAATTTGGAACGAATGGGTGTTAAACTAGCCGAAAAGCTGGTAAATGCGATCGCTCAATCGAAAACTCAACCTTGGTCGCGGGTACTTTACGGCTTAGGAATTCGCCACGTCGGTAGTGTAAACGCCCAATTGCTAACAGAAAAATTTACCAATGTCGAAAAATTAGCAGCAGCCTCATCTGCCACCATTGAAGGCATTTATGGAATTGGGCCAGAAATTGCTCAATCAGTTTATCAGTGGTTTCAAGTCCCGGCAAATCAGAATTTAATCGAACGATTGAAAACTACGGGATTGCAATTAAAGTCAGAAGTAAAAAGTCAGACTTCAACACAAACTAATTTGCAATTAGCAGGAAAAATCTTTGTAATCACTGGAACTTTGCCAACCCTAAAACGAGATGAAGCTAAAGATTTGATTCAAAGAGCAGGAGGAAAAGTCACAAATTCCGTTAGTGCCAAAACTGACTATGTAGTTGTGGGAGAAGATGCCGGCTCTAAATTAGAAAAAGCTCAATCTTTAGGAATACACCAACTTTCGGAATCTGAGTTAACAGAACTGCTAAAACAACCATACAATTAATCGGGGTAGGGAAACGGCACTGCCGTGTCCTCCGTTTCTAAGCTAAAACAACCATACAATTAATCCGGGTAGGGAAACGGCACTGCCGTGTCCTCCATTTTTATCCTGCCGTGTCTCTCCAACCTAACTTTTGCTAAAATTTAATGTAGTCCGCTCAAATAGCGCGGCCAATACAAGCCCAAGCAAATCCCAGCAACCATAGGAGATACATTATGTCGGAAATTCCAACAGAAAAAACACCAACAAATTTGCCAACTCCAGAAACAACTACCGAAAGTGTGATTTCTGGGGTAGAAAACTTGAAAAATACTGTAGGAAACGTCCTCAGTAGTTGGAAATTGAAAGTAGGATTAGCAGTTGCTGTACTGTTTGGACTGTTTTTATTTACTTTCTACTGGCAGCACATTATTTCAGTGGTAGGTATGAAAAGTTGGTCGGCGCGATCGGGTGCTAAGCCGATCGAATGTATGGTAAGAGATACTAATGACGACCAGTATGTCAGTTGCAGCGCCCTCCTTGACCAGCAAATTGTCCCACTTGAGTGCAGTTCGAGTTTGTTCAACATCGGTTGTCGAGTCAACTATGGAACTGCCGCAGCCAATCCAAGACGGATGAACCCTTGAGAGTCTGCTGGCTTCAGATCATTGTTGAATCAACAGATTTATTAGTGACGCTCCTACACCAACCTCAAGCGGTATGTTGTAGGCATCTGAGTCCGGTCAAGGATATCAAGATCTTCCTTCCTGCGGACTCCAATCGTTTCCCTCTACGGCGTTTTATAGTGAGGAACACCTCCTGCCCCACTTGTCACATCAAAGCTGTGTTATCTAGACCTAGATTGTTATTCTGCGATCGAAGATATGAGTATTTTACCAGAATTATGACGGCGTTGCGCTCGTCTCGTCGCCATCTTTAAGAATGCTGGTTGGCTGTGCCCAACATCGTGGTGAGAGGATCGCTCCGATGAGGAGTGCGGCTCTCATCCCACCCCAGATCAAAGATTATGGGCTGTTGATTCCCGCCTGTATAGTTAGATTTTGTGATAACAAAGAGGAGACTCGAATACGTTTTTTGAGCAAATTTAATGCCTTAATTGATTCGATAGTTATCGACTGTTTAAGTCAGTAGAAGAATTGGGGTGTACTTCGTAAACCTGGAATACGCTGTATGTACTTTACACAAACTTTATATTTTAACTATAACTTTACAAAAAATTTATAATCAAACAGAAAAATATTTTCTGTTTGATTGATGGAAGCCTATCTTTACAAGAGTTTCAGTCAACTAGAGGCTGTTGCCAACAAAAATAAATGTTGTATTTTGGAGATCCAGAGTAGCTGAAAACTGTCTGCTCTAGATTAGAGTGTGGCAGTCTGGTTTAAGTGAAATTTCGAGGAGTAATCAAAAATCTTTTACTCAAAGATACACATAAATGATATCGCTCTGTAAATGGAGTGTGGAAGCCCATGCGATCGTCCTCAATCTAGCAGGACAAACTTTGCCTTCGCCAGTATATGTGGCAGCAAGCATTCTCAACCTTAGTACACAATAAATTTTTGGGAGGACTCAGGGTTCATGACTAACTTAACCTTAGTAAAAAAAACATCATTCACCTGCGGCAGCTTAGTCGCGACACTTGTTCTGAGCATCGGCACGCCGGCATCAGCTTTTATGTTTGGTACAAGCGGCATCCAGTTCGATGAAGACACAAGCATCAACTTTACATTCAATCGCTCTCAGGGACTATACCAATCCAGCCTGTGGGTAGCCCAATCCGCAGGTAAAGACCTTGGCTACAGCAACATATCCAGTCTGTTTAACGAAACTAAACCCTCAGATAACGGCTCCGCCAACAACGGACAAGGAACCTTCGGCAACGCTGTCACCTCCAAGGATGGAAAAATTACCCAAACCTTCACCTTTCTTAAGGATCAAGTTTACGCCCTCCTCCTCTGGAGTGACACCGGCACCGGCAAACCTTTAGAGCAATTCGTCTCCAGCAGCACCTTCATGAATAGCAGCATCTGGTTCACCGCCGACACCAAGTTCAGCAGAATAGACTGTCTGACCACTGGATGCCAGCAAACCATATTTGGCGACTTTAAACTCAACTACGAATCCACCAATCCATTTAGCACCGTCAACGATGGCAAGATCCCAGAGCAGTTTCAATCTGTGACCACAGAACAACTCGCTAAGGGTACAAAAGTTTCCTTTGACGACGGACAAAAGATAAAAGACCCAGACTTTCAACAATTCACAGTCTCAGCTCAGGCAGTCCCTGAACCAATGTCAGTCTTGGGTACCATTCTGGGGATCGGGGCTTTGGGCGCAGCGCGATCGAAAAAAAAACAGTCCCAACCAGGGAAAAAATGACTTTTAAGTAGCCCCGTATAAATCTAAATAGTGAGTCTGTTCAGTGGTAATCTGATGAATAGCATTTCTAAATGTTAAGAGTTTTTCCAATATCGGAAAAGTAGAATCCTAACAAAGGCACTATTCATGGTATCAACCGCAGTAAAAACGAACGTAGGCTACATCACCCAAATCATTGGGCCGGTCGTAGACGTCAAATTCCCCGGCGGCAAACTGCCCCAAATCTATAACGCCCTCACAATCTCCGGCAAGAACCAAGCAGGCCAAGACGTTTCCGTCACCTGCGAAGTTCAACAACTGCTGGGAGACAGTCAAGTGCGCGCGGTTTCCATGAGTACCACCGATGGTTTGGTGCGTGGCATGGAAGTAGTAGACACCGGGCGATCGATCCAAGTTCCCGTTGGTATCCCAACTCTGGGCCGAATTTTTAATGTCATCGGCGAACCCGTAGACAACCTCGGTCCAGTGGATACTACCGAAAGTATGCCCATCCACCGCAACCCCCCAGCTTTCACCGAACTGGAAACCAAGCCTTCGGTATTTGAAACTGGAATCAAAGTGATTGACCTCCTGGCACCATACCGCCGTGGAGGCAAAATTGGTTTGTTTGGTGGTGCAGGCGTTGGCAAAACCGTCATTATGATGGAACTCGTAAACAACATCGCCAAAGCTCACGGTGGTGTATCCGTGTTTGGTGGTGTGGGCGAGCGCACCCGTGAAGGTAATGACCTTTACAAGGAAATGATCGAATCTGGGGTTATTAACGAAGAAGACCGCAGCAAGTCGAAAATTGCCCTAGTATACGGTCAAATGAACGAGCCACCTGGTGCTCGGATGCGCGTCGGCCTATCCGCTTTGGCGATGGCTGAATACTTCCGTGATGTCAGCAAACAAGACGTTTTGCTCTTCATTGACAACATCTTCCGTTTCGTACAAGCGGGTTCTGAGGTATCGGCTCTATTGGGTCGTATGCCTTCGGCTGTGGGATATCAGCCTACTCTCGGTACGGACATGGGCGACTTGCAAGAGCGCATTACTTCTACTACCGAAGGTTCGATTACTTCTGTACAAGCTGTCTACGTGCCTGCGGATGACTTGACTGACCCCGCACCAGCTACAACTTTTGCTCACTTGGACGCTACAACTGTACTCTCTCGCGGTTTGGCTGCGAAGGGTATTTATCCTGCGGTTGATCCGTTGGATTCTACGTCTACGATGTTGCAAGTTAGCGTTGTCGGTGCAGAACACTACGGTGTGGCTCGTCAAGTTCAGTCAACTCTCCAACGCTACAAGGAATTGCAAGACATTATTGCAATTTTGGGCTTGGATGAGTTGTCGGAAGATGACCGCTTGACAGTATCTCGTGCTCGCAAAATTGAACGCTTCTTATCGCAGCCGTTCTTTGTGGCGGAAGTATTTACTGGTGCTCCTGGTAAGTATGTCAAGCTGGCAGATACGATTAAGGGTTTCCAGATGATTCTTGCTGGTGAACTTGATGAATTGCCAGAACAAGCATTCTATCTCGTGGGCGACATCAGCGAGGCGATCGCCAAAGCTGAAAAAATGAAGGCTGACGCTAAGTAATTTTAGTCATTAGTCATCGGTCATTAGTCATTAGTCATTGGTTGTCAACAACTAATGACTGATGATTTTGGACTACTGACTACTGACTACTGACTACTGACTACTGACTAAGGACTACTGACTAAGGACGATTTATGACATTAAATGTGCGCGTAGTTGCCCCAGACAAAACTGTTTGGGATTCTGATGCTGAAGAAGTAATTCTGCCAAGCACTACAGGCCAATTAGGTATTTTGAGTGGTCACGCCCCGATGTTGACTGCTTTGGATACCGGAGTAATGCGTGTCCGTCCCGGTAAGGAATGGGTGTCTATTGCTCTGATGGGCGGTTTTGCAGAAATCCAAGAAAATCGAATTACGGTTTTGGTTAATGGCGCTGAAAAAGGCGACAAAATTGACAAAGAAACTGCTCGTACTGCTTACACTGAAGCTGAAGCTCGTTTAGAAAAGTCCTCTAGTGGCACTCTCCAAGAGCAAATTCAAGCTAAGCAAGCAATCAAACGTGCGCGAGCTCGTTTTCAAGCTGCTGGCGGCACACTCTAGCCTTTCTCCCTTGGGTGAAGTACAGATATAGGGTAGGGACTAAGGCTATAGGGTAGGGACACGGCAGTGCCGTGTCCCTACAGCCGTATAATGTTGCGAATAATCTCTAAACTCCCGCCTCGGACAATAGAGACTGCATGGTTTCCCAAGATAGCCCCTGCTGAAGATAGCGGGGGTTATTTGGGTTGTAGGGCCCTGCAAGGCGATCGATCCTGATAATCTTGGCTTCATCTGGTAAAACTGGTATGTCTGGATCAAAGGCAGTCGATCGCACCAGGGAACTAGAAAAGCCTTTGAAAACAGCAATTTCATCAAATTCACCCTCAATTTCAACCTGCACGATCAAAACTTCTTGAGGGCGTTTTATAGTGTATTGTTCCAAGCGGTGGGCGATCGCATCAGTCATCGCAGATATCACTTTACTCAAAACTCCAATATAGCAGCTTAAAATGCTTAATATAAAAGTAGATTCAAGCCGATCGCCAATTAATTATTTTAAGATGAGTAATTACTATGTCAACTTTTTCTCTAAACCGTTTAGCAGCAAACATTTTAGGAAAAGTTAATCTGCGAACAGTCGTCATAGTACCCTTCGTTTTGCAAGTATTTGCAGCGGTGGGACTTGTCGGATATTTATCCTTTAGAAATGGTCAAAGGTCAGTGAATGACCTAGCAGATCAGTTGATGAGCGAAGTTAGCACTCGCATCGAACAAAGTTTGACAACTTATCTAGAAACTCCTCACCAGATTAATCAAAGCAAACTGGATGCTGTGAAACTGGGTTTTCTTGACATGAAAAACTTATCAGCTTGGGAGAAATATCTGTGGAGACAGGTGCAATTATACCCTTACATCAATTTTACGTCGATCGGTAATAAAAATGGAGAATATCGCACGGGAGAAAAGATGTCCAATGGCAGCTTACTGATTAATACATCAGGCCCGTCCACTGGTTTTAAATTTTATTCGTACAATACAAATGATCTAGGCGATCGCACCACAGTAGCAGCCGTAGTCGAAAAATTTGACATCCGACAACATCCCTCTTACAGCTTAGCCGCCTTAGAGCGTAAAGCAACTTGGAGTTCTGTCTATGTATCATTCCTCGAACCAACACTAATTATCAGTGCAGTCAAACCAGTATACAACAGCCAAAAACAACTAGAAGGAGTATTGGTTACTGCTCTACGTCTCGACGCCATAGGTAAATTTTTAAATAGCCTCAAAATTGGCAAATCAGGTCAGACATTCGTACTTGACAAAAATGGTATACTGCTAGCCACTTCCACCTCAGAAAAACCTTTTCGTACTCAAAAAAAAGAAAAAACATTATTTAAAGTTACTGAAAGTAACGATCCAGTAACTCAAGCAACTGCTAAATATTTATCAACTCAATTTAAAGACTTACGCCAAATTACAAAACCTGAGAAAATAACTTTTAAAATTAAGGGTAAACAGCAATATTTAAAAGTTATGCCATTTAAAAATGGCAAAGGTTTAGACTGGTTAATTGTCGTCGTCGTTCCCGAAGCCGACTTTATGGCACAAATTGATGCTAATACTCAAACTACTATACTGCTATGTGTGGCTGCTTTGGGAATGGCAACAGTTGTAGGAATCTGTACTTCCCGGTGGATCATTCAACCAATTCTTGAACTTAAAGATGCAGCAATAGCTTTGTCTGAAGGACAATTTGATAGAACTGTGAAACTCGAAAGAAGTGACGAATTAGGCGTACTGGCGAAAGCTTTTAACAGTATGGCTGCACAACTACAAGCATCATTTACCAGCTTAGAAGCTAAAAATAGCGAATTGCAGCGACTAGACAAACTCAAAGATGAATTCTTAGCCAATACTTCCCACGAACTCCGTACTCCCCTCAACGGGATTATTGGTATTGCAGAATCTCTAATAGACGGTGCGACTGGACAACTGCCAGAAACAACTAATATGAATTTAGGTTTGATTTCATCATCTGGCAAAAGACTTTCGTCTTTAATTAACGACATTCTTGATTTTTCTCAACTCAAGCATAAAACTCTAGAACTTCAAATTAAACCAGTCGGAATCCGGGAAGTCGTCTACGTAATCCTGACTTTATCTAAGCCTTTAGTCGGCAAAAAAAACTTACAATTGGTCAATTCAGTTGGTCCAGAATTGCCGCCAGTAGCAGCAGATGAAAATCGTTTAGAACAAATACTTTATAATTTAATTGGTAATGCGATTAAATTTAGTGAAAGCGGTATCATTGAAATTTCAGCAGAATTGTTGAGCGGCAACGACAAATCATTAATACCTAGTTCTCAATTGGCGATTACTGTATCTGATACTGGGATTGGTATCGCCGTAGAAAAATTAGAGCAAATTTTTGAATCCTTTGAACAAGCTGACGGTTCTACTGCTAGGGAATTTGGCGGCACGGGTTTAGGTTTGGCGGTAGCAAAGCAATTAGTTGAATTGCATGGAGGTCAAATTCGGGTGTCTTCAACTGTGGGAATTGGTTCTCAATTTACCTTTACTCTGCCAGTATCCACAGATCAACCAGAAGTTAATCGGAAGTATCCACTTGTCAGTGAGGGCGATCGCAATTTCAGCAGTCATGCAATTACAGATAAGCCTAACATCATACACCCTCACTCCAGAGAAAATCAAGAATTACTGGAAAATGATAAAATTAAAGTCTTGATCGTCGATGATGAACCGATTAACATTCAGGTGTTAATTAACAGTCTTTCTAGCGAAAATTTCGTCATCACTCAAGCCAGCAATGGCTTAGAAGCATTAACTTTGATTGAAGAGGGATTTAAGCCAGACTTAATGTTACTCGATGTCATGATGCCAAGGATGAC
The DNA here is from genome assembly GCA_043718495.1 of Oscillatoriales bacterium. Classification (GTDB taxonomy): domain Bacteria; phylum Cyanobacteriota; class Cyanobacteriia; order Cyanobacteriales; family Microcoleaceae; genus Microcoleus. The sequence continues at coordinate 36,343 of JAYSVM010000038.1, read as the reverse complement.
TGGTTATGAAGTATGTCGAAGAGTTCGCAAAAAATACTCGCCTTTAGAATTACCGATTTTGATGCTGACTGCCAAAAATCAGACCTCAGATTTGGTAGAAGCTTTTAACTTAGAAGCCAATGATTATGTAACTAAACCTTTTATCAAAAAGGAATTGTTGTCGAGAATTAATACGCAAATTCGCCTAGCAAAACTGAATGCAGCCTATGGTAGATTTGTCCCTCACGATTTTTTGAATTTACTAGAAAAATCTAGTATTGTTGAAGTCAAGCTGGGCGATAATCAACAAAAAAATATGACAGTCTTGTTTGCAGATATTCGCTCATTTACGGCACTTTCAGAACAAATGACACCACCAGAAACCTTTGCTTTTCTTAATACTTATTTGGGCAAAGTTAGTCCTGCCATTAGGAAAAACAATGGATTTATTGACAAATATATTGGTGATGCAGTCATGGCACTTTTTTCTACTTGTCCTGATGATGGAGTTGCAGCAGCAATTGATATGCAAAAAGAAGTCAATAGTTACAACCAACAGCGACAAGAAAGTGGCTTAGATCCTATTGCTATCGGCATTGGTTTGCACGTTGGCAATTTAATGTTGGGTACAATTGGTGAGCGAGAACGGATGGAAAGTACAGTGGTTGCTGATGCGGTGAATCTCGCCTCTCGTTTGGAAGGTTTGACTAAGGTTTACGGTTCGCGGATTTTAGTGAGTGATGCAATCATCCATCGTTTAAGCGATCGCGAAAAATACAAGTACAGATTTGTCGATCGAGTTAAAGTTAAAGGGACAACAACTGCTGTCTCGGTGTTTGAAATTTATGATACAGAAACAGAACAGAGCATTTCGCTCAAGCAGCAAACTGCGGAAATTTTTGAAGAAGCTTTGAATTTTTACTACCAACAAAAATTTGTTTTAGCGCAAAAAATATTTCAGCATATTTTACACATTAATCCTGAAGATAAGGTAGCAATGATGTATTTCAAACGCTCTCGCAAGTATCGAATGTATGGAGTGCCTGATGGGTGGGCGGGGGTGGAAGCTTTGACGGAAAAATAGGGCATTGGGCATTGGGCATTGGGAATGGGCATCAACAGTCAACAGTCCACTGCGGTGCCATGAGCGTAGTCGAAGGGTCAACTGCGATGCCCTGAGCGTAGTCGAAGGGTCAACTGTCAACTGTCAACAATTCGGTGTTACCGGAATCGATATCAGTCTTAATTAATTTACTGTCCGGTAGCCGATCGCCCTTGTTTGCCAAGTCTAATTAACATAAAGTAGGATAGGTAAACTACATAAATCCCTAAACCTGCCATAGCTAGAAAGCCCAAGAAAGTTGGGTTGGTGGTAGGGTGAAACATCTGTTTATAAAGCCAAGGCGGGTCAAGCCAAATGCGGCAAAACGGTTCGTCAATCACCTGATTTTGAGATTTGAAGGCACAGGTTAAGAAGGGAATTTGAGCGATCGCACCTAATCCACTGTAAACAGTAATCGCCCATCGCCAAGCGGTAAAAGCCAGCTTCAGAGGTGATTGTGGGCGATCGGCAATTTCTTCGTTCAAATCTGCCCAAAACCACAAACTAGCAGGAATCAAGGCTCTCCCGATCACCGACGACACAAAGCCCACAGGCAGAGCAGCCATCATCAGGTAAAGTGTAATTGCCAGCAAACTCGCCACTCGCCAATAGATAATCGACAAACGGACGATCGCATCAGCTTTCTTAACAACAGCCCAAATCAGCACTACCAGCGGGATCGAAATCGTTAACAACACAGACAACCGATAATCCATCCAGATTAGGGGTTGAAACCAAGGCCCAGTGGCTGCCAATAAAAGACTTAACATCTTTGGGAAAATATACTCACTTATTTGTGGAAAATCTTACTACAAAAAAGCCAAAAAAGCAGCAATTGGGACATCTTTTTATGTTCCCGTTGCTACTTTACTTTTGCCAGATGTAGGCTGCATATTTTTCAAGATACAAAAAAAGAAGATAGAGGGCAAAACTTGCCCTCACCCTTTGCCTTAACCTTTAAATTGACCCTTTATTCGTCGTAGATGCGGCACTCAGCAGCGTCAGGGTTGTCATCGCAATACTTTTCAAAGGAATTCTTGGGTTTAACTTGCTTTTGGTGGGAAGCTTCTGCTTGAAGTTCTTCAACTGCGTCCCAGGCGGCCGCACACTCGCCAGACGTACTGCCACTCAAGTCGCAGACGGCACGAGCATTGTCGAGTTCTTCTTCAATTTTTTCTTGGATGTTGCTAGCGGGTGTTGTTGTCATACTTACCTGATATCAAGAATTTTGATCAAAGCATTACATAGAACTGTGGTATCAAACTGTATCAATCTTGATCTTTTAAGATTTGACCGATCGCACAGTTGACAGCAAATTGATTTATTTTAGGTCTATGTTAACTTATGTTAACACAAGAATGGCTTTGATAGGGAGCGATCGTGCAGTAGCAGAGTCGTAAGGGATGCCGATGCAGGTTAACGTAGGTAAAAGATAGTTTTATACAGAAGTTTGCCAGATGTACACCCAAAATGAAATGCAGTGGGTCAGCGCTTTATCAACGCGCCCCTCTTTGGAGTCCGCCCTCAAAGAAGTTATAGAACAAGCCGATCGCCTCTTGGAAGGCCCCGCAGACTTGGGGCTGATATTTATCTCCTCTGCTTTTGCCAGCGAGTATTCTCGCGTGATGCCTTTACTCCAAGAATTGCTGCCAATTCCGGCTCTGATTGGCTGTGGCGGGGGAGGGGTAATAGGTACGAATCGGGGAGGACTCACCGAAGAAGTAGAGGGTTCTCCAGCTATTAGCCTGAGTCTGGCACGCTTGCCCGGAGTGAATGTCAGAACTTTTCACGTCGAAGCACAACAAATGCCGGACTTAGATAGTCCCCCCGATACTTGGGTGGATATTGTGGGTGTCCCGGCCCAGGAAGAGCCACAGTTCATCATTTTAGCCGATCCCTTTTCGTCAAAAATTAACGACTTTTTGCAAGGGCTCGATTATGCCTATCCGGGGGCGCCGAAGGTAGGGGGACTAGCGGGCGGCGACGGTACTAGGACTACGGCGCTGTTTTGCAACTATCAGCTTCACCGAGAAGGGACGGTTGGGGTGGCTTTGAGTGGCAATATAGTTTTGGAGACGATCGTGGCTCAAGGTTGTAGACCGATCGGGCGTCCGTATCGGGTGACGGAAGGGGAGCGGAATATTTTGCTCAAAATCGAAGAACAAACCGATGATCAAGGGTTTGGGGGGACTGGGCGATCGCCCTTAGAAGCTTTGCAAGAGTTGGTGCAAACTTTGAGCGAAGAAGACCGAGAATTAGCCCAGCACTCGCTTTTTGTGGGGGTAGTGAGTGATGAATTTAAGCTGATATTAGAGCCGGGAGATTTTTTGGTCCGAAATCTGTTGGGAGTGGATCCAAAAGTGGGAGCGATTGCGATCGGCGATCGAGTCCGTCTCGGACAACGCATCCAATTTCACCTCCGGGATGCCCGCACTTCCGCAGAGGATCTAGAGATGTTGCTCGATCGCTATCAGCGATCGGTTGAGGACAGGGGTACATCGAGTGCTGGTGCTTTGATGTTCTCTTGTCTAGGGCGCGGTGAAGGGCTTTACGGCGAACCCAACTTTGACTCCAGACTATTCGGCCGATACCTCAACAACATTCCTCTGAGTGGCTTTTTCTGCAACGGTGAAATCGGGCCTGTCGGCGGGAATACTTTTCTGCACGGCTACACTTCCGTATTTGGGATTTGTCGCCAAAATTCAAAAGAATTAGGACACGACAGAAATTAGGACACGGCATTGCCGTCTCCTCCCTTCCTTTTGACTAAAAAGCAAAAGCGGCAGTCGCCTGCCGCTTTTAGCTTTTAACTAGATATCAGGAAACCGATACTTTTTTGCTAACGTTTGCTAACAAATACATAAGTTAAGATTTGATCTCAACCAAGGCGTATCAACCAATGCCAGTAAAAATCTCTACAAGCACTTGTACTATGAGCCGATCGCTTGGTTATCGCATTCGGGTCTGAGTGCCGATCTGACTATTTGCTTTGATAATGTAGAGGCAACTTATATAGAGGTTACTTACTACCAAGGTTTTTCACCTAAATCTGACCGGCATGATTCATTTTACATGGTACAAAGACATCTACCAAATGTAAGTGATTGTTAGCAAATGCGAGAAAAGGCACTACTGTTGATCAACCTTAGAAACTGAAGGTTGTCCGTAGGAGTCCGACCCAGATATCATCGTTTTTGTTGTTGTGTTCGGGATTCATAATCAAGTAAACGCCCGGTGTCACTGAGATAAAGTCATTGACTTGGAAGCGATAGAAACCCTCTAGGTGATAAGAAGTGTCACCATCTTTTCGGCTGCTGCCATTGGTATTTCTGACATCGCTCTCAGTAACTTTTGGGGGTACACCGAAGACGAAGCCAAGGAGGTTGCCTTTACGACCAAAGTCGGGTAGAGCCACTGTGAGAGCAGCGTTTTGGATGGTAGCTTCGTTGTTGGATCTCCGAAGTTGTTCAGCCTTGGTGTAACCGTACCAACCGCCAATTTGAAAGCGGCTGCTCGGTTTGAAGTTGACTTGGGCACCAAAGTTATCTGCTGCGGTGGCTGATTGACCAAAGGGTCGGTTAGCCAAGGAACTACCTGTGCTGCCCATGATGCCAACAGCACCAGCGCGATCGTATTTCCGGGTGTAAGTCAGACCCAAATCAAACGGCTTGCTAAAGAAGCCGAGCTGAGCCAAAGCGCTGAAAGAACCGTCGGCAACGCCCCTGCCGTTTGCGGGGTTGGGAGCATCACTGTCGCCAGCCAGATAGCCTGCGGTCGCTCGGAAGTTGCCGAAGTTGTAAGTTAAACTTGCGCCAGCTCCTTGCGATCCGCGGAATACGGCGGGGTTGCGAACTCCAAATCGGGAAATTGAACCAGTACCCGTAGCGTTAAAGGGAGTTACTGTGTCTGCAATTTCATCTAGGTCAAGTCCTTTAGGACCAACAAAGACTGTAGCGTTACCGATCGGGAAACGATAGTACAGCTCGTCTAGTGTGAAGTTGCTGTTATCATTCCCATCAAAGGCTAGGCGAGCCATGTTAGTGCCCGTAGCGGTTGTTGCTGCGTAGGAGGCGACATTGAGGGCTTGCAAGCGAGTTCTGAGCAAGTCCTTGCCGGTAAAGCTGGTGTTTAAGTTCAAGCGTACCCGGTAGCCGAAGTTGGCGACTGTTTTATCGTCGTGAGTGCCAACTGCATCTCCGTAGGTATCGCTGACGGCAAAAATCACTTCTCCACCCAACTTGGTGGTAGTAGAGAATTGATTTGCTTCGAGTTCTGCGGTACGGGCTTCTAGAGCGTCTACTTTTCCGCGCAGGGTAGCAAGTTCGGCTGAAAATTCTTCTTGCAACTTTTGCAGAACTGCTAAGTCGTCTTTGGTGACGAAAGTAGATGTTGAGGAGCTAATTAGCTTAGTTACTTGGTCTAAGCAAGCGTTGAGGCCGGCTGCAAATTCGTAGCGAGTTAGGGCACGGTTCCCACGGTATGTGCCATCGGGATAACCTGCGATACAACCGTAGCGTTCAACTAGGGATTGCAAGGCTTGGAATGCCCAGTCTGTCGGCCGCACGTCGGAGAGTTGGGATACCGATGTCACTTGGGACATGGCTCCAGACTGTTCTGTCGAGACGGCTTGGGGAGCAGCAGGAACGATCGGGTTGCTGAGTTCTGCTGGTGCTGCCTGAGCAACTTCTACCTTAGCTGCGGTTGGTAGTTGAGTATTGGCGATCGCTTGATTCAGACTGGTTTGCACTGCCAAGTCGGACGCTTGGGGCAATACTACAGCGGCTGACTTCGTGTCGGGTTCGACTTTTGCCAGTTTTTCTGTGGAGTTAGCATCGGTCGCCTGGGCGATTGCTGGCTCTGAAGCTGGCGCTGCTGTTGCAGAGCTGCTGTTGATTGCCAGAATTTCGGAGGCAGCAGGGGTTGCTGCGACTGTTTCTGCAACTGGTTCTGTTAATAATGCTGCAATTGACTCAGATGGCTGAGCTGCTACTAGCTGGTTGGCGACCGCAGTTGCGGTTGCTTCTACAGCGATCGCACCGCCACAAGTAACTGTCGATAATCCCAGAATGGCTGGGGATACTAGCAGTAAATTCCAAAAACTTCTATTCATCATTCCTCACACCATCACACACTATATTAGCTTGAGCAGCAAGTCCCAACTGCTTGTTTTTGTGGTTTTCCACCTATTCACCATATATCTTTTACTGCCTTGCAGCCTATCTGTCAAGGTTTTTAACCTTAATTTAAAGCTAGCGGCCCTTGGGGACTGTTTTCTCGATTAGTCGAGAACAGAGGGATCGAGGCAGATAGATGCACTGAGGTTTTTTGACACTCCCCGACTTAAAAGTACGAGGATTCTTGGTTCGCAGACATACCTTAAAACTACCTATCCTTTCGGCAATATTTAAACTAAATACCCGTTCGATAGAACCAAGCACCAAGTCTAACTTAAATAGCCCCAGAGGGCGCATCTCCCCAAGCTTTCGGAGATTTCTCTCCTTGCTTCCGTGTGCCCCATGGTACGTTTATTATTTAAGATTTTAGTTTTCTGGTCTGGGTTACGTTAGTTACCCTAGCTATGTTTATTCGTGGTTTTCGCCACCCACTAACCATTATTATTTTCCGACCAGTCGTTTGAGCTTGGTGTCTCATGTTTATCGGCGGTTATGCTACCTGTAGTATTACTTTAGTATAGCATAACAAGAACTGATTTTTCTGAGATTTAGCAACGAAATCTGCCTGAGTGTCTGCCCGCTAAAATTTTCCAAAATAATATAAGTAATTTTAATAATTCCGATCGCGCGATCGGAATTTTGACAGGGGGAAGCCTTGTGTGCTACGCTACATTCCCCTACGGAATATATTTTTGATAAAAAACAAATTATGCTAAGTATGTGTGCAAAAAAACACACAAATACTGTGGCGGAACCTCGTTAGTACAAGAGTGAGGATTTATGGAAGATTTCGGCATTATTATTGCCTGCTGCGACCAAGATTATCTATTTGCTAAAGGTTGCTGTGCCAGCATCAGATATTTTCTGGGAGATGTGCCGATTTGTCTGTTGATTGACGGCACGTTTTCTGTAAGTGCTTTAGAAAAGTCCTATGGGGTGCGAGTGATCGATCGCACCAACGTGAGTGAAGAGGTGCTCAGGAAAAGAAGTTTTGGCTGGGGCAAAACCAAGATGATTGCTTTCTGGGAAAGTCCTTGGTCAAATTTTCTGATGTTAGATGCAGATACGATCGTTTGGGGCGATGTTCTCAGATATGCTAATTTTCAGGAATTTGATTTTACTATAGACCAACCTTGTCAGGAAAACTCCGATGCAGATGTGGCAAAGTTTTTCTTTGACATTCCTGGGGTGGAGAAGTATTTCCCTGATTTCTCCTGGCAAAAAGCTCAATCTAATTATTTTTGTACTGGTACTTTTTTTGCAAAACGAAATATTTTTAGCTTAGAAGAATACGTGGAAATTTTAGATTTCACGGTAGCACATCCAGAGATATTTAAGTACGGAGAAATGGGATTTTTGAACTTTATGATTTTCCGGGCAGCCCAGGAAAACAGGCTGCGGGTGCAGAATGTGGATATGCAGTTGTTGGTGCCGGATTTTGACCAGGATTTGCTGAGAAAGCAGTTTCCGATTGAGGAAAACGGGCCTGGGGGCGATCGCACAGCAGCCACAGTCATTCACTGGTGCGGGCCAAAACCGACTTTATCGACATCTCAAGTTTACTCGGAACCGATGAATTTTTGTCGTCGCAAATGCCAAGAAGATGTTTGGAATCGCACTGGTTTGGCTGCCGAAATGTTGTTGCAAGTTGAGGATTTGCAGCGATCGATCTATGTGTATAAGAATAAGTTTAAGAAGAAGTTTCGGCAGTTGGCGGGGAAGTAGAAATTAGGACACGACAGTGTCGTGTCCCTACAAGATAATTTTGGGTAGGGAAACGGCACTGCCGTCTCCTCTATATTCTTCCAGTGCTTAACCATCCAAGGGTAAAGTTGGGCCGGATGGTGGTAAAACTTGGCGGTGAACGGTGATTTTGTCACTTTCCCGCTGAGTTTGCATTTCTACAGCGATCGCCTCAAATTCGATTTCCATACACCCATAGGGGATTTCCAACTCGGCAATTGCCTGAACATTTCCCAAACCATTAGCTGCAAATTCGGTAATCCACCGAGGCCCGTCGAGAATCACATAGGTTTGCCGATCGTACACCCAGATTTTCACAAAAATTCGTGGCATTAATTCCGGCAATTGCACTCGGACTTTTACCACCTTCCCTGCGACTATTTCTCTAGGTGGTTCGATGATCGGCATTGGTACCACATCGTCTTGTGCCAAAACGTAGGAAGTCAGCGGAGTTACTTCTGCTTCGACAACTGTTGTTTTCTTTGCCCCCACCTTTTTCTGCGGTTGCGACGCGGGTTCGTCGAAGATCACAAATTCTCTGGCTTCCCAGCTATTAGATTTCGGTTCGGAAATTGGAGATTCCCTGGCTATGACTGATGGCGGAGTTGAGATACTTTCCTCCACACCGACAATTTCCTCCCTGCTATTTTCCGCTACTTTCGGAGTTGGTGACAGCGAGGTGTTTTTCAGCCATTCCGGGGATTCACCGCTGCTGACGAAAGAACTCAGTCGAGACCAAAATCGATTTTCGACGTTTAAGGTTTGAAATGCCTGTTTTGTGGGTGCTGGCTGAGTTTCTGCTGCTGCTGTTTCTGGTTGGAGGGTATTTTCGGGCTTTTGGTCGATCGCAGGAACTTCCACTTTTTTCAGGGAATTAGCGATGTCTTGGGTGTGTGAGTCTAACTTGACATCTGCTTGTTGAGTTGCTACCTCAGTTTGAGGAGACTTGGCAATTTCCGTGAGCAATTTCTCTCGGTTGCTGTCAGGAATTTTTCGACCAAATGTCGGCAATTCTAACTTGTTGTTAACACTCTTATCCTGACGGGTACTGAGTTTTGGGGGTAATGTTTGATTAGTTTGGTCGGCGGTTGGTAAAGGGTCTAAGGATTTTTCTACTAGCTTAAGGAAAGATAGATTAGGTTCAATAGAAGCTTGTTTTGGGGCAATGAGAGAGGGTTCAGGTTTGTATTTCTGTTCGCCGAAATTGTCTTCAATGACATCTAGAAGCTGCTCTAAACGGGCTGTAATTGTGAAAACTTGGGTGGCTAGGGTGACATTCCCACTGCTGAGAACTGCTTCTCCTAAAATTAGGCGGCTTTTGGACTCGGCTGGAATATAGGTGACGCAGCCAAAGATGCAAGGGGGAAGTTGTTCTGGCATCGGCTGCTGGATTTCTGCGAGAACTTGTGAGGTTTGGGGATCGCGCAGGTAGATTTGCAGTTGCGTTGAACCGATCAGTTTTGTCAATTCTGCGGTTTGGGATTCAGGAATTAGTGTCGGGTTTTTGCTGGAGGTTTGGGGAAGATCGATTTTGCCGGAAATGATTAACGGGCGGCCTAGTTGGGTGACGAAGGTTTCTCTATCCAGGACAATTTGCAGGTTGTATGGGGATTTGGGCTGCGGTGGTTGGGGAATCGGGAATTGGTAGATTTTGGTAGGCTGCGGTTCTGGGGTTGGTGTGGCGCGATCGGCTTCTGCTGCAAGTTCTGAGTCCATTTGGGAACTTGCGGGTTCTGTTTCGTCGATCGGCTGTAATGGTTCCAAGGTTTCCGATTCTGCCTGCAATACTTCCAACTGAACGCTGTACTGCCAAGGTTCGGCTGGTTTTGATTCGGGATCAGCCAAGCAAGAAAGTTCCCACTTCCCTGGTTTGAGGCGGGTGTAGGGAATGATCACGACTAATCCTTCTGGATTGGTGCGAGTCGATCGACTTTGGACTTGTCGCTGCGGCGGTACTTGCAACAGTGAAGTATAGCTAACGCGAATTTCGATGTCAGTATTGGGGTGCGGAACCCTCGCTACGACGCGATACCTACCTTCTAGAATTTCCACATCTGGGGTTTCTAGCGGCAACCAGGCGCGATCGCCCTCTTTCTGTAGCAAAAATTCTAATTTTTTCATTTTTCTTTCCCCTTGGAGATCTCCGCTTTATTCCTTCAAGGTTGGCGGTGGTTTCTTTCCCGACTGCTACAGCTATCAGATTACTCTATGTTTTATACTTTAACATCCTGATCGGTCAATCGATTTTGGATTTCGGATTTTGGATTGAAGAAAGCAGATACTCTCACCAAGGACTCCCAATAATACTAAAAGCTGCCCAATAATAAGGATGGGATAGATTTTTCGTATCAAGTTGGGGAATAGACAATGGCAAAAATGTTTCCCCTCTGGAACTTCGCAGTTGACCATTTTCGATCGTAACTTTACCTTCGATCGCAGCTATTTGTGCTTGTCGCATAGCCTCAGCTTTAATTATTGGAGGATCATTTGGTTTGCGGACTTTTAATTGCTGGTAAAACTCAGTCATTAGCGCTAGAGTACCCGCATCACTGACGTGCCACAAGCTAGCGAGAGCAGATTTTGCCCCTGATTGCAGCGCTAACCCAGCAAATCCTAATTCTGCCTCCTTGTCTCCTATCGCTGTTTTACAAGCACTTAATACTAATAGTTCTAGGGGCGGATTATTCCATTTTAAATCTCTCATTTGATTGAGTCCCAGTTGTGTGTCCCAAAATTGAATGTAAGAATTTTGGGACGGTCCAGACCGGAATTCTGCATGGGTAGCCAGATGAATAATTCTATATTTTTTTTGAAGTAGCTGGGATTGCAAATTGACTATAGTGAAATCTTCGTTGAGAAATGATTTACCAGGCCACTGTTGGGCGATCGAACTTAATTCCAATTGCACTGCTGGTAGTGGTTGTTTATTCGATGTTTCCGAAAACACTGATGCCCCCATTCCTAGGACTTGGGCGTTTTTGAGATCTTTGTATTGAATATTTGTGAATTTAAATGCGGGAATGCGGGCTAGACTATATTTTTGGATCAGAAATTGCTGTCCATCGTGCATTGCAGCTAGGGGCAAAGTTCGTAAACCTTCACCCACACAGAATAGTAGAGTTTCAATCTTTGCAGCTTGTAAGTCCGCTTCTAGCGGCGCGATCATCCATTGATACAGTTTTTGGGCCGGTTCTAAATAGCTAGTAGTATTGATTTTCCTGGGGTTGGTAATTTCGCTGCTGAATGCTTTGGCTACTGGCTGCAAGTTGTTGAGTTTCGCATCGGGTACGCTGCGGAGGATTGGCGCGCGATCTGGCAAAATCAATATTAGTTCGAGTTGGTCTGTACGCGGTATCGCATAAATTAAAGCTGGTTTTTTCTTGGTTTCAACCGCTAGGCGAGATAGAGTTTTTGCTATTTGTTCGGCAGTTTTCGACCCAGCCCCAAAATTGGCTGACAAGTATTTTTGATAGTCTTCTTCCCAGTCTAGTTCAATTCTAGTTATAGCTTCAGCAAGGTTTCCTTCATCGAGGATTTTTCTCATTTCTTGCCCATTAAGTCCGTCTTTTCCTATTGGCTGGGCAATTGTGCCGAGGTTAGCCGTACTCCACCATAAAAATATAAATGTTAAACAGTAAAAAAATGCTGTTTTGATTCTTTTCTGAATTTTGTTTTTATGACGTTGTTTCTGGGATTGGTAGTGCATTATTTTATGCCGATTATTTAAACCTTCAATCATTGAAAAAACCAGAGGTTTTAATCTGGATGGAAACTAGGACTATCTTTGCCAGATTATAGCATCAACAGTCGTAGACACAATTCCCTATGGCCTATGCCCTATTCCCTATTCCCTATTCCTTCAATAACAGCTTTGCCAAAACATTTCGCGTTATCTGTTGAGCTCCGCTATTTAAAAAAGGCGATCGCAACTGCGGCGCATTATAATCATCCAATCCCCATACCCACTGCATCGAACCAGTCGCAAATACTTTCGCCCCCGAATCTGCCGTATAAACCGTCATGTCAGCATACCGAGTCCCCCCACCATAAGCATAGGGAGAATGGGCGACACGAACTATATTTTTCGGCGCATTGCCAAACATTCGATCAACTTCATAACCCAACAGTCCTGGCAACTTATCACCCTGTTTTAAATCAGTTTTTTCGAGTAGCCAATCGGGGGCATTTTCATCAATCACAATATCAGAATTCACCTGAAATGTTTCGTACATCACACCGATCAAAGCATCTTCGGGGCGGCCGATAGCGCTGTCTCGCCAGCGAGTTGTTACCAAAGAATCGAATGTCGGTGATTTGTTGTAACTCGCTATTTCGGCAAGTTCTGATTTGCCGATTTCATAATTTAGTTCGACCGCAGCAGCTATTTCTACAGGTAAATCAAGCGTACCAACTGGCTGATTCAATCCACCCATAGGATCTAAATCTGCCATTTCTTTATAAGCAACTACGGTTCGATTTACTTCGCCAGTAATTCGGCTGGGTTCTAAGCGAATTTGCCAATAACAAATATTAGCACCAAAAAAGCCGATACTAACCCCTTTATCCCTAGCTGTCTCTATATTTTCCCGCATATCTCTAGACCAATATTCGTCGTGACCTACAGACAAAAATGCTTTGTGAGATAATAGCAACCGTGTGTTAAAATGGGTGTCAATATTGGTGGCATAGGTGACATCATAGCCTTCTTTTTCCAGCCACCTCACCATATTGTATTCCCAGCCAGCGCTAGAAGTTCTCCTTTTGGGCTGAAAATTGGTTAAAAATTCTCCCGCACCCACACCGTAAGCTGCGTTGCGGTTGGGACTCATGGCGTAGGGTCGATTAAAAGAAACTTTATAAGCTTGTTTGCCACGACTGTTCCAGCGGTAAAGGGATTTGTGACCCCAATTGTTGTAAGCTTGAAAAGTCGTAACGCTGGATTGAAATAAAAGATCGGATTTGCGATCGTCATCCCGGACTACAAATATAATGTAACTTTGCTTGCCAGTTTTGCTGGCGGTTAGTTTGGCCAAATAAATGCCGCTAGTCCAATCATCTGTGCGATCGGGAATTTGCAAAATATATGGGTCTTGCCAATGGCACTCGATTAGTCCTGATGCTTCATCTTCTTGCGGCGGAGATTGTCTAATTCCCTTGCGAATTATTTGGTCATTCATCCGTCGTCCACCCAGCCCATTATACCATCCCATCCTAAATATGTCTATAGTATAATTAGGTTCATTGGTATTAACAAATAGTTTAATTACATCACCCCGATTAACGCTAGTAAGAGAGGCATAACCTTCGATTTCTCGTTTGATCGCAGGATTGGTTAACTCCCAATCCGCAGTGCCGAGTTTTTGGTTTTCTAGGGTTGTGAGATTAGTTGCGATCCTCTTCGAGGGCTTCGCTAACGCACTTTTTTCCAGACTAGAATAATTTTGAGAATTTCCTGCTGTGTTAGCGAAAAAAGGAGCAGCTAAACCTGTTAAGAAAGCTCTGATAAACTCTCGACGACGCAATCTCCCAAATAGTCTAATTGTCATCCGATTTTAGATTTTAGAGTCTCGAAGGTGATGTAGGCTACACAAAACTTTACATTAGTGTTAAAAAATATCATACCTTAGATTAAAGAATAGAACCCACAACCTCTAACCTAAAATCGGTTAGCCTATTTATTTTGACCCCTGTTACCGTACACCACTGATGAGTGAATCAACGAATTCCCCGCTACCTCAACCAGTTTCGCGACGAACCGCCCTCAAATTACTCGGAGTTGGTGCCACTGGCGGACTCGTCGGCTACTCTCGATTTTCCAAGCCCGATCCCACCATTTTTGTCCAAGACACCCTCGACTTACCGCGAATGCTGAACAGCCCCAAAACAGTTGTAGTTGTAGGGGCTGGCTTAGCTGGACTCGCCTGCGCCTACGAACTTAGTCAGCGAGGTTTCGCCGTGACGCTGTTGGAGAAATCGCCCCAACTAGGCGGCAAAATTGCTAGTTGGCCGATTCAAGTGGGGAACGAAACCTTTATGATGGAACACGGTTTCCACGGTTTTTTCCCGCAATACTACAACCTCAAAAGTGTAGTTAAAGAACTAGAAATTACCGATAATTTTGTATCTTTAGAATCTTACGCCGTTCTCTTTCGAGATGGCAAATACAAACCCGAAGTCTTTCGTCCTAACCATTCAGCTTTTCCCTGGAATATAGTTGACTTAGGAATAGCTTCTCCCAACTGGACTAAGTGGGGAATAAATCTGACTAAACCTGCACACTGGCAAGTGTTTCGCGAAATCGGCGGTTTTCAAACTCAAAAAAGTTTCGCTAGACTCGACAACATATCAGTTGCCGACTGGGTAAAAGGTGAATTTCCGCGTGGCCTTTACGACTTGTATTTTTTGCCCTTTGCTAAGTCTAGTCTTAACTCTCCCGACGAATTGAGTGTGGGAGAATTAATGCAGTTTTTCCACTTCTACTTTTTCGGTAATCCTGAAGGTTTAGCCTTTAATGGCACGCGGCAAGATATGGGAACCAGTTTGGTACAACCCATTGCTAGATCCATTGAAAATAAAGGTGGCAAAGTATTGACAGATGTCGCTGTTAGTGGAATCCACTGGGAAAACGGCAAGATTAATTCTCTGAGTTACCAGTCGGGAGATGTGCAAACCAAAATTCCTTTTTGGGTAAAACATAACTCGCTATTAAATGACAGTAACTCTACAGAATATTTCGGTGCTGGAGATAGCGTCTATGCCACAGCACCGGGAGGAAAAGAGGCGATTTCCCTCAGTTGCACTCACCAAGGTTGCACAGTTCAGAAACAGAATGATGGTCAATTTCATTGTCCTTGTCACGGCGCAGTTTTTGATGCCGAAGGGCGAGTTGTCAGCGGGCCAGCACAACGAGATTTGCCCAGATTTAAGGTAGTTGCGAAAAAAGCTGATCAGGTACAATTGGCAGCAGTCATTGACAATTCTAAACCCCAAAAATCGGCAGAAACATTGCAGGCTGATTACTATGTTTTGGCAGCCGATGTGCCGGGGATGCAGCATTTGTTTAGTTTGGCTAGCGGCGAGGTAAATCCGCAAGTACAGAGTCGAATTGAGGGGTTGAAAATCGCCGATCCGTTTGCGGTTGGTCGTTTTTGGTTCGATCGCGATTTTGGATGGGAACACAGCAATTTTAGTTCGCTTTCCGGCTACAAACTGACTGACAGCATTACGCTTTACCACCGGATTCAAGAGCAATTCATCGCGTGGAACAAAGAAACTGGCGGCAGCGTAGTCGAGTTACACGCTTACTGTTACAAGGAGAAAGAATTTCCGAATCAAGAAGTTTTGCTTGCTACTTTTGAGCAAGAATTGTATGAAATTGTGCCGGAATTAAAAGAGGCAAATATGCTGCACCGGGAATTGGTCAATCAAAAGAATTTCTCTGGCTATCCGCCCGGTAGTTATGCGGAACGCCCGGAGACTTGCTGCGATGTGCCTAATCTTTTGTTTGCGGGAGATTGGGTGAAAATGCCGTTTCCTTGCGGTTTAATGGAGAGGGCGGTGAGCAGCGGTTTGTTGGCGGCTAATGCTATTTTACATCAGGAGGGTTTGCAGAGGCGATCGCTCTTGACGGTCAATCCTGAAGGTGTACTGAAAATCTAACTCGATTATCGGGAGGGCGGGCACGGGGACACCGCCCCTACTGCTTTTTCTCCTGGCTATAATTTCGGAATATTTGTCATGCAAAATAACACGCTAAAATCTCCATTTCAGAACACTGACAAAACTCACATCCGCCAGTTAGGAATTAACCTCAATCAATGGTATACAGTGGCCCGCAGTACAGAAGTACAAACTCAGCCTTTACCTGTGGTAATATGGCATAAGGCGATCGTCCTATTTCGCGATAGTACAGGCAAAATCAACGCTTTAGAAGACAGATGCCCGCACCGGCAAGTTAAACTTAGTCACGGTAAAATCAAAGGCGACTTGATAGAATGTGCATATCACGGATGGCGAATGAATGCCAGGGGAGAATGTGCACAAGTAGATTATTTAGCAGACAATCAAAAGCTACCTAACTGCAAAATTCGTTCCTTTCCAGTCAAGGAACAAGATGGTTTTATCTGGATATTTCCCGGCGACGAAACGAAAGCAGAACAGATAAATTTATTGAGTTTACCAGAGTGGGAACATCTCAATTATATTGCCACAGTTGCGGTAATTGACTGTCAGGCACACCATTCATTTTTGATTGAAAATTTGATGGATATGTACCACGGACATTTGCACGATGATTGGCAAGCTTGGGCTAATCCAGTGTTAGATACTTTACAGGAAGATGAGCATCAAGTAACGGCTCTTTACCAGGCAGAAAGTTATTACAAAATAGATAAAATCTGGTCAATCTCTCAATTATTTTTTAAATCTTTGCGACAACTGCACCCGGAACCTTTAGAGGTGAGTTATGTTTACCCACACTGGGTTTCAACTTTGGGGAATGACTTTAAGATTTATTGTTTGGTTTGTCCGGTCAGCGAGACAGCAACTCGCGCTTATTTAATTCATTTTACTTCATTAAATGCGTTTTGGCGGCTGCACAAATTGCCTGTGTGGTTTCGCAAGTTTATTAAAGATATTTGTTTCGGTGCGGCTCAAAAGTTATTGGATGGTTTGGTGCGGCAGGATGTGTTGATGATTGAGGAGGAACAACAGGCTTTTTTGCAAAATTCAGATAGAAAAAATTATGAATTAAATCGAGCTTTAGTTAGTGTACAGCGGTTGATGAGAAGTCAGGCGGAAAAATAGATAATTCAGACGCAGATTGAAACCTGCACAGGCTAATATATAGATTTAACCCAAATCATGGAAGTACAACCGAGGGAAATTCGGCGTTATATTATAAGTGATGGCAGAGTTCCTTTTGCCGAGTGGATAGATTCCCTGCGCGATCGCAATATGAGAGCTAAAATTAACAATAGGCTAAGACGAGTAAGTCTTGGCAATCTGGGAGATTATCGCTCAGTAGGAGGAGGGGTTTTTGAACTTAGGATTGACTGGGGGCCGGGCTACCGCGTCTACTTCGGACAAATCGGATTAACAATTGTGCTTCTCCTCTGCGGGGGCGATAAAAGCACTCAAGATAGAGACATCCTCAAGGCTAAGGAGTATTGGGCAGAATATGAAGAACGTGATAACGCAAACCAGTGATAGCTGGCTGAATGCACTAATTGAATCTCTAAAAAACCCCGCAGAAGCTGCGGCTTATTTGAGTGTGGCTTTAGAAGCAGAATCACCGGATTCTCCACTGCTACGGGCGGAAATTCAAGACGTAATTGATGCGCGTTTGGTGGCGAACAATCTTTCAAAGCAAGCTCAAGTACATCACGAGAAACTCGATAAAATGCTTTCCGAAAGTGGCGCTTCTGAAATTTACACTTTGATCGCGTTATTGGATGCGCTAGGATTTAGACTAAGAGTTACTTTAAAAGAAGATGAATTGGCGATCGGGGAATGATATCAAATCCTCTTTTCATCGGAATGACATAAACGGAGGACATGGCACTGCCGTGTCCTCGGTATCTTACTTTTTAGGTCGCTGCTGCTGATATACACTAACAACTTTATCCGCAAAAGTAGCAGTTGCGCCACTTTTACAAGCAGCGGATTCACCTGTCATCCACCAGCAAGCGGCACGGCGGATTGCGGCTGTTTCATTGTTACCGCTAGCTTTGTATTCATCGCGCAGTAAATCGCGGACTATACAGGTGACAATGGACTTGGCTTTTGTTGCATCGGCCTCAAATTGTTGGGGTGTTAAATCTTGTTTGGTGCAGAATTTTGCCCAGCGGGAAATATTGTTCGGTAAAACTTGCCACTGACTGTACATTCCGTCATTTGCAGTTTGAGGCGGCGCGGCTTGTCGCAGCGCTTCTACGAGGACGGAAACTTGGGCATCTATAACTGCTTGGGCTGTTACTGGAAGTGCTGGCAATCCGAAGCTAATTATCAGACTACTTAATATTAGATTGGTTTTGGCGATCGATCTTAAATTCATTTAGCAATGCCCTGTTTGATTTAAAGTTTGTTTCCTGAAACAAGGTTTACTACTTTGGCGATCGAATGCCTCTATCTTAGGTATGATTTGCCCACTTAATGTACTGCCGATCGCCCTACTATAGAAATTGCCCAGCAAATAGGATAAAATCATGGAAGTACAACCCAGGGAAATTCGACGTTTACAAGACACCAGACGGCAAAGTTCCATTCGGGGAGTGGCTTGATTCCGCCCGCGATCGGAATATCAAAGCTAGAATCAAGTCTAGGTTTGACCGAGTTCAACAAGGCAATCTCGGAGATATCAAGTCAGTAGGAGAAGGAGTTTTTGAACTCAGAATTAATTATGGCCCGGGCTACCGCGTCTACTTCGGACAAGTTGGGTTGACAATTGTCGTCATCCTAGTAGCCGGAGATAAAAGCACTCAAGAACAAGACATTCGACAAGCTATAGTATACTGGGAAGATTATGAAAGACGTGAAAGCGCCGACAAGTGATAGTTACCGCGAGTACCTAATTGAATCTCTCAAAGAGCCGGAAGAAGCTGCTGCCTATATCTGGGCTATTTTGGAAGAAAAAGACCCTGAACCCGCACTCCTGAGAAATGCCATCAGAAATGTCATTGAGGCTAAAATCAGGATGAATGCTCTTTCTGCTTCGGCAAAGCAGTATCATAAAAAGCTTGACCAGATGCTGACAGCAAGTGCAGGTTCAGAAATTTACTGTTTTGTAGAATTGCTCGAAGCGTTAGGATTTAAACTAGGAATTACTGTGGAAGATAGTGAGTTGCGCCTTGACTCGGAATTAACGCAGATTGAGGAATCACAATTATCCCCGGAACCAGCTAATGCAAGTTGATAAATAAGTCGCATCTTTACCCCTCCATCACAAAGTCAAACAAGCGATGAGCCATTTCTAATTTGCTGCAAGATGGGATTTCTACTTGCTTTCCTTCTGAATTAATCAAAATTGCTTGATTGGTATCACTGCCGAAACCTGAACCTATTTTGTCGATCGCATTTGCCGCAATTACATCCAGTTTCTTCACCCGCAATTTCTCCAAAGCTGGCTTGACAATATCGCCAGTTTGTGCTGCAAACCCGATTAATTTTTGATGCGACTGTTTCAATTTTCCCAATTCAGCCAAAATATCCGGTACCTGTGTCAACTCTAAAGCATTGGGGAGCGATCGCTTCGGCAATTTCTCACTGTGGTATTCAGTCGGTTTCACATCCGCCACAGCCGCCGCCATCACCGTCAAATCAGCATCCGGGAAACATTCCAGCATCGCCTGCCGCATTTCTTCTGCACTCGTCAGGGCGATCGACCTCACACCTGGCAACGGCACTTTACCCGTTATACTATGCACCAAAGTGACGATCGCCCCACGATGCAATGCCGCCCGCGCCAAAGCAATTCCCATTTTTCCCGTGGAAGGATTGCCGATAAACCGCACAGCATCGAAGTATTCCCGCGTTCCTCCCGCACTGATTAACACCCGTTTGCCAGCTAAATCGCGATCGCCCTTCGTATACAACAACGACTCTATCTGCGCCAAAATCTCACTCGGTTCCGCCATCCTGCCCGCACCCACGCGATCGCACGCTAGCATTCCCGTCCCAGGTGACATAGCATGATAGCGCCCATCTGTCAATACTTCCCGCCAATTTCCGGCAACCGTCGGCTGTTCCCACATATCCGTATTCATCGCCGGTGCCAAAAGAATTGGGCACTTAGAAGCCAACACCGTATTAGTCAGCAAATTATCAGCAAAACCCCCAGCCAACTTAGCCAAAGTATTCGCCGTCAGAGGAGCAATCACAAAAACTTCCGCCCATTCTCCCAATAGAATATGCAGAGGCCGCCCGTGACTTGGTTCCCAGAAATCTTTGTCAGTAAAAGCAGCATGGCGGCAGAGAGTAGCAAAAGTCAAAGGCGTTACAAACTCCCCAGCCGCATCAGTCAGAATCGCCCTTACTTCAACTCCAGCCTTAGCTAAAGTTGAAACTACTTCACAAACTTTATAAGCCGCAATCCCGCCACTAACGCCAATTAAAACTCGTCTACCCTTCATTTGTTTTGAATAAAAAAATTAGGAGAAAAGTTGAGATGAGCATCGAAAAAAAGCCCTAACTTTCTCCTAAAACTTGCTGAAATTTTGGCAATTTTTCAGACTATGCTTCGTCGTAGGCTTCCATGTCCAGAAGGTGAAGATAAGGCTCTACCAACTCTGGGCGCTGAAACGCGAGCGATCGCAGTAAATGCCAATCATTCAATCCCTCAAAAGGATCTGTGTAATCGTCCACTTCTAAACGGACAGCCAACTCTGCCACGTCCTCCGAAGTAAGTACAGCAATATCGCGAGATGCTTTGGTTAAAGTTTTCATTTTTTTACCCTTGCCCTAGACTTCCGCCATATTATATACTAAGCCTTTAATCAGATTTCGACACAGTTTCTACAACAAAACTTCGCATTAGATCTACAATTTCCGGTTTAATCTCATGTCCCATCGGAAATTCATGATACTGCACCGACGCTCCCCAAGCAGTGAAACTATCTCGTGCGCGAATTGCCGAACTCACCGGGACAACACTATCCTGAGTACCATGTACAATTAAAACTGGCGGCAAAACACTACCCACAACTGGTGAAATCGAATGCAAATAACCGCTCAAACAAATTAAACCTGCCAGGGGCAAAGTTAATCCTACATCCAGAGTCATCGCTCCACCTTGAGAAAAGCCACCTAAAATCGTCCTGGACAAAGGCACACCAGTGCTACTTTCTAAAGACAACAAAAATTCCTTCAGCAATTGCCGACTTTCTAGCAATCCCTTCGAGTCACTTCCTTGAAGGTCATACCACATTTTGCCGCCCGGTACTTGGGGATGGTTGAAGGGGGCATCGGGAAACACAAATTGATAATCTGGCAAATTGAAAGCGGGCGCTAGGGAAGTCAAATCGCGAGCATTCGCCCCCCATCCATGCAAAGCCACAATCATAGCGACCGATTCGCGATCGGTTGTTGATGGAATCTTAATAAATTTCAAAGACATCGTAGTTAGTAAGTAGAAGGAAGAAGGAAGAAGGAAGAAGGAATAATGCTCCTTGGTATTATATCAAATCCGGCTGCGCCGGAATGATACAGAGGACACGGCACTGCCGTCTCCTCCGTCTCCTCCGTTTATATCATTTCCATCTAACTTGAAACGATACTAGATAAATTATAAATTGCCATGGCCGATCCAAGCTTAAATATTTTTTTAATGTGGTGAAAAAATCAAAAAGAAGAGGATCTTACCTCTTCTTTTATTCCTGAAATTTTCGGTTGTCTAAGCACTTCTTTGTTCACCGAAACCAGATTGCAGCCCTTCTTGTGTCGATATCAAATTCCACCCTTGATCTCTCAGCTTTTGAAATGTAGCCCACCCTTTAGAACCATCCGGTTCTAGGTAGTCCGATGCAGCGTATTGGGGAAAAGTTGTATAAGGCCGCCAAGATTGGCGGGGTTCAGTGCGTAAATGCAATATTGTTTCTCCATTGCTTCCGTATCTAGGCAACCAACACATTTGTTTCAGCATATCTAAACACTCCATAGTTTTGGATCTGTACAACTCGATCGCGGGAAAACTCTATTTAACTTTTCGGTTTTCCCCTTGCCTTATAAGTACACACTGATTTTTGCTTTTTCGTGATCAACAAACATCTTTCTACCGTATTGGTTTTATGATTTTCAAAATGTTCCTCAAGTTACATTTATTAAATTGTCATTAGTATTTATTTACTTATTAAAAGTTAAATGTATTTTCATAAAGGAGCGTTGCCAAGTTTTTGGCTGTTTTGACTACATCTTTTGTGGATAAAGCAGCATTTCCAGGAACGCTCGGCTCCTATTTAAGATACTGATCAATAAATGCTTCTAATTTGTCGATGTCAAAAGGTTTGGAAATGTATGCAACGCAGCCGGCTTCGAGAATACGATCGCGGTCTTCTGTTTTTGCCAGTGCTGTGATCGCAATAATTGGAATATTTATAAGTTGTGGGTTTTGTTTGATGCGACTCACCAGTTCTATACCGTCTATATCCGGTAGACAAATGTCGAGCAAAATTAGGTCGGGAGGATGGGATGCTGCTGCGGTCAGAGCTGTGCCACCATCTAGGGCTACCACGCACTCGCAGCCGAATAAATCAAGTATTTGGGCTAGCAGCTCTAAATTGTCCTGATTGTCGTCTACAGCTAAGACTAAGGGACGCTTGTCTAGCAACAGTCGATCGCTATTGCCAGACGAATATTCTAAATCCTGATTCCTGTTGAGGTAATTCATAAATGCCAACAAAGTTTTTATGTATTTGTGCTCATTCTATAATAAAAGATGAGCTTGTATAATCGATTGCTTTGATTTGCAGAGCTTAACCTCTGTATGATTACGGAGAAAATGATGAAATTTAATACAAGCTTATATTATCATGTCATGAATATTGATTTTCTTTCTTGTATTCTGTAATATAGTGCGAGTTAGGATAATACCTCGCAAAAATGCTATGCTTAGCATCGGGATTAAACAAAATGGCTCGTAAAAAATTTATAAAAATGTCCAGCTCGCCTTTGGAACAAGAGGATTTACTAAACCGAATTACTACTCGCATCCGACACTCTTTAGAATTGCAAGAAATTCTGACGACAACGGTAAAAGAACTTCGTAATTTGTTAGGGAGCGATCGGGTAAAAATTTATAGGTTTGAACCTGACAGCAGTGGCGAGGTAATTGCTGAGTCGATTAATGGCAACAATTTACCCTCACTGCTGGGCTTGCATTTTCCAGCAGGTGACATTCCCCAGAGCGCCCGCGAAATGTTTATCAAAGCTCGGCAACGAGTGATTGTAGATGTGGGATTGATGCATCAAACAATTAATCGATTAGATTGTCCAGAAACAGGCAAAACTTTAGATACTGAAGATATTCGCTATGCTGCGGTAGACCCCTGTCACATTGAGTATCTGACGGCTATGGGGGCGCATTCTTCTCTTACGGTGCCGATTTTGCATCACAACAAGCTTTGGGGGCTATTAACTTGTCACCACACGCAACCTAAAAGGTTTATCGAACGAGAATTAAAAATTGTGCAATTGCTTGTAGATCAGCTTTCAATTGCGATCGCCCAATCTGCCCTCCTGAGTCAAGCCAGGCAGCAAGCTCGCGACGAAGCCATTGTCAACCAAATTACCAGTTTGCTGCACTCTCCCCTAGAATTGGCAGAAATTAGGCAAACAGTTCTAGAACAAACCGTCAAATCTTTGCAAGGTTCTGGCGGTAGATTGTACATTGCCCCCGAAGGAGTCAATTGGCCTGCTGAACTTTATACCTGCGGTCAACAGCCACAGAATTTAGAAATTGAAAAAAGCCTATTTTGGCAAGAAATAATGGGTTTAAAAAACTCAGATAGAAAAGCTATCGGTGATGCTAGTAACTCAAAAAAAACCGAGATTTCTCAAAGTATAAATTTAGAAAAATATAACCCGATTGACTTGACAATTTCTAATTATGTTATACCCGAATTATACGCTATTTCAGATATTTCTCAAGAACCTAAAATAAACTCTTTATCTTCACATTTTATAGAAGTTTCTATTCGGTCACTGCTCGCAGTGCCGCTGCAATACCGCGATCAGTGCATAGGCTGTCTTACCGTTTTTCGCAGTGAGATTGAAACAGAAACTTTATGGGCTGGACAGCGTGAGATAGAAGCCAGGAACGACCGTCCCCGAAAGTCATTTGCAGCTTGGAAAGAAATTAAAACCCAACAAGGTCGCGAGTGGAAAAATGATGAACTGAAGCTAGCTAAATCTGTGGTAACTCACCTGTATATGGCGGCAATGCAGAGGCGCGTAGAGGCGATGATTCGACATCAAGCTTCTCACGACCAACTAACAGGTTTGGCCAACAAATTGCTATTTAATGAACAACTGTCCCTAGCTGTAGCTAATGCCAACCAAAATGGAGAAACGTTGGCAGTGATATTTCTAGATTTAGACGGTTTCAAAAATGTTAATGATACCCTCGGTCATGCTGTAGGCGACCAATTACTCCAAGGTGTAGCTTGGCGCTTGACAAACTGTTTGCGTATGGGCGATTCGATTGCGCGCTGGGGCGGAGATGAATTTACTTTGCTGCTTTACAATATTAGTTGCGCCCAGGACGCAATGGATACTTGCCAAAGGATTCTCGACAGTTTATGTACTCCTTTTCGCTTTGAGGAGCAGGAACTTTATATCAAAGCCAGCTTGGGAATCGCTTTGGCTCCTTACGACGGGGAAGATGCCGAAACTCTGCTAAAAAATGCCGATGCTGCTATGTACAAAGCGAAACAGAAAGGTCGGAATAATTATCAATTTTATACCAGAGCGATCGGCAACAAAGCATCGGAGCGGCTGAGATTAGAAAATAATCTTTACAGAGCTATCGAAAATTCAGAATTTTTGCTGCACTACCAGCCGCAAATAGACATAAATACTGGCAAAATTGTTGGCATAGAAGCTCTGGTTCGCTGGGAGCATCCCGAACGCGGGTTTATGGCACCAGATCAATTTATTCCCTTAGCTGAGGAAACAGGATTAATCTGTCAGATTGACGAGTGGGTGTTGCGAACTGCTTGCCTTCAAAATCGAGCGTGGCAATTAATGGGACTGCCACCGATGCGGGTAGCTGTAAATTTATCTGCCCGTCAGTTTCAGCAAAATAATACCGTAAAAACCATCGCTAACATTTTGTCGGAAACCGGGCTAGATGCGGAGTATTTGGAAATAGAAATTACTGAGACTATTGCGATGACTGATGTAAATTTCACCGTGTCTGTATTGCAGCAGTTGCAGCAAATGGGAATTCACATTTCTCTGGATGATTTTGGCACTGGTTATTCTTCGCTGTGGTCTCTCAAACATTTACCACTAAACAGTTTAAAAATAGATCGATCGTTCGTGGCCGATTTGATGAATGGCAGCAGTGGTGCTGCTATTGTGAAAGTGGCGATCGCTTTGGGACAGGGGTTGAACCTACAGGTGATTGCTGAGGGAGTAGAAACAGCGGAACAGTTGGAATTTTTGCACTCGCTTCAGTGCGATATGGCTCAGGGTTACTTCTTTAGCAAGCCAATTTCGGCGGCAGCGATAGAGCAATTGTGCATGGAGAATAGAGTATGGAAATTGATTGTTAACTGTTGACGGTTGACGGTTGACTGTTGACTGTTGCACCGGAATCGATAAGATTTGATATGAGAAATTATATCGTTTCCGGTGGCATCGGAATAATATAGAGGAGACGGCAGTGCCGTGTCCCTACAATATTATTTTGGGTAGGGAGATGGCAGTGCCGTATCCTGATTTCGGGTAATATTAATCTTAAATTATACCGAAATTGATATTATTCGGCATCTATCTTAGGGTGTATTTACTCTAAAAAGTATGACTTAAAATTTATGCACTGGGATAGATGCCTGAGTGTCTAAATGTCCAAATAGTCAACTGTCAACTGTCAACTGTCATCCAACCAAGCCAGAACGGAGGGCGAGAACAGCAGCTTGAGTGCGGTCGTCAGCGCACAATTTGTTCAAAATATTCCGCACATGAGTTTTGACGGTGCCAACAGTAATGTAGAGTTTTTCGGCAATGGCAGCATTGCTGTAACCCTGAACAATTAACTCCAAAACTTCTAATTCTCGCCCGGTTAAAGGGTATGTTTCAATGATGTGAGTAAACTCTGGTTCAGCAGCTTTAATTGTAACTTTTTTACCCTCTGATTTCGGCTCTTCCGTTGCAGACTCTTTGGTGCGAGCTTGTTTCAGGACGATGCGAGCGATCGCAGGATCGATCCAAGAGTTGCCTTCATGAGTTACTTTTACCACGTCTAACAACTGGTCGAAGCTGATATCTTTCATGCAGTAAGAGTCAGCTCCGGCAGCAAAAGCCGCGAGGACTTCTTCTTCATTGTCCTGAAAAGTCAGGATCAACACTTTCGTGTCTGGATCGGACTCGGCCACGATCGTTTTTTTGAACTTTTGGGTCAGTTCAATGCCGTCAAAATCGGGTAAACCAATGTCTACAATCGCGACATCAGGTTTTGAAGACTGAAGCAGTTTCAATCCGTCTGTAGCGTTAGCTGCATCCCCGACAACTTCTATGCTGTCACTTTGTTGTAAAGCTGTGCGGATACCAACTCTAGTCAGATCATGGTCTTCGATCAAAGCAACGCGAATTTTACTCATTTTTTTGTTAATGTCCTGCTGAAATTTTAAAATATTGCCAACTGACTCAGCTAAACAGGGTCGATTAGAGAATGTGTGTTGCTACCGGATTTTTCCGGAGGGCACATCTTATTCAAGCATACTCATGGAGTAGCACTATTGCAAATTACTTGTCAAGTTATTTTGCTGTAGTCTCTAATTTGCCCCATCGGTAAAATTATACTCTCAAAGTCTTTACTATTTGATTGAATTATCCCATTGTCCCCCCCTTGATAGATGTAAACAGCTCCTTAACTGGATAAGTTGGACATATAAAAACTTTTGATGCAATTATGCGGTCAAAATTTATCCGATGAGTATGATGACTTTTTAGTTGGTGTAATCGCTAATTATGAAAGTTTATTTATAAAACGCAATTATGACTCACTATTACGGCAACTATTCTTCTCGATCGGACCTTTCCGACGGGGAAATCTTACGGAAGACAGCGGAAATAAGTCCTTCGCAACCAGTTATTGCCGATCGCGAAAATCAGTGCGATCGCCTGTTAGATGAAATTCCTCACATAGTTTGGCACGCAAATGCTGATGGGGCGGTGACTTATTTGAACTCCGGCTGGGAAGAGTATACGGGAGTATCACCAATAGCGGCTTTGGGTTTCGGCTATTTGGCCTCTATCCACCCAGAAGATCGAGATCGCTGTCGGTGGCTATCTAGACCGACTGCCAGCCTGGAGTCAAGTTATGAGGTAGAATTGCGTCTGATGACGCGATCGGGTATTTATCGGTGGAATTTAGCTAGATTGTCGCCCGCAAAGGCTAGTGAGGGAGTTTCAGAGTCGGTGGGAACTTACACAGATATAGATGAGCTCAAGCAAACTCAAGGCTGGCTGGAAGCAGAACGAGAATCTCTCAATAGGTTGCTGCGATGGAATGCTAGCGAGACAGCAGAAAAATTGGGCGCAACCAATGCGGTTAGAGAGGCGCAACAACTGCATTTGCAGGCTATTGAGCGGTTTACAAATGTTTTGAACCAGCGCGCCGGAAGCTGGTGCGAATTAGTGCAAGCGATCGCGGATGCGGTGGTAGAGACGATGGCATCTGCTCAATTTTGCTTGGTGGCTATCCCGGAGTGCGATAGTAGTAGCCTCAAATTAAGTGCAGTCACTGGGGTGGAAAACCTTGCTGGGGGTAGAACCCTGTACGTGCAAAACGCGCTGTTATCGCAAGTATTTGCTACGGGGAAATCTCAGTTGTCGCCGCAGGAATCGGGCTGCGAAGTGCCGACGGCCTGTGCAGTGGCGATCGAGTCCTCGCTCACAGGGCGTTTGGGCGTGTTGGCGATCGGCAATTGGCAAGATAGCCAAGCCATTGACAGTGCGACTATGGAACTGCTGGCGGTGATGGGAAGACAAGCTGCGATCGCAATTCATAACACGCGGGCGATTGAAATTGCCAAAAAACAGGAACAGCTTTTAGAGTTGCAAAATCAGCTTTTACTTCGCCAACAAGCAGAACTAGAAAATCAACGCCTGCGCCTGCAACAGCAAAATTTGCAACTGCTAGAAGCAGCCAAATTAAAATCACAATTTTTGAGAACAATGTCTCACGAATTGCGAACTCCGATGAATGCAATTATCGGCTTTTCGCAATTGCTGCTGCGTCAGGAAAAACAAATGCTGACTGCCCAGCAAAAAGATTTTGTGGGGCGGATTTTTAAGAACGGCAAAAACCTGCTAGTGTTGATTAATGATATCCTCGACATCTCCAAAATCGAGGCTTACCCGACAGAATTAGAAATTGGTGAATTTGATTTAGCGCAGTTGGTAATAGCTACTGCCCTGGAATTAGGAAATCAGGTGACAGACAAAAATTTGGCGCTGTTTGTGAGCGTGTGTTTGCAGGATCGGTTGATAGTTAATGACAGGTTGCGCTTGCGGCAAGTTTTGGTCAAGCTCATTTCTAATGCGATAAAATTTACCCATCAGGGAAGCATTTGCATTTCTGTGCGAGAACTAACCCTCGATCGACTAATGATCGCCGTCACTGATACAGGAATTGGCATCACCGAAACCGAATTGCCGCAGATTTTTGACAAGTTCCACCAAGCCGATCGAGCTACAACTCGCCAATATCCGGGCATCGGTTTAGGACTAGCTATTAGTGCGTCTTTAGCGAGAATGATGGACGGCACACTTACAGCACAAAGTCAAGTAGGAAAAGGCTCAACATTTCGGTTGGAATTGCCGCGACAAATTAAATAAATTGAGAGATATTTCGATAGACTTTAGAGCGGGGTGACATCCACCCGTCTGCTGCTAAAATCTACGATTATTAGATTGCGTACGGGTGGAATCCTCACAGAAGAGCGCCTTTCATCCCACACTAACCGAGGCGGTATAGTGTGGGGATTCCCGTCTGTTTAGCTAAAATTGAAAATCTCAAATCGCAGGAATTTTCGTGTGAAGGAAGTAATTAAAAGTTTGTCAGAGTATACAAGAAAGCGCCCGTTAGCGAAGCCCGCCCCTACGGGGGCTGCGCCAAGGTCGAGGATCGCACGTTTACTACTGTCGGTGTTGTGGCTGTGCGCGATCGTTTGCGTGGCTTTCGTGTGGAATCTGGGCAATATCGGCTTGGTTGACGAAACTGAACCGCTGTTTGCTGAAGCCGCTCGCCAAATGACGGTGAGAGGGGATTGGATCACGCCGTATTTCAATGGTGATACCAGGTTTGACAAGCCACCGTTGATTTACTGGCTGATGGCGCTGGCTTATCGGGCGATCGGGGTTAATGAGTGGGCTGTGCGTCTTCCGTCGGCTTTATCCGCGATCGCCCTGACTTGCCTCGGATTCTATACTTTATCGAAGGAAGAAGGAAGAAGGCCCTTCGACTCCGCTCAGGAACCGCTTCAGGAAGAAGGAAGAAAGAATGAAGAAGAAGAAGAAAAATTTCCCTCCACTCCCCCTCTCCCCCTCTCTCCCACTCTCCCCCCCTCTCCCACTCCCCCCCTCTCTCACTCCCCCACTCTCCCACTCTTCCTTTCTACTCCTTGGATTGGTGCGGCCCTAATCGCCCTAAATCCTCAAACTATTGCCTGGGGAAGGACTGGCGTTTCTGATATGCTATTAGTCAGTTGTATGTGTTCGGCACTACTAGCATTTTTTCTAGGTTATGTCCTAGAAGAAGAGAGACAACAAGCAGAATTTTCTACTATTTCTACTTCCAGATTCCCGAATAAGTGGTATCTGACTTTTTATGTACTAATTGGGTTAGCAATTCTGGCAAAGGGGCCTGTGGGAATTGTCATACCAGCGCTGATTATTGGCTGCTTTGCGCTTTACTTGGGGAATTTTCGGCAACTTTGGCGAGAAATGCGTCCGGTGTCGGGAATCTTGATTATTCTGGCGATCGCGCTACCTTGGTTTATTCTGGTTATTTTAGCCAATGGTCAAACTTATATTGACAGTTTTTTTGGATATCACAATTTCCAGCGTTTTACTCAAGTAGTGAATCGGCACTCAGCGCCTTGGTATTTTTACTTTTTTGTAGTGCTACTTGGTTTTGCGCCTTGGTCGATTTATTTGCCAGTTGCGATCGCGCGTACCCGTTTTTGGCAGCGTAGTTACTGGTGTCGCCAACCGCGATCAGCTCAATTAAGTTTATTTGCCTTATTTTGGTTTGGCTGTATCTTTGGGTTTTTCACAATTTCCGTGACAAAATTGCCGAGTTATGTATTGCCTTTGTTGCCAGCGGCTGCGATTTTGGTAACGCTGATGTGGGGGGATATTATTGCTGGGAAAGCAGATGAAGGAAGAAGGGTAAAATTAGATAAAAAGCAGAACTCTTTACCAAAGTCGCTGTTAATTACATTCATTGTTAACATCGTATTTTTATTGGTTCTAGCTGGAGCAATTTTCTACTGCTATCACTGGCTGGGAGATGATCCGGCGATGCCAAATTTTCCGCAAGCACTTCAACAGTCGGGATTGCTGATTTTGGGCGGTGTGATTTGGATAATTGCGGCTGGGGCGATCGCAATTTTACTCTGGAAACGTCAACAACGCTGGATTTTGGTTGTTAACTTCATCGGATTAGTCGCTTTTATCATCTTTGGTTTAACTCCGGCTTACAATTTAGTTGATATCAATCGCCAATTACCTCTGCGACAACTAGCACAGATTGCCGTTCAGCAAAAACTGCCTGGGGAAGAGTTTATGATGATTGGTTTTGCGAAACCTAGTGTAGTTTTCTATTCCCATTTACCAGTAACTTACTACCGACTGCCCAAAGGTGCGATCGACTATATGGAAGAATCCCATCACAACCAAACTTCTCCGTCTATTTTGGTATTAGGGTATCCCGATAAATTTGTGAAATTTGGATTGTTACCAAATGAATATCAACTGTTGGAGAGTCGGGGCGCTTACCAACTGGCAAGAGTTCCGAGACAAGCGTTTAGATAGTGTATTATAGTGAGGCTGCTGTGAACCGACCTACTAGGAAGAATTCATGGAATTCAGTGGAGAATTTGAAACTCATATTACCGTTTTCCTGAAGGACTTGGACAGAGTAGAGGCGCTTCAAAAATGGGGAATTAATCATGGTCTAAAACTGCTTCATATAGTTTTAGATCGTGGAATTAATGTATCTCAATTAATGTTGACGCGGCATGGGCAAGGTAGCCTAAAAAATGAGTTAAAGGTGGCATTTGATTCAACCCAATCTCTAAATGCTGAAGGCTTCACGGTGACACGGATCAAAATTGAGGCTGCACTGTCTAACCAGGGTGTTCCGCAGTCTAATGCCGAAGCACTAAATCATTCATGCGATCGCTACTTTGAGCATCATATCAAACTATTGCTTGAACCTTCTGCCGATATTCTGCCTCTGATTCACGTCGCCGAAGGACATTCTGCCCATCTCTCTCGGAATCTCTTCCAGACTCGAAGTGACCAATATCACGAGCGATTTGTCACTCAGCGTTGTATCTCCGTTGGTTGTGTGGAAGCTCAACAACAACTTCAATCTCTCTTAAAAGCGATCGCAAATTTGGCATATTTTGCGATCGATGTCGAAGCAGAATTTGTTGTCTATGATAGTAATCTCGACCTTGATACAGGTTGGATTCAAGGGAAAAAATTACCAACGGCACAGGGATTATTATACCAAAGGATAGGGTGAATAATGGCGCTCTTTAAATGCTGCAACTGCGGACAACCCAATAAAATCTCGGACGTACATACACTAGGTCAGATATATAAATGTACCAGATGTGGAACCTCCGTCGCCCTTCAAGGAGAATCTAAACTGAAAGGATTTATACAATACAATCCGAAGACATATATCATTGTTTCAGAACAAGGTCAGAAAATTGAACGCCCAACTATTTTCGAGCCTGCATTAATTCCGCAGAAGCATCTTCGGGGAGCATTTCGTCTGGGAGATCCAATGTTTCAAGATCCCGAAATAAGAACTCAATGGCTGAATATTCGTCGGCAAGTGATGGATTATCTGCTGCAAACTATTAGTTGTTCAATCTGGAAAGATCACCTTGTGTTACGAGGTAGTTTATTACTAAAAGCATGGTTAGGAGATTTGGCAAGAGAACCCGGTGATATAGACTGGGTTTTTAGACCTTATGATATTAACGTCAATTCCGATTTGTCTCAAGAATTGTTCAGTGGATTAATTGAGATGGTTTCAAAGCATCCTCAAGTAGGCAATGCGATTATTGAAGTTGACAAAATCGCCATAACTGATATTTGGACTTATGAACGTGCATCTGGTAGGCGTATTATTTTTCCCTGGAAAACAGACGATTTTCCTTCAGGAGATTTGCATATGGATGTGGTTTTCAATGAAGAATTATTGTCCGATCCCATTCAAGTCTATATCCCTTCATCAATTGGTGAAAGTAGGTTAGTGTGGGCAGCTTCTAAAGAACTATCATTGGCATGGAAATTGCTGTGGTTAGAAACAGATACTTATCCACAAGGCAAAGATTTGTATGATGCAACACTTTTAGCGGAGCAAACTTCATTATCATTTGATATTCTTTATCAAGTTCTTCAGTCAAGTGAAGATTGGAAGAGTCAGGCTGCATTGAAAACAGATTTTTCCTGGAAATCGGGATTTCCTTGGACAGAATCAGAATATTCAGCATATCTAGATTGGGACAATTTCAAGTTAGAGTATCCTGGGATTGAAGGGGATGTAAAAGATTGGCAAGCTCGACTTTCACTAGCTTTAGCACCGACATTTGTCAACCTTGATGATTGAACCTTTAGATATCTGGTATAGCTTGTAAGAGCTTCTAGTATCGTTCCAAAAACTATCCTGAGTATTGTTATTGCACATTTTAAGGTAAAGTTAGAGAATCTACTGAAAATTGCTAGTTTCTTTTGTGAGCGAAAGTGAAAACATAGAAAACTCTAGGGAAAACTGGAAGCGAAAGCTAAGCGATGAGCTTTCACAACCAGAAGATTCTATACTGGCGATCACAATTCGTCGGGGATGGAATTCTGCTGCACGTCCGGTTTTAGCTAGGGGAATTGATAAGAAAGAATATGTAATTAAAGGACAACAAGCAGGCCGGCAAGTTATTAACGATCAAGTAGTAGCCCGCCTCGGTGTGGCAATGGGGGCACCAGTCGGACAACCGGCAATTATGGAAATTTCAAGCGATCTAATTGAAGAAGATCCAAATTTTAATTATCTCGCAGTTGGTACAGCACACGGCACTATTTTTATCGCAGATTGTTCTGATGATAGAGAACCCGTTAATTACATTAATCAAAGCGAAAATCGAGCGAGATTTGCGTTACTCTGTGTGTTGTATGGATGGGTGTACAGTAATGACTGTCAATTCATCTATAAAAAATCACGCCCTAACTTAGTTCACTCAGTGGATCACGGTCATTTCTTTCCGGGCGGGCCCAATTGGACAAAGAGTGACCTCACGCAAGCACCTCAAGCTGAACTAGACCAATTTTTGTACAAACGTTGCAAATTTACCAAAGATGAGATTAGCTCCGCACTCCAGGCGCTTTCAAGCGTCAGCGAAAAAACAATCATTCAAGCAGTAGCGGCTCCGCCTAGCGAGTGGGGGCTAACTCTTGACGAGCGTGTTACTCTAGTAGAATACTTAACTAGACAGCAACAACAATTATTAACTTTTTTATAAGCACTTTCTGATCGAGGGAGGCAAAAGCAATGGCAAGCAAATATAGTATCGTTCAATACGTCCCCAATCCCATCGCTGATGAACGGATTAATATTGGCGTTGTTGCTTTTGATGACAATGATGTGCGCGTACAATTTTTGAATAATTGGAGTCGAGTGCAGGCTTTTGGTGGCGAAGATATTCATTTTCTCAGAGACTTTGCGAAACAAATGAACTCCGCCGCCAGTGAGAGTTTACTTTTTCCCGGAGATGAGCCAAATGGCACTCCTAAACATGAGCGATTAAAAAAAATTGCACGGGGTTGGATTAATAGTATTCAATTCACAGAACCTCGCGGATCTTTGGAGGATGTCGAGAGTTTATTAGAAGATATCGCGCAGACTTACTTGGTTAATGTAGTTCCTGTAAAAACCAAGCGAAATCGCCAAGATGCTGCGAGAATTACAACTTCTATAATTAGAACAACTCTGACATCCTATGATGATAAACCTGCTCTCAAAAAAATGCTCAAAAATGATTTTCCTGTAAAAGGAAGTCATAAAGAACACACGTTTGATGCGGTTGTTGCTAACGGTCAACCTTACTTAGTCGCGCATGGGATATCCTTTGAAGTTCACCCGCCTGAAACTTTGCAAGATTCTATTTCTTGGATGATTTTAGATGTTAAAGAATCTGACCCTAAATTGCCTATAGGAATTGTTGCGCTTTCCCCAAAACAAGAGTGGCCGGATTATGAAAAACTAAACAAAGTGTATAAAACAACTATCTCAACTTACAGGAGTTTGGGGGCGGAAGTTTTACAAGAAAATGAAGTACAACGTTGGGCATCCTACACCCTTGATAAATTAGTTGCAATGTAATGAGTAGGATGCGTCATGGCGAATTTTGCACTCAAATCAGAGATTAATTGTTCTGACGCACCCTAGACGCTAACATAGAAGGATTGCGATCCCCTTCGAGAAATGCGATCGCCATTTAGACTGGTAACTTGGCTAACCATACGTGCCATAATCAGCGATATTATTTGAAGTGCGATCGCCTGAACCTATGGATGCGCTAATCGGCAAAACTTTACAGGGTGGAAAGTATACCCTAGAACAAGAATTGGGACGCGGCGGCTTTGGGATTACCTTCAGAGCAACTCACCGCTACTTAGGACAATTTGTAGTCATCAAAACCCTCAACGAATCTCTGCGGCGACAACCAAATTTTGCCGAGTTCGATCGCAAATTTCAAGACGAAGCCAGACGTTTAGCTTCCTGCGTTCATCCCAATATCGTCCGAGTCAGCGATTTCTTTGTGGAAGACGGCCAGCCTTACATGGTAATGGACTATATAGCCGGTCAGGATTTGGGCGATGTCGTGCTGCCAAATAAACCGCTTCCAGAAGCACTCGCAATTTCCTACATAACTCAAGTTGGTGCTGCTGTGAAAGTTGTTCATCAGAACGGTTTACTGCACCGAGATATCAAACCACAAAACATCATTCTGCGCCAAAATACCCAGGAAGTTGTGCTGATTGATTTTGGAATTGCCCGCGAGTTTACACCCGGTGCAACTCAATCTCATACTAATATGGTGTCCGACGGTTATGCGCCGCCCGAACAGTATTTTGCCCAAGGAAAATACACGCCCGCTACAGATGTTTACGGTTTGGCTGCAACGCTTTATAGTTTGCTAACTGGACAAGTGCCCGTAGCTGCAATTCTCCGCACCAGTCAGCCGATGCCCACACCTCGCGATTTGCAGCCACAGCTAAGTACAACCGTCAGCCAAGCGGTGATGCGAGGGATGACTGTAGAAGCTCAAAATCGCCCTGCAACTGTGGATGAATGGTTGTCGTTGCTGACGAATTCCCCTGCTGCGAGTACCGGCCCGACTGTCGCGGTGATGGGAAACCGTGTTCAGAGGCCTGAAAATTCGCAAACAGCGCCTGCTATCGTGACGAATGGGGGACGGGAAAGCAAAGTTTGGTTGATTTTGGGGTTGGTGGCGATCGCCCTAATTTTCGGAGGATTTGTGGCGATCGCAAGAATTTTGCTCGATCGCCCTTCTGCCGATCCCACACCAGTATCCCAATCCGATCGCACTTCTCCCCCCGCAAATCGAGAAATGCCCGATCGCCCCGATCACATTCCGACACCCAAAGAAACTCCCAAACCTCAGCTAAAAACTCCAAAGCCTGCGCCAATTCCGACACCAAAAGAAACTCCTCAACCTCAGCTAGAAACTCCAACACCTTCACCCACACCTTCTCTTGCGGTTGAGTCACCCGCACCAACGGATCGACCGATTGAAGAGCAAGGACCGATCGGGCGATCGACTCCCACACCATCGCCCCGTGAAGAAAAACCGCAAAAGGGCGATCAAAAAATCCCCAGAATACCTGGTTTTGCGGTTGGTACAGCAGAAAGTCGGATACTTAATGAATTGGGAGAACCGACTGAAACTCAACGCCAAGGCTATTGGCCGAATACTCGCACCGCACTTTACGATTTGGTGCCGAATCAGATTACTTTAGGCTACATTTACGATCGCGATTCCGGCCAGCTAGTTCAAACCGAGGGTTCTTTTGCTCAATCTGTGGATGATTTGGTAGTGCGAACCGCGTTAAACGGGATGTTGGGCGGGGCGGATCGCGAGATAATGCAAGGGTTCCGAGACGTGCAGCAGCGGCGGAGTAATCGGTTTACATTTAGGAAGGGTTCTGTCGAAGGTGCGATCGAACGTAATGAGCGCGATCGAATTTACATCGGCGTCTGGGACGATAATTTGCATTAATCTGAATTAATATCAATTCCGGTGTTACCGGAATGATACAGAGGAGACGGCAGTGCCGTGTCCCTACCATGATTAATTGTAGGGACACG
>JAYSVM010000037.1:0-60153 GCA_043718495.1 Oscillatoriales bacterium | reverse complement strand
AGGAGACGGCAGTGCCGTGTCCCTACCGCCAATAATACTGTAGGGACACGACACTGTCGTCTCCTAATTTCACTAATAATTTCGATGTTACCGGATTTTATCTAATATCATCTCCGGTTGCACGCGAATGATATAGAGGAGAAGAGGAGACGGCAGTGCCGTTTCCCTACAATTAATCGGGTAGGGAAACGGCACTGCCGTCTCCTAATTTCGGCAACTAACTAATAATTTCGATGCTACCGGATTTGATCTAACCCCCAATCCCCAATTTCCCAATTAATAAATCTGTTCTAACCTGCGAAAATCTCGCTCTACTTCTGCCCATAAAGCCCGATTGTGAGGGTCAGTTTTCACAGCCTTTTTCAAATAAATTCTCGCCTTATCAACCTGCTTTTCTCCGATTAAATACCTTCCCCAGCGCTGATAAACGATCGCCTGCCATTGACGAACCTCCGCATCATCGGGAATCCGCTGTGCCAAACCTTCCACAAGTGCGATCGCCCGTGGGAACCTCTGATACTTCAGCAACTGCTGTAATTGAAGATAAGCATCTTGCTTTAACTTTTCTTCCGCAGCCGAAAACTCGTGGCTATTTTCAGTTGGCGACGGTTTCTTAGTCACCTTCACTGTCTGCGGTTGAGTTTTTCCCACCGCCTGCTGCTTAGTATAATCGGGAACCTTCGACTCCGCCCCATCGGAGGGAGCAATATTCACCAGGAACTTATAGGCCTCAGTAATTGTAATAAACTGATTCTTAGCTGCCTCGTCTCCCGGATTCACATCGGGGTGATACTGTCTGGCTAGCTGCCGATAAGCAGCCTTAACCTGCGGCAAACTCGCACCAGATCTGAGTCCTAACTGTCGGTAATAATCTGCAATATCCATCTAGCATAAATGAGCGTTAATAGTACCATTAAAGATGGCAGAACCTTTAAATGTAAAGATTCTGCCAAAAATTGTTTTAGGGTGGAGATTTAAACAGTCAACCGTCAACCGTCAACCGTCAACCATCAACCATCAACTCTTTAAGTACGTTCGTCAATCACGCGATCGATCAAACCATATTCCATCGCCTCATCAGCCGACATGAAATAATCCCGATCCATGTCTTTTTCGATTTTCTCGATCGGCTTTCCGGTATTTTTCGCATAGATACCATTGAGTTGGTGGCGCAATCGGAGAATCTCCTTAGCCTCAATCTGAATATCCGTAGCTTGTCCCCGCGCGCCCCCAGAAGGTTGGTGAATCATAATTCGCGAGTGAGGCAAAGCTAACCGTTTGCCCTTGGCACCAGCAGCTAGCAGGAAAGAACCCATCGAAGCAGCCAAGCCCACACAAATCGTCACCACGTCCGATTTAATATGCTGCATGGTATCAAAAATCGCCATGCCTGCCGTCACCGATCCGCCTGGGGAATTGATGTACAAAATAATATCCTTACCCGAATCTTCCGAATCCAGATAGAGCATTACAGCGATGATTTGATTGGCAATTTCATCATCAACATCTCTGCCCAAGAATATAATCCGTTCGCGGTAAAGGCGATCGTAGATATTAATCCACTGAGTATCATAACCCCCCGGCATTTTGTATGGAACTTTTGGCACACCAATAGGCATAATTTGGAACTCCTTTTAGTTGGTAATCTGGCATTGGGCATTGGGCATTGGGCATTGGGCATAGGGCATTGGGCATTGGGAATTGGGAATTGGGAATTGGGAATTGGGAATTGGGAATTGGGAATTGGGAATTGGGAATTATTAGTCTTTTAATGACTATTGAATAACTAATCAGGGTAAAAACTACTAGCCATTAACCCTTAATTACTACTCATTCGCTATGCCCTATGCCCTATGCCCCATTCCCCATTCCCAAATTAGATAACTCCAGCCGGCAGCGGTTTCGCCAATTCTTCCGAACTTTCCAAAACGCGATCGATCAAACCGTATTCTTTAGCTTCATAAGGTGTCAGATACAGCAACCGATCCATATCTTTAGTAATCTTGTCGATCGGCTGACCTGTACAATTGGCAAAAATCTCCAGCATCGTCGCCTTATTTGCCAAAACTTCCTTAGCCCGAATCTGAATATCCGTGGCTTGACCCCGCGTATAAGCCTTGGGTTGGTGCAACACGATCGAAGCGTGGGGCAAACTAGCCCGAAAGCCCTTTGTACCAGCCGCTAACAGCATCGCAGCCATACCCATTGCCGAACCGAGGCAAATAGTGTGCACGGGCGGCTTAATGTACCTAATCGTATCGCAGATCGCAAAAGCTTCCGTTTCAAAGCCGACAGGTTCGCCGCTGTAATTAGAAGTACCTGTCGAGTTGATATAGATTTTAATGGGTTTATCTGGGTCTTCGTACTGCAAAAACAGGAGTTCAGCGATAATCAGTTCTGTTACCGCAGGCACCAGAGGCATACCCAGATAAACGATCCGCTCTTTCAGCAACAGGGAAGGTAAATCGGGAGGGGGAGTTCGAGAGTTGCCCTCTCCGTAGTATTGCGATTGCATTGCTTTAATGGGTATGTTCATCTTTAGTTTTTTTTTGCCTGGGGACACCCACCATACTTCAGCTACACTCTGCATAAGTAGCTTTACTCAGCTTAAGGGCATCGAAGTAAGGAGGGCAGATAGCGGTCACTGAGCGAAGTCGAAGTGTTCCTCGACGGAATTGGGTTGTTGACCAAGAAATTGGGATACAAGCCCCGTCCTTCTAGGACGGCTTTTCTTGATCTCTAATATACTCCTTTAAGACCTCCAATGGTGTGCCGCCAACAGAAACCGCAAAATAACACGGTCTGCGAAATTATTCCAGGGAAATCAAAGAGAACCTAAAGAATGCTATTAACAAACCTGTACAAGACGTGGCAAGATTAAACAAAGAAATCCAGTGTTGAGGTCGAACAATGCTTTTATCCATCAAAACAAAGCTAAAACTAAACAAGAGTCAAGCAAGGGTTATGAGCAAACACGCTGGCATAGCGAGGTTTACTTATAATTGGGGACTGGCGACTTGGAGTAACTTTTATAAAGATGGATTAAAGCCCAATAAATACCTGCTCAAGAAATTCTTCAACAATCATGTAAAACCTTAATTCACATGGATCAAAGAAACAGGGATTTGCCAAAAAATAACTCAATACGCCTTTGACAATCTTGGAGATTCGTTCTCTAGATTTTTTTCAAAAAAAGGTGGATATCCCAGATTCAAAAAGAAGGGGCATCACGACTCTTTCACTATTGATGCGAGTGGTAAGCCTATCCCTGTGGGCGGTACGTCTATAAAGTTGCCGACAATCGGCTGGGTAAAAACTCACGAAGGACTACCTCACACAACTTGTAAGTCAATCACCATTTCGCGTACTGCCGACAGTTGGTTTATCGCGTTTGCTTACGAGCAAATTCATGAACCCACAGTCAAAACTCATGAAATTGTAGGAGTTGACTTGGGTGTCAAAGAGTTGGCTACACTTTCAACTGGCGTAGTATTTCCGAACCAAAAGCACTATAAAGCGCACCTCCTAAAACTCAAGAGACTATCAAGAGTTCTTGCCAGAAAAGTGAAAGGTTCCAACAATAGATACAAAGCCAAAATCCAGCTAGCAAAGCACCATGCAAAAATAGCAAACCTCAGAAAAAACACTCTGCATCAAATCACTACTTACTTATGCAAAAACCACGCAATGATAGTAGTAGAAGATTTAAATGTCTCTGGGATGCTAAAAAACCACAAATTAGCTCAGGTGATAGCCGACTGTGGATTCCATGAATTCAAGCGTCAGTTGGAATACAAGGCTAAAAAGTTTGGTTGTGAAGTGATTGTTGCCGACCGCTGGTTTCCATCAAGTAAAACCTGTTCAAATTGCGGACATATTCAAGATATGCCACTGAAAGAAAGGACTTATAACTGTGGAAGTTGCGGTCATTCGATAGACAGAGATTTGAATGCAGCGATAAATTTATCACGGTTGGCTAAACCGTGAAAGCTTACTGAGGGATAGCCGCTCCCATGCTCCCGATGAAGTAAGAAGCAAATGTCTAGACTTGTATAGTATTTGTATAGCAGTTATTCTTAAAGAAATAGTAACGCAATCTTTAGGTATCCCGCATGAAAGTTAGTTTGCTCCCTGCCTTGAATGACGCTAACCTTGATGCTGCTGCGCCCTCAAGCCAGCGCCAGCTAGCTATTTCGGTGTCTGCGACTTCTTCGGATCAAGACTCCAGCGTACCCTTAAATCTGTGCCTGATTCTCGATCACAGCGGTTCGATGAGTGGACGTCCTTTGGAAACGGTGAAACAGGCTGCTGGACAGCTACTGGACAGGTTGAAGCCTGGGGATCGGTTTTGTGCGATCGCCTTCGATCACAAAGCCAAAGTCCTTGTCCCGAATCAAATTGTGGAAGACCCCGCTAGTATTAAGAGACTAATTGAAAAATTGCGTCCTGCTGGTGGCACTGCCATTGATGAGGGCATTAAGTTAGGTATTGAAGAGTTGGGCAAAGGGAAGAAAGAGGCAATATCTCAGGCATTTCTGTTGACTGATGGCGAAAACGAACACGGCGACAATAACCGCTGTTTGAAGTTGTCAAAACTGGCCGCCGAGTATAACATGACTTTGAATTCTCTGGGATTTGGAGATAACTGGAATCAGGATATTTTGGAAAAGATTGCTGATGCTGGTGGCGGTGCTTTGGCTCATATTCAGCGTCCTGAAGATGCGGTTGAGGAGTTTGGCAAGCTGTTTACCCGCGTGCAATCTGTAGGTTTAACTAATGCTTATTTGCTATTGTCGTTGATGCCAAAAGTACGGTTAGCAGAACTTAAGCCGATCGCCCAAGTTGCTCCAGATACGATCGAGTTACCGGTACAGCAAGAGGGCGATCGCTTTATGGTACGTTTGGGAGATTTAATGAAGGATGTAGAGCGAGTTGTGTTGGCTAATATTTATATTGGACAGTTGCCGGAAGGTAGACAGGCGATCGGGCAATTGCAAATTCGCTACGACGATCCGGCTGTGGGTGAAGGTTTGCTCTCGGAACAAGTGGCACTTTCCACTAATGTGATGCAAGTCTATCAGCCAGCAATCAATCCAATGGTACAGCAACATATTTTAGCTTTGGCTAAATACCGTCAAACTCAACTTGCCGAAACCAGATTGCAACAGGGCGATCGGGCTGGTGCAGCAACGATGCTCCAAACGGCGGCTAAAACTGCTCTGCAAATGGGCGATCAAAGTGCCGCAACTGTGCTCCAAACTTCTGCTACTCGTTTGCAGTCTGGTGAAGAATTGAGTGAAGGCGATCGCAAGAAAACTCGAATTGCTTCTAAAACTATATTGAAGTAATCTCATGGTTTGTAGTAAGGACTAAAGTTCTACTACAAACCAGTAATTAAAACCTATTGATGCTTTAGATGCTCGATCGTCTAGAATGTTCGTATCACCTATAAAGAGTGTTTGTATGAGCCAGACAATATCTGATAAAGTACGCTGGACTACGGCAGATTTAGAACTCTTGCCAGATCACGGCGATCGCTATGAAATTATTGATGGGGAGCTATTTGTGACTAGAGCACCGCATTGGGGTCATCAACAGGCTATAGGCAACCTTTACCAAGAACTCAATACTTGGTCGCGAGAGACTAATTTAGGACAAGCAGGAATCAATCCGGGTCTTATTTTCACAGATGCCGATAACGTAATTCCCGATCTAGTTTGGGCTAGCAATGAACGCTTGGCTATTTTGCTAGACGAAGCCGGACATTTAACCGGCTCACCTGAGTTAGTTGTTGAAGTATTGTCCCCCGGTGCAGATAATGAAAGACGGGATAGAGATTTGAAACTCCGACTCTATTCAGTGCGGGGAGTACAAGAATACTGGATTGTGAATTGGCGGTTGCGACAAATAGAAGTTTATCGCAGGG
This sequence comes from Oscillatoriales bacterium, assembly GCA_043718495.1. Taxonomy (GTDB): domain Bacteria; phylum Cyanobacteriota; class Cyanobacteriia; order Cyanobacteriales; family Microcoleaceae; genus Microcoleus. Next base: position 54,227 of record JAYSVM010000037.1, on the reverse strand, counting down.
AACAAGCAAGTTTAAGGTTAGTTGCTACGCTGTTGAGCGCTGATGAATTGACCTCGCCTTTGTTACCTGGTTTTAGTTGTTCAGTCGCTCGAATTTTTGCCTAAGTAGATGAGTAGACAAATAAATCAATATGTCATTGCGAGTGAAACGAAGCAATCCCAAGGACTCTGACAACTTTACACCATACGACACAGCCAGGTTTATTAGCGTGCACCTACTTAGATTATGAAAAGACCATTTTACAATTTAATTGCTACTCTAGGAATATTGACTATCTTTGGTAATATATCTCCTGCTGCCTCTGCTCAATCCTCAACAATATTAATAGCTCAAAAAACGATTGCCGAAAATTCTGCTGAAGACTTTTTCAATAGCGGTTTAGCAAAATCAGAGGCTGGAGATATTCCAGGGGCGATCGCAGATTACACCGCAGCCATCCGCCTCAATCCAAACTACGCCAAAGCCTACAACAAACGTGGCATCATTCACGGCCGCGATCTGAAAGACTACCCAGCAGCCAAAGCAGATTTCGATCGCGCAATTGCCATCAACCCCAACTACGGTGATGCGTACTACAACCGCGCCAGAGTCCGCGAATTATTAGAAGACAAACCGGGTGCGATCGGCGACTATCAAAAAGCCGCCGAACTCTATCAAAAAGCAGGCAATACAAAAGATTATCGAGATGCCATCAAACATCTGCAAATACTGGAACCTCAAATGCTTCCGCAAACATAGTATATTATTATTCCATCTGCGTTTATCTGCGTTCATCCGCCTACATCTGCGGTTAAAAACTCCAAATCCACTATTCAAACAATGCCCGTAACCTCCACAATCACCGTTACCGTACCCGCCACAACCGCCAACTTAGGCCCCGGATTCGACTGCATCGGCGCCGCTTTAAGCCTCTATAACCGCTTCCAATTCTCCCGACTCGAACCCTCAGCAACCGAGAAACTAAAAATTACAGTTACGGGCGAAGAAGCCGCCAAAGTCAAGACAGATGAAAGTAATCTCGCTTATGTAGCATTTGTCACTTTGTACGATCGCCTCAAACAATCGCCGCCGCCCGTCGCCATACACATAGATATGCAAGTGCCGCTGGCTAGAGGCTTGGGAAGTTCCGCCACAGCTATTGTCGGCGGGTTAGTCGGTGCAAATGAATTAGCCGGTTCGCCTTTGAGTCAGGTGGAAGTGATGCAATTGGCGATCGAACTTGAAGGACATCCCGACAACGTTGTCCCCGCTTTACTCGGAGGATGTCGCCTCGCAGCTAGCGATGCACCCCCCCAACCCCCCCTTGCTAAGGGGGGGCAGGAGGGGGTTCCCTGGCAAATTTGCGATATTCCGTGGCATCCCGATATTGTGTCGGTGGTAGCGATTCCCGATTTTGAACTTTCCACAGCCGAAGCGCGCCAAGTTTTGCCAGCAGATTACAGCAGGGCTGATGCGATTTTCAATGCCGCACACCTCGGTTTATTGGTACGGGCGTTGGCTACGGGCGATCGCAATTGGCTGCGCTGCGCCCTCCAAGACAAGATTCACCAGCCTTACCGGCGATCGCTGATTCAGGGATATGAAGCTGTGCAAGAAGCTGCATTGAATGCAGGGGCTTGTGGAATGGTAATTAGCGGTGCGGGGCCGACGCTTTTGGCTTTAACGGATGCTACTAATGCTGATGCGGTTGTGAGGGAAATGGCGGCGGCTTGGGGGGAGTTTGGAGTGAAGGCTGATGTCAGGGCGATCGCGATCGACACTCAAGGCGCGATAATTTCTAATAGGAATTAGGGACTTCGACAAAGAAACCGGGTTTTTTACCAGTACCTGTCCAATCGCAACCACTTCCTACTTCAATCGTTTGGTCTATTATATCCTGTTCTATAACTTCTGGAGTGTCTTCAGAAGTATCTCTGCTATTATTCAAAATAAGTGGTTGATTCCTAAATGGTATTTGATTGATGATTATACCATTAACTAATTTTAGGAGGGCGATTCCCTACGGGATAGCTACGCTCGCGCGTACTTTTGGACATTAAGGGCGATCGCACTTGACGAAAGAAATTGGCTGAGCTAAACTAAAATTTAGTTTAAATTGCTTATAGTAGATGCACATAATCAGCTACCGACGGGTGCGTGAATACAGCGAAACTCATGCTGATTGCGGGGAAGCTTTGGATAACTGGTTTAAAATTACTAGCAAGGCTAAATGGTCTAACTTAATTGAGGTACAATCTGTTTTTCCTAAAGCCGAAGCTGTTGGGGGGTTTACAGTTTTTAATATCAAAGGTAATAATTATCGATTAATCGTTAGTATTGATTATGAAAGCCAATTAGTTTACATCAAATATATTCTCACCCATGCTGAGTATGATAAGGAGAAATGGAAAAATGACCCTTACTTTTAATCCAGATAAATACAAAGAGTTATTGTCTCAGTACCAGCCGAAAATAATTAGAACTGAAGCGGATAATGAAAAGGCTCTGACTATGGTGGAAGAGTTGATGCACCAGCGCGATCGCACTCCTGAAGAAAATGAGTTATATGAATTGCTGATTGTATTGATTGAAAAATTTGAGCAAGAATACTATGCACCAGCAGCCACAGCAACTGCTCGTTCAGTATTGCTGTTTTTGATGGAACAAAGAGAGTTACAACCTGCGGATTTGGTGCCCGTTATGGGTTCTGAAACAAGAGTGTCTGAAGTGGTTAATGGCGAGGGAGATATTGGTAAAGAGTTGGCATTGATTCTGGGTAGTTTTTTTCATGTAGAGCCGAGTTTGTTCTGTAATTAATGGAAGTGGCATTAAGGGCGATCGGACTTATATCTGATACATTTTTGTAGGGGCGGGCGATGCCCTGAGCGTAGTCGAAGGGTTCACCAACAATATCTAACAAGTACCAACAATCTGAATAAACCCGCCCCCACCCAACAGTAAATCGCAAACTACCTCTTTATTGATATAGTTATTCATCAGGGGCGATCGCTCCTTTCTAATGGCGAGAGGCTTTATCTGATCGGTTTAATTTCGGCTATTGGGCGATCGTCTTGCAAGAGTACCAAGATATTACCATCTTGGATGAGTTTAAGAAAGCTCGACAGATCCCTCTGAATTTCATCAATATTAATATCGATCGCAGTTGCGCCGGAAATAACTGACTCAGCATGGGAAGATAAAGGAGGGGATTCATTAGTAACTATTTCACGCAGCAAATGCGTACATATATCCCGATTTTGAGAATGGGTAGAATGTAACATCTGGCTATATAAATTCCGTGCTAAATCCTGATTGAGAATTCCATAAAGTAGAATCATTGCCCATTCTTTCGCATTAACAATCATCCGGTCTATGCTATCAATAAACGCCTGCAACTGGTCTTTGAGTTCAAAAGACTCCAGAAAATGAATGAGACCATACATGACTTCATGTTGTTCGCATCTGTCATCGAAAACCAAATAAAGTGCTGGCAAATATTCGCTGTTAGGATGTAGGGCAAGTTCGGCTAAAGTGAAGTCAAAACTCATTACCTCCTCATCAGAACGCATGAATTTATTAGCATTTAATGTTTCTATTAATTGAGTAACGTTCATCTTATGTCTCCCACTTTATCAAAATTACCCGACTATGCCACTGAAAAAGGGTTCGCTATTTTAAATCATGGAAGATTACTTTTGGTGAATGGAAGGCGATCGCACTTTTGGACGTGAAGGGCGATCGCTCTTTACTATACTTAATTATTTCCAGGTTGTTGAGTGATCAGTTCCTCTACGAACTCTAACAGCTTTCTGAATATATCCACATAGCTGATGATACCTGTCATAGTAAATTGTTCACCTTCATAGTCTCCAACTAAAATGGCGGTTGGTCTTTCATGCCCATCTACAAATTTACCTATTAAGGTTTTTATTGGGCAATTTGGCTCCACTGTGTTTTTATCCGAGACTTTAGTCATCATTTTACCCAGAGGATAATCACACAAATCCTCATAAAGAAGTTCATGCTCTAGCGTGGCAGCAGCAACATCATCTACAATACCAATCACTATATTTCCCTCTTTCACTGTTGTGATAGGTATGTGTGTAAACAAACCGTTGAAAGTAAACATTGCATCTTGTAGGCACTCAATTTGAGTCAGGGTGATTACTTGTGAAGTCAATACATAATTGGCTTCGTAGTTGAGCAAAAATGCGTTGATCCCTATCGCATCGCGTATAATTCTGAGAGCATCCACATAGGAAAAAGTTCCTACAACTCGATCGCCAGCATCCAAAATAACCAACGTTTTATTGCGTCGCTTATTTTCATCTCTATGGATTAATTTTTTAATGGCTTCTTCTAAAACTTCAGTCGATACAATAAATGCAGGTTTAAGATCAAAGTTAAAAACTTCTCCGACAGTTTTTTTACCCATTTCTTTATTAGCATCATTAAGCTGAGTCATGTCGAAACCTTTTTTCTCACTCAGCAGATACTCTATCGGTAGTTTAGTGTTTCGAGGTGTGAGAACTTTGGCAACATCAACCAGACTCACTACTCCTACCAGTTTTCCAGTCTTCGCATCCAAAACTGGCATCGTTCTGATTTTAAAGCACTCCATCTTACCAGTTAGATGAGCAATAGTATCAGTGATTTTTACAGTTTTCACTTTTTTTGCATCTCCAAGACCTTGTAAGATTTGATTGATCGGTGTTTGCAAAAGTTGAGTAAATGGTATTTGGGGCATTGGGGGCATTGTTTTAATCTCCTGTGATTTTTTAGTTGGATACTTCAAGAAAAGTTATTTGACAAACTGTAGGATAGTTCTTGGCGTTATAACCATTTTAGGAATTTGGCTATTAGAACTATCCATAAGAACAGAAACTTCTGTGTCTGATTCCAGAAATTTCCTAATAATGTCCTTGAGATTATCAGTGGGTTGAACGAGATGTAAGCTACTTAGTGGCTGCATAATTTCTCCTAAAGGTGTATTCATTAAGTGGTAGTACATCGGATGTGCTAACACACTAATTTGCTCTCTATTCACCAGTCCTAAAAGATTTTTGCCCGCATCGCATATTAGGATGTGTTGTATGGGCAAATAGTTGATTGCATAGAGCGCAGATTCTAACGTATCCTCTGGCAGCAATGTATATAGCTGATCCAGAGAGGTTTTTGTTGAGGACATCTTTTCTAAAAGATTTTTTACTTTTGATTCCTCCAACAAGGGGTCATGTCTAAGATACTCTAAAACTCCTTTGCAAGTAACTACACCTACAATTGTTCTGTCCTCACTCAAAATAGGTATAAAACTCTGGTCTTCCGGCGCTTTATAAAGTTTGCCAAACTCATCGAAAGCATAATCAATTTGTTTCTTTTTTTGAAAAAAACAATAACTTTTATCTAGGCTAAAAACTTCACCGATCGCTTTTTTCCCTTGAGCCAAAATCAACTCAGTGGCTTGACCTATTTTGGTCGTTTTATGTCTGTATTTAAAAGGCACATTTTGTAATTGAGGTGTAAATTCAAGGGAAACTGATAAACTACTCACAATTCCTAAAAACTTATCCTCATCATCCGTAACGATAAGATCGCTTGGATTCATTAATGTTACCAAAGAGAGTGCCTGTGCCAAGGTATCCGAAATCTTAATGGTACAAAAGTCATTACTGATAACTTTTGCGTCTTCAAAGCTAGTGGTTAATAAATCAAGATTGTGCAGCATTTTTAGCCTTTTTAGCCTTTCAAAAATAGGTGGCTGGTTTGCAGGAGATTCTAAGGTAATTGTTTCTTCCGAGTACGTTTTGATATCGCTAGGAGTATTTATGAAAGTTTCTAAACCTTCAAACAACTCTTGTATTAAAGCTTTAATTGTGTTAAACATTACCCTCCAATTTGAGACAAAATCTGTAAAAGTTTTCTTAAATCTTGGGGGTCGCTGATATCTGCATAATCAGCATGGTCTTGATCGTTCCCTTTAAGAAAGCCGATCAAATGACTGTCTGCAAAAAACCTCTTACATTCTGGATATTGAGCAAGTGTTTCTTTCCCAAGCTGAGTATCTTGAATATAAGCATCTATTATTTTTTTAAAATTGCCAATTAAATGATAGCTTTTGGTGGGCAAAGCATCATAAAGTTCGGGGAAATTCATTTGAATTAAAAGAATTTTTGCAAGTTGAGGAATTCTATTTGCATCAGCTACATTAAGTGAGATAGCTAGATTTCTAATTAGCGCCCAGGCAATAACAAACTGTTTGGTTTTCCGAAAGTTTCCTTTTGTTGCTGCCAAAATCATTCTCCACATTCTAGCATCTATGGGATAGGGCTGGCAAGCCACTAACTCGTTTAGTTCATTCTGCAAAACTTGTGTCACTTGATTTGAATTCTTTTCTGGCAAAAATAAATTAAGCTGAATCATTTTTTCTATGTACTCTTTGCCAGTTACGTTCAAATCTTTGTATCGTTGTTTAACTGCTTGTTCAATAACTCTCTTATCCAGCCCTATAAAGAAAACACAATTAGCATTGTCAAGGTAAAGTTTCAGCGATTCTAAAACAGTCAGGGCATTTTCTGGCAAGCACCGATCTAGGTCATCGATAAAGATTACCAACCGGCCATTTTCTCCCACATATTCCTTAACCACCTCTCGAAACTGGGCTTCAAAACTGTTAATGAATAAATAGGGGTCAGTGTCTACCTCATTTTGTTCTGGATTTGTCCTAGCTTTTCCACCTGGATTTGTAAAGCCCTTGATAATTTCAATTGGATTGATACCCCACATCTGTGATTGAAAGGCTACTCCTGCTAAGTGTTCTCCTATATGCAGGAAACACTGACTAGCGTTATAACGAGTGGCTAAATTATTACATTTTTCTTTAACTATAGCTCTTTGAGAATCTTCTGCCATTTCCCGCAAGATTGTTTGAATGAGTGCGTTTCTGATGCCGTGCGTATCATCATACTTCCAAGGATTAAACCAAATAGTTTTAAAGTTAGTTTTATCAAAATTATGCAAGTGAGACTCAAACTCTTGTACTCCGAAATTTTCAGTATGGCTTTCAAATTTTCTTTCGATACAACGCATGAGAGTGGTTTTTCCACTTCCCCATGAGCCAAAGATTCCTACTGTAAATGCCCCTTCATTACCGGTTGTGGCTTTTACAGCTATCTTACCTAGCTCTTTTGCATAAAGCTCAAAATTGAGACTAGGCTCTTCGTTGGGTTTATCATTGTAGTTATGGGACATATTTTTTGAGTAGTTATTCGTACAATACTAAGGTTAAATGTCAGAAATTTGCGTTTAAAATCTCAAGCTTAGATTCTTCATTGTCCCCCGTGAAAAGGGGGAATCTGAAAGCAAGCTATTGCGGAAGTTCTAAATATTTTTTCTCAGATCATCTACAACTTCTTTCAGCGCACTGGTGACTGCTTCCATCGACATAAAACCATTGATAGTTTCTAACTTTTTTCGGTCGTTATAGAACTCGATCAAAGGGGCAGTTTCTTCGTGATAACTTTGTAAACGGTTACGCAACACTTCTGGCGTATCGTCCGTGCGTCCCTCCTTGATAGCCCGTTCTTTGAGTCGTTCAACTAAAACCGACTCTGGCACCTCAAAACTAATCACACAGTCATAAGATTGTTGAGATATTCCGATTAATAATTCATCTAGCGCATCGGCTTGAGAAACGTTTCGAGGAAACCCATCTAAAATCCACCCCTTCTTAGCTTCTGGCTTAGTCAGTTGTTCCTGCACTATTTCCATGACTACTCGATCGGGAACTAATGCACCTCGATCGATATATGACTGGGCCTCAACACCGCGTTTTGTTTTTTCTTTGCGTTCTTTCCTCAATAACTCGCCGGTTGATATGTGGAGTATTCCTAGATTCTTCCCCAAAATACTAGCTTGTGTTCCTTTTCCTGCCCCTGGAGGGCCTAAGAATATTAAGCGCATTGTTTTTCCTTTTGTTTGGATCTCGATGTATCTGAAAAAATGACTTGTTAGTCTGTATTTGTCTATCGGACGATCGCCCTAACTTTTATGCGAAGTCAAGGACTTGCGATGTCAGCGAAAATTTTGCATAGCAAAGCTTTCACCGATCGCACTTACAAAGAGCTCAGTCCGCAGAAGGCGCATTGCTGCCTCCCATTTATTTATCGGGGCCACATCCACAAAATTATGCAAAACCCAGAAAATAAATTAAAAAAATTACCAGCAGTACCCGAAACTAGAGTCAAACCCAGAAAATTACCAAAATTCAGCCCTAATCCCTGTCGTAACACTAACTGCCATCAGTAATTACTCAAAAGCCCAGCCACCAACTTTTTGACTTGTGACTTGCACCACTTAAACTTGAGCTTTCAAGTATAATAAGCTAGCTGAGTCTGGTAATAACCTGACATACATCAGGAATTATGTTAGACTTCCATCAGGAACTTCACACACACCTATTTATGGCATCCACAAACGATCGCTTCGTCGAAGCAGAAAGCCGCTGGGACTTAAAAACTCTGTACGCAGACTTGGCCGCCGTTAAGGGAAAGCCTCTCACCCCCGTCGAAAAGCTGCATCTGCGGGGGTTGCTTTGTGGCAACAGTCCCGCTGAAATCGCCGAAAAGCTGCAAAAGAATCCCAAAGGTGTGGAAACTGACCTGTGTGCCACTATTTATAGATACGTTAAAGGCTTTGTGGGTAAAGGGATTGAAAAGATCGAAAATTGGAGAAATATTGCTGAATGGCTTGAGGATGCTGGATATAAAACTAAGCCACCTGTTAAAGTCCCTATTCAAGACGGTTTATCAGAAAATAGTAAAGTTAGCGTAACTAATATAACTTTTGAAAACAATCAAATAAAAATTGGTGTATACCTACAAATAACTGTACCGCTACCTTCAGAAATCTCAATAGAAAATCTAGACATCAACGATAATAACGCTAACTAAAATTTTGCCACAAATCAACTGATTGGTAGGGTGAAGCGATTAAGATCACGAAGGACGATCGCACTTTTACACAATGGCAATTTTGGGGCTGACATATTAATGAAAATCAAAGCTAAGCGAGCTGAGATTAATAACTTTTGTTTGTTTTCTGCCATACAACAAACCTAATTCCCCTAACCCAACACTTTCTCCTCTCTTCCTCCGCGCCCTCTGCGGTTAATCAAAAAATTAGTGATTTTGAATACAATTCCCTACTCAACAGCCGATCTCACTCCTCAATTTTCGATTCGGATCTAAAGTTCGCCTAAAGTTCCACGCCCGATCGCAAAACCCTCCCTAAGATAGAAGTTGCAGGACGATCGGTCTCATCGCCGATTCAGCAACACCTGAAAAATCCCAAACGAGGGAGCCACAAGACAGGGAGGACATCAAAATCATGGTAAACGCGCCCACAGGGGAAGCCCGCCTAGGCCCGATCGATCAGGTGCAAGCCTTAGACCGAGATTGCACGACTCTATCTCGTCACGTACTCCAGCAACTCCACAGCTTTAGTGCAGATGCTCAGGATCTCAGCGCCCTGATGAATCGTATCGGACTAGCGGCAAAGTTGATCGCAAGGCGACTCAGCAGAGCTGGGCTAATGGAAGATGCTTTGGGGTTTACAGGAGGTGTGAACGTGCAGGGAGAATCTGTCAAAAAGATGGATATCTATGCCAATGAAGTGTTTATTTCCGTATTCCAACAAAGCGGACTTGTCTGCCGTTTGGCTTCCGAGGAAATGGAAAAACCCTATTATATTCCCGAAAATTGTCCGATCGGGCGTTACAGTCTGCTCTACGATCCCATAGACGGTTCTTCCAATCTTGACATCAATCTGAATGTCGGCTCCATCTTTAGTATCCGCAAGCAAGAAGGGGACGATGCAGACGGCTCGGCTTCAGATTTGCTGCAACACGGACATAAACAAATCGCTGCCGGCTATGTGCTCTACGGCCCCAGTACAATGCTCGTTTATTCGATCGGGCAGGGCGTTCATTCCTTTACCCTAGACCCCAGTTTGGGCGAGTTTATTCTATCAACTGAAAACATCAAGATTCCAGACACCGGCCAGATTTACAGTGTTAATGAAGGTAGCTTTTGGCAGTGGGACGAACCTTTTCGGGATTACATTCGCTATGTACACCGAAATCAAGGCTATACCGCCCGGTACGGAGGGGCTTTGGTGGGAGATTTCCACCGGATTTTATCTCAGGGAGGTGTGTTTTTGTACCCAGGAACGGTGAAAAACCCTGATGGCAAATTGCGATTACTCTACGAGTCGGCTCCTTTGGCGTTTTTGATGGAGCAAGCTGGCGGGCGGGCTAGTACGGGTATTCAAGACATCTTGGACGTAGTGCCGACTAAACTTCATGAGCGCACGCCTTTGATTATTGGCAGCAAAAAAGATGTCGCGCTAGTAGAGTCTTTTATTCAAGCATCGATCGCGCAATCCTAGAACACTCGATCAGTGAAGGAAGTTCGGCAACGGATTTTGTAACGGATGTAACGGATGTAACGGATGTAGGAAGCAAGAATGTTTTAATTCCCAATTCCCGATTCCCAATTCCCGATTCCCGATGACCAATTATCAAATTGTAGGAGTTAAAGATCATGACAGAAGCGACGAAGAATCACCTGTTAGAAATCAAAGAAATCGGCCAGAGCATCTGGATGGACAATTTGACTCGGGATCTGATCGAGTCGGGCGAACTCAAAAAGATGATTGAAAGTCGCGGGCTGCGAGGGATTACATCTAATCCGGCTATTTTTGAGAAGGCGATCGCGGGCAATGTGATTTACGATGCTGATATCGAAGCTGGCATCCGGGCGGGTAAATCTGTACTCGAAATTTACGAATCCTTGGTATTTGAAGATATCCGCAACGCTTGCGACATCTTCGCCCCGGTTTACGCAGAATCGAAGGGTTTGGATGGTTACATCAGCATTGAAGTGCCACCGACGATCGCCAATGATACAGAAAGCACAATTAGTGAAGCTTTACGCTATTATCAGGCGATCGGCAAAGAAAACGTGATGATTAAGATTCCGGGAACTGCTCAAGGATTGCCCGCAGTCGAGCGAGTTATCAGCGAAGGGATTAACGTTAACGTGACTTTGCTGTTCTCTGTTGACAGCTACGTCGAAACCTTCTGGGCTTACATTCGCGGCTTGGAAGCGCGGGCGGCTAAAGGTTTGGATGTGAGCAATATTGCCTCAGTTGCCAGTTTCTTCTTGAGCCGGATCGACATCAACATCGACGGTCAGATTGACGAAAAACTCAAAGGAGTCACTGATGTTGCTACGAAAGCCAAACTGGAAGCGGTGAAGGGAAAAATTGCGATCGCCAATGCCAAAGTAGCTTACCAGAAATATAAAGAGATCGTCGCGAGCGATCGCTGGCAAGCATTAGCAGCAAAGGGAGCAGAAGTGCAGCGGCTGTTGTGGGCGAGTACCAGCACCAAAAACCCCAACTACAGCGATGTGATGTACGTTGATGAATTAATCGGCCCCGACACGGTGAATACTTTGCCGCCGAACACTGTGGAAGCTTGTTTTGATCACTGCGATGTCGCACCCCGGATTGAGAACAACGTGGCAGAAGCTTACGCGCTGATCGAAAGTCTTAAAGATCCAGATATCGAGATCGATTTGGACAAAGTGATGGCAGACTTGCTCCTGGAGGGGATTGAGAAATTCGTCAGCCCCTTCCAATCCCTGATGGATTCCTTGGAAGACAAAGTTAAGAAGCTCGCACCCGTCGCTTAAGGAAATATCTGTATCCTTAGAGGCAGAAGCATTCAGGGGTCGGAATAGATAATTGTGTGGCTTCCTAAATGCTGAGTTTTAAATTGTTACTAGGAAAAATGAGCGCAATTGCGCTCATTTTTCCTACAAAGTAAAATCTATTCTGTCCCATAGCAGGAATCTAGGCACATATACAACTCGAATTCTCCATCTCCAACCGCTGAGGCATTTACTATGCAGATTACTAATACTCTAATCAAGAGCGAGTATGCAAACGACCAACTTGATATCGCCGATCGGGCGAGGCTTCAAGAACTCGAATCCATTGTGGAACATGGACTTCAGACTTTTTACGAAGTCGGCAAAGCCCTTGACGAGATTCGCGAACAGAAACTTTACAGGGAAACCCACAAAAGTTTTGAGGCTTATTGCCGGGAAAAGTGGGCTATAGCCAGACGGACGGCGGATCAGTTTATTGGTGCGGCTCGGGTTATAGAAAATTTGAGCGCAATTGCGCTCAAAATTCCTACAAAGGAAAATCAAGTGCGTCCTCTAGCAGGATTATCACCAGAACTGCAACTCGAAATCTGGCAAGAGGCTCTGAAGTTATCGCCGAATGGTATGCCCACTGGTGCAGCAGTTCAGCGCTTGGTCGATCAGCGATTTCCTTCAGGAGGAAGCGGTCGATCGCCTAAAGACACTGATTCTGAACTGGAGAAACTGCGATCGGACAATAAGCGGCTTAGAGAAGAAGTCCGACAGCAAAACAGGGACAGGGATCGTCGCGCTGCTGCTGTGGCGTTAGAAATGGAGCAACTTCGAGCCGAAAACAGGCAGTTGAAAGCTGAACTGCTACAGCGCGATCGAGATTGGGAAGTCCGTCTGGCGGTTGAGAGGCGAAAAATTCGAGAAGAGGTAAGGGCGGAACTCAAGGCAGAATATGAAGGGCAGATCAACTCCCTCACCCAGCAACTGGCAGAAATGACCGCAAACTATCAATCTGTATTGGCAAGACTCACAGCTTTAGAAGGAGCAAAATAAATAAATGGTCACAATTCTTGAAAACCCGCTGCGGGTAGGTTTGCGAAAAGAACGGATGCCGGAACCGCAAATTCTGGTCATCTTCGGAGCTTCCGGGGATCTCACCCAACGCAAACTCGTACCAGCAATTTATCAGATGAAGCGCGATCGACGCTTGCCACCGGAAACTACCGTGGTGGGAGTAGCCCGTCGCCCTTGGAGTCACGATTACTTCCGAGAGCAAATGCGCGAAGGCATCGAAGAATTTGGTGGCGGAATTGGCAATGAAGAATTTTGGCAAGATTTTGCTCAGAGTTTGTTCTACTGTCCCGGCGACATAGACAACCCCGAAAGTTATCAAAAACTCAAAGCTTTCCTAGGGGAACTCGACGAACAAAGAAGAACCCGCGGCAACCATATATTTTATCTTTCCGTTTCCCCCAACTTCTTTCCAGAAGCGATTCGGCAATTGGGCGCAGCCAAAATGCTCGCAGACCCGCTCAAACATCGCTTAGTTATTGAAAAACCCTTCGGCCGTGACTTGAACTCGGCAAAAGCTCTCAATCGAGTAGTACAGGAAGTTTGTCAAGAACAGCAAGTTTACCGGATTGACCATTATTTGGGCAAAGAAACTGTTCAAAATCTCCTGGTTTTTCGGTTTGCAAATGCGATTTTTGAACCACTATGGAACCGTCAATTTGTCGATCACGTACAAATTACCGTTGCAGAAACAGTCGGCGTAGAAGACAGAGCCGGTTACTACGAATCCTCTGGGGCTTTGCGGGATATGCTGCAAAACCATTTAATGCAGATTTTCTGTCTGACAGCGATGGAAGCGCCAAACTCTCTAGATGCTGACAGCATCCGTACCGAAAAAATGAAAGTTCTGCAAGCAACACGCTTAGCTGACTTACATAACTTAGAGAATTCGGCGATTCGCGGCCAGTATTCGGCAGGCTGGATGAAGGGCAAACCAGTTCCCGGATACCGCACGGAACCGGGAGTCAATCCTCAATCCATGACTCCAACTTTCGTAGCGATGAAGTTTACGATCGACAACTGGCGCTGGCAGGGGGTGCCTTTCTACCTACGCACGGGGAAGCGATTGCCGAAAAAAGTCAGCGAAATTGCGATTCAGTTTCGAGAAGTGCCCCTGATGATTTTTCAGTCGGCGGCTCAACAAACTACTCCTAACGTTTTGACCATGCGCGTGCATCCCAATGAGGGGATTTCGCTGAGGTTTGAGGCGAAAATGCCGGGGCCAGATTTGCGGACGCGGACGGTAGATATGGATTTCAGTTACGGTTCGTCGTTTGGGGTAACTTCTTCCGATGCTTACGATCGCCTGTTGATTGATTGTATGTTGGGCGACCAAACTTTGTTCACTCGTTCTGATGAAGTGGAAGAAGCTTGGCGGATTGTAACACCAGCCCTGATGGCCTGGGAAGCACCGAGCGATCCGGCACTGGTACCTCAGTATGAAGCGGGTACTTGGGAGCCTGCGGAGGCAGAATTGCTAATCAATCGAGACGGCCGCAAGTGGCGAAGACTTTAGCTGATTTTGGATTTTAGATTTTAGATTTTGGATTGAAGAAAGCGACCCCACGGATAAAGACAGGAACTTGTATCCTTCATGCTTTCGGTCAACAGTCAACAGACAAATAAAAAAGGAGAAAAAACCGATGATTATGACACCGATGAAAGCTCCACCTCTAGTTTCATTGCAAAGTCCTAAAGATGTTTCGATCGACCAAATAGAAGCCGAATTAGCTCAAATTTGGGAAAGTTACAGAGAATCTGGGTCAAATAATGATTGGACGATCGCCACTAGAGCAACAACCTTTACTTTTGTAGTCTACGAACCCGAAGAAACTCAACGGTTATTGGCCGATGTGGGTTTTTATGATGGTCCGATCGATGGGATTACCGGGCCCATGACCGCATCTAGCATCAGGGCTGCTCAAAAAGCTTACGGTTTACCGAGAACAGGCAAAGCTAACGCTGAATTGCTGGCAACTTTGCGCGAAGAAATAGCTCGCAAAAACTCAAATGGCAGTAAATTAGGTCCAACGGGTTTTAGTTCAGGCGGTTCGGCTGTAGCTGACGCGATTGTCGCAGCCAATCCCTGCCGGATTATTGCCCTGTGTCCGACGGCGGGGGAAGATACGGGAGTCCAGGCTCAAGTCGCTGCTTACTGTCCGGTTCACAAAGGCGGTAGTGGCAATTTAATCTGCTGTGAGTACATTACACTCCGGGGTACCGAAGCTGCTCTGGAACGGGTGAGTGGTATTGTAACTGGGCTGACGATCGCGGATTTGCCGACCCTGCTATGGTGGAAAGCGACTCCTGATGCTGATCGCGATTTATTCCAGCGATTGGCAGCGACTAGCAGTTCTGTAATTATTGACTCTAGCTGTTTTGGTGAACCTCACGCTGAATTGCTGTTGATGCAAAGTTTGATTGAGGAAGGAATTCCGATCGCGGATCTGAATTGGCGCCGACTGGCTGCGTGGCAGGAGTTAGCTGCTGAGGCTTTCGATCCGCCGGGACGTCGTGTAGCAATTGGGGAAATCGATCGCGTGACGATCGATTACGAACGTGGCAATTCGACTCAAGCACTGATGTATTTGGGCTGGCTGGCAAGCCGCCTCCAGTGGCGTCCGGTGGCTTTCAAACAGGAAGAGGGCGATTACCAAATCCAACGAATTAAATTCGTCGGTGTTGACGATCGGGTTGTGGAAGCAGAATTGGCTGCGATTCCGACTGCCGATAGTGGCGATGTTCCTGGGGATTTGATTGCTCTGCGCTTGAATTCTACAAACGAGAATGCTGATTGTGGTACAGTCCTGTGTTCAGAAGCAGGCGGCTGTATGCGGATGGAAACGAAGGGCGGCGCTCAAACCGATCGCTTTAACCAAGTGACTCCCCTGTTAGATCAGGTGACAGAACAGTTGCTGGGACAGCATTTGCAGAGTTGGGGCCGCGACGTGCTTTATGAGGAAAGTTTGGCAGTGACGGCTCAATTTCTGAAGTTGGCTAATTGAAGGAAGAAGGAAGAAGGAAGAAGGAAGAAGGAATAACAAATTAACAGTTAGTAGGCAGACATTACCTGCCCTACTTTCTTATCTTTTCTTTCTTCTTCTCTTTTCTTCCTTCGCGCCCTTCGCGTCTTCGCGGTTCGTTAAATAGGTATTATTTGTGAATAATCTAGAACTATGGCTTTAGTAATTGCTGGCGAACGCAGCGGTGCCGGAAAGACGACTGTCACGATCGCCCTTTTAGCTTATTTAATCCGTCGCGGCTTGAATGTTCAATCTTTTAAGGTTGGTCCCGACTACATCGATCCGATGTTTCATGCTTTTGTGACTGGCCGCCCCTGTCGGAATTTAGATGCAATATTGACTTCTGAATCTTACGTGCAGAAGTGCTTTTATCGTCATATTCAAGATGTCGATTGTGCCTTGGTTGAAGGAGTAATGGGTTTATTTGATGGTGTGAGTCGAAGGCAACCCCCCCCTGCCCCCCCCAAGGGGGGAAAGTCAACTGCCCCCTACGCATCCCACAAGTCAACCCCCCCCTGCCCCCCCCAAGGGGGGAAAGAAGAAGGAAAGGAAAAACACAATTATGATTTTTCCTTTGCTTCTACAGCTCATGTTGCTGCTTTGCTGAATTTGCCAGTATTGTTGGTGATAGATTGCAGCCGGCTATCTGGTTCTGTGGCTGCGATCGCCCACGGTTTTCGCTCTTTTGACAAAAATCTTAATTTCGCGGGTTTGGTGTTGAATCGGGTGGCGAGCGATCGACATTTGGAATTACTTACAGATGCTCTGCAACCACTAGATTTACCAATTTTAGGGGTGCTGCGACGGGATGAGGCTGTGACTATTCCCGATCGGCATTTAGGCCTGATTCCGGCTGAGGAGTTGCCAAATCTTCATGCTGCGATCGATAAGTTGGCTGATTTGGCTGCTGTGGCTTTTGACTGGGAAAAACTTTTGCCAATGCTGGCTGCAACTTCCAATGGTGGGGGTGAGGGGTCTGAGCAACTTTTGGGTAGATACAGTCTCCCTTCGAGAATTATAACTAAAAAAGATGATGTTGTCAACAGTTTGGATGGGAAATATGGGGTGCGGATTGCAGTTGCGCGCGATCGGGCTTTTAATTTTTACTATCAGGACAATCTTGATTTATTGGCAGAGTTGGGTGCGGAGTTGGTATTTTGGAGTCCCCTTGATGATGCTGTTTTTCCTGACAATATTCAAGGGTTATATTTTGGTGGCGGTTTCCCTGAAGTTTTTGCGAAGGAATTGAGCGGTAATGTGGTGATTCGAGATGCGGTAAAAAGTGCGATCGTTGCGGGGATGCCGACTTATGCTGAATGTGGAGGTTTGATGTACTTATGCGATTCTATTGTAGACTTCGAGGGCAATTCTTGGCAAGGGGTGGGAGTGTTGAAGTCTACTGCTGAGATGGGAAAGCGTTTGACTTTGGGATACCGGGAAACTGTGGCGGTGAGAGATAGTTCGGTGTTAGTTGCGGGGGATGAGGTTTGCGGACATGAGTTTCATCGATCGCACTTGAGCGTAGAACCGACTAGCCCAGTTTACCACAGTTGGAGATATGGGAAACGCGGTGAAGTTGAGCAGGTTGGTGAGGGCTGGGGAGTTTATGGAGTTCATGCTTCTTATTTGCATTTGCATTGGGGGGCTCGCCCTGATATTCCGGCTCGGTTTTTGCAGCGGTGTGCTGAGTTTGATTGTAATGGTGTTTTGGGCGATCGAGAAAGGAATTAGATTTTTTTTACCGCAGAGGGCGCAGAGGGCACAGAGAGAAGAGAGAAGAAAAGACTATCTGTATGAGAATGTTTTTGATGAAATGAGCCAGGGGATGTTCTGATTTATGACCGCATCAATTTCAATTAAGCAATTGCCGGCACAATGGATAACATCGGAGAATTTTCGGAGTTACGGTCAAGTTATCTCTGCGAGTTTTGATGGTAAGTTTTTTGATGCTGAGGATGCTAGGTTAAATTTGCAAAATGGCATTCCTAGATTTTATATTATGCGACTGCAAAATCAAGGTTGCAAGTTTCACAAAATTACGCGACACGTTCAATGTACTCAGTGTTTGGGTTCTCTGGATGGGAAGGATTGGTTGATGGCGGTTGCACCTCCTGGGGATAGCGATAAACCGAGTTTAGAGGATATTGTTGCTTTTCGGATTCCCGGCAATTGTTTTATTAAGTTAGAAACTGGAACTTGGCACGCTGGGCCTTATTTTGATGCAGATTTTGTTGATTTTTATAATCTTGAATTGAGTGATACTAATGTGGTCGATCATTTTAGTTTTGATTTTGTGAAACATCAAAATCTGGAATTTGAGATTATCTAATTTACCTTGTATGATGTAATTAGGAGACGTGTTCTGGTTCTGTATGTGATTTGCGGGGGAAGTTGGTGGCGGAAACTGAACCTGATAAAATGAGTTTTTATTCTGTTTGACAAACAATATTTGAAGCTGTTAAATTGTGAATAAAGGTGCTATTCCCGATGAGAGTCCGAGAAATTTGCAGGAGCAACTGCTGCTGCAAGATGCTAAAGCTAGCGTCGGCAAGCGAATTCAAGGCAGTGCAGATAAGCCGTTGGGAGATGCTCCCAGACTGGTTGCTAATTATGGAGGCGAAGTCGGAGATTGGGTTAAAATGGTTAGTACCCAAACCGCAGTAATTCAGGGAGCAGTTGTTGAAGTACATTGGTTCAGAAATAACAACACGGCTCAAACTGTTGAGTTTAAATTTAAACGTACATATCCTAAAGCTCCACTAAAAACTCTGTAGTTATAAAAATCATGAAAATTCGTTGTATTGCCAATACAGGTAATGCTCTCTCTGAAAGTTACCTCAAGCCTGAGTTTTATTTCACGAAAGAAGTGGAATTCCCCCTAACGCTTGGTAAGGAATATGTTGTCTACGCTCTTTACCAATCGCAGGATAATGTTTGGTACTATATCTGTGACGATAACTACACCTATTATCCCATGCAGAATCCTGCACCGCTGTTTGAGGTGGTTGACAGCCGACTTTCTAAGTATTGGCGGTTTGAACTAGCACTGAATGGGCGGTTAGAAATTGCTTTTGAACAGTGGTTTACTGACCCTTATTTTTATGATAAGCTGACAGACCAAGAAGAGGCGGAGGTTGAGATTTTTGAGAAGGTTAAGGAATTGATGGATGCTGAGGATTTTGATTTGCCTCCGCTGGATGTGGCTGTTGAGAAGTTGCGGGAAACTGTCACTGTTTGAGTTGAGAAAGAGTGAAGGTTAATTTAGTCTTTTTCCTTTGAATGACGTACTTTTTTAACCAGTGAGATCTGAAACTGTTACACTATGAATCAAGGTGCTATTCCAGATGAGAGTCCGAGAAATTTACCAGAGCAATTGCTCCTGCAAGATGCTAAGGCTGGTAATTGCATAGTAATTCATTGCGGTACGGATAGACTATTGGGGGATGCACCGAGACTTGTTGCTCTTTATGGCGGTAATTCTGAAGATTGGGATAAAATGACCAGTATTGAGGCTTTTGAAGTTAATGGATATTCTGTACAAGTCCATTGGTTTCGGAACAGTCAGACTCTTCAAGAGGTGGAGTTCAAGTTCAAACGACAGTATCCCAAAATTGCTCCTAAAAATCTGTAGGTAATTAAGTTATGAAAATTCGTTGTATTTCTAAGACTGGTGCATCTCTTCCTGAAAATTATATAGATCCCCCACGCGGTTACACTAGAACAGTTGAGTTATCACTAACTATAGGTAAGGAATATGTTGTTTACGCTATCCGAGAATGGAAAGGAACTATTTGGTACTATATCTGCGACGATAATTACAGCTATTATCCCATCCATAATCCGGCACCGATGTTTGAGGTAGTTGACAGCCGGGTTTCTAAGTATTGGCAGTTTGAACTTTCGCCTAATGGCTTGTTAATGATAGCGTTTGAACAGTGGTTTACCGATCCTTATTTTTATGATAAGCTAACGGATCAGGAAGAGGCGGAAGTTGAGATTTTTGATCAGGTTAAGGAATTGATGGATGCTGAGGATTTTGCTTTGCCTCCGCTGGATGTTGCTGTTGAGAAGTTGCGGGAAACTGTCAGTGTTTGAGTTGGAAAAGTGCGAGAGTCAATTGATTTTGTTGACCAGCTTGACTTAGATAGCTTGAAATGGTATCAAATATAAAGCAGCAGAAATTTGTGAAATAAAATGGACGAAAATTTTAAAATCTCTAGAAGGTACTATAGAAGGTATGAGACACTAGACGGCGATGATGTTTTGTTATTGGGTAAAGCTACTTTTACGGTTCGCCGATTTAAAGAGCTAGCCTCCAGTAAGTTTAACAAGATAATGAATCAGGATTGTGTAGCAGAAACTAACCAACGCGAGAAGGGGATAATTCAGTTAATGCAATATCTATTGATTGATGAAGAAACAAAAATTATGGGAGGGATTATAAACTGGAACTCGCCTCAAGAAGGAATCGATTGTCAAATTCTCAAAATTGGTTCCAAGGGTTGGCAAAAAGGAAAGCTTCAAATAGAACTTAATGAAAGTTTGCAGTCTTGGAAAAAACAGGTATGTATAAAATTTTGTCCTGATTAACCAACTGAACCTATATCGCCTTTAGATGATATCAGACAATCCGAGGAATACAAAAAACTGCTCGAAAATAACTGATAGCCCGATCGCCCTTACGATACAATAATCGATATTACTAAATTCCCTTTACTTCAAGCAATCAAAGCTACACCAGTGTTTGAACCTTAAATTTTTAACCGCAGATAAGAACAGATGTACGCCGATGAACGCAGATGTTTTTTAAAGCTTGACAAATACAACAAAATATGGTAATAGGCTACTAAAAACAACAAACCCCCCTACAATAGGGGGGGCATTGCAAATTTCAAGATACCAGTATTCGATCAGTATCAGAATCGCAAGGAATTGTATGTGCCGAATCAATAGACCACTAATTCTAGGGCTTGTTGTTGCGGTGGAAGCGTCTTTTAGTTCTTCTGGCAATTGCTTTGCGCTTTTGCTTTTCCAACGGGGTTTCAAAGTGGCGGTGCTTTCTCATGTCGGGGAAAATTCCTGCTTTGGAAACTTGTCGCTTGAACCGTCGCAGGGCTGACTCAATCCCTTCATTTTCGCCGATTACAACTTGGGTCATTCTTTCTCCTTAGTGTTTGTTAGATCAAATTTCATGATATCAAGGTTTCTGGCAGCGCGATCGCCCAAAACTGAAATAATACACTAAATCCGCTGCGATCGCAAATCTTTCTCTTCAGTTAATTTATTTGGGCTTAATTCTCGACCAACTGATTTTCCTGGCGGAGGTAAGCTTGAATAAATGGGTCTAATTCGCCATTCATCACGTCTAAGATCGCAGTTGTTTCCACTCCAGTCCGCACATCCTTTACCATTTGATAGGGATGGAAGACGTAATTACGAATTTGTTGGCCCCAAGCAGCCTCCACCATGTCGCCCCGAATCTCGGCAATTTCCGAAGCCCGCTGTTCCTTTGCAATCACCAATAGCCTAGATTTGAGCAACGTCAAAGCTTTTTCCTTATTTTGCAATTGACTGCGTTCCTCTGTACAGCGCACGGCTAAGCCAGTGGGAATGTGAACGATACGGACTGCGGTTTCTACTTTGTTGACATTTTGCCCACCCTTGCCGCCTGCGCGAGAAGTGGTGATTTCCAAGTCTTTTTCGGGGATGTCCAATTTTACATTGCGATCGAGAATTGGCATCACTTCGACACCCGCAAAACTGGTTTGACGCTTGTCGTTAGCGTTAAAAGGGGAAATTCTAACTAAGCGGTGAGTCCCTTTTTCCGATCGCAAATAACCGTAAGCATAGCGGCCGGCAATTTCCAAAGTTACGGATTTAACACCCGCTTCCTCTCCCTCGGAAATTTCGTTTAAATGTACCTTGTAACCTTGACTTTCTCCCCAGCGCGTGTACATCCGCATCAACATTTCCGTCCAATCTTGAGCATCAGTGCCACCGGCACCGGCGTTAATGGTTAAAACGGCTCCACTTTGATCGTAAGGCCCGGAGAGTAATTGTTGTAGTTCCCAGGAATCGAGGTCGCGGGTTAACTGAGAAAGACTGGATGAAGCTTCTTGAAATAGCGATTCGTCTGCGTCTAACTCTAGCAATTCAAAGATGGCTCTAGCGTCTTCTAAGCTCGTTTGCCAGCCGTGATATTGGTCTAAATGAGATTTGAAGTCGTTTAGTTCTTGGAGGGTTTCTTGAGCTTGGTTTTGGTCATCCCAAAAAGCTGGTTGAGCGGCAATTTGCTCTAAGTCTTGAATCTTGGCGGATAGTGCGGGGATGTCAAAGATAGTCCTGAGTTTTACCCAGGCGATCGCACAATGTCTGAATACCGTGTTTGATGTCTAGAATTTCCACTGTTAGTCCTTGTGGTTCTGGAGTATTTTGTCTATTATAGCTGAAATTAGGATCTTTCAACAAAATGTTATTGTTTCTTCGTAATTAGATATACTGTGAACCAGTGGAATTGAAAGTTTTACCACATTCATGAGCGCAGACATCCAACCTTTTAGAACAAGAAAAACTGGCGGTGAGGTCTTGTTGAAACCAATGACTTTTCAAGGCATCTTTCACTGATTGAGTTTTGAGAGAATTAAAGCCCTCTCCGTACTTTTCAAGTAAACGTAACATCTGCGGCCTGTAAGTGTCGTTATAGACAGCATATTTAGTATGACTTACCCAACAACAGGGCCACAGTTCCGCTTCAAAACTGATGAAGATATCTTTGCTGGCTTGAGTTTGACAGCTAATTTCTACATTGCGGTAGTAATTATTGAGGCCACCATAGGTTTCTACAACTTGCATAAATTGCTCTCCCTGTGGATTTTGGTATTCTTCCAATGATGGAGGTTGGAGTTGCTGATTAGCTGGATTTGATGGGATAGACTGAGTTGTTTTTGGTGATTGAGAGGCTTCGATAGCTATAGCTTGACACCAAGCATAATTGGCTTTTTCAGGTTGTCCCAACTGCGTCAAGACTTTGGCTAAGTTCCGATAAGCGCCAGCAAAATTAGGTTTAAGCTCGATCGCCTTTTGGTAATAAGCACTAGCTGGTTGCCACTGTTGCTGTTGAGCATAAAGACTACCGACATTAGCATAAACTTCGGGAAAATTCGGCTGAATTTGCAGTGCCTTGGCATAACAGTCTGCGGCTGCTTGCATCCGCCCCAGGCTTTGAACAGCGTTGCCTAAAGTTTTGTAGGCAGCAGCCGAATTAGGCGGTGCGCTGAGCGTAGTCGAAGCGTTGATTTTTAGGGCTTGTTGGCTGGCTGCGATCGCCTCTGACAACAGTCCTTGTCTCAAACAGTCCTCCGCTTGTCGGTGCAACTCAACAGCACTCTGTGGTTGATTTTGAGGGGCTGAGAGGTTAGTTATTGCTGGTTGGTTTTGGCGATCGCTGTTAGCATCTATCTGAGAGTTTTCTGCCTGCTGATCCTGTTGATTTTCAGACTGTTTTGTGAACAACTCTTGCGCGACAAAACGAGAGGTAGCTTTTGGTACAAACTCAGCAAATCCTAATTCTTCAGCTAAGGCACGAGCTAATTCTACTTGATGTTGGTTGTGTTCAAAAATCAAGTAGTGCCAGACAGCTTTTCCGCCAGCTTGAATGAAGGCATTAACCGACTGCATTATCCGATCCCAGTTGGTATTTTTACGGTAGATACTGTTAGTATCAGCCAAACCATCGATACTAAAAGTTACGCTGTCATTTTCTCCTGTCATCGCCTTTGCTAAGGCTTGCCACCAGTCAGGATTGCGCCCGCTACCATTAGTGTACAACCCAACTTGAGGAACTCCCATGCGGTGCCAATATTCGATGGCAGGAATTGTGGTATTGCTAGTCATAGCATCGCCGTAGTTGCCACACATATATATCAAATCTAATTGAGAGCAAAACTCTTTGGGGAAAATTCTTTCAATATCCTCCATCTTTAATTCTGCTGCTGGCAAAATCGAGTTGTCGGTGCGGGGACATTGCGGACAAGCTGCATTGCACCGAGAGGTGATTTCTACACTGACTCTTCTGATGTCTTCATATTCTAAGTACATGAGTTTTTTACCATTGATTGTTTATTGATATTTTTCAATTGCTAATCTGACTTGTTGTATCGCTAGTTTGTTCCTGTGAGGCAAAATAAGTCGGCCAAATGCGATCGCAAAAAAACAAAGTCCCCGCCGTCACGCATAACGGAATCGCCAACAGATTCAATAACGGAATGCTTACCAAACCAAAACAAACCAAACCAAAACTGCCACTAGCGGGCAAACTGCCCCGAATAATTTCCAATTTTTCTTGAAAAGGCCGTCTGCGCCTCTCCAAAGGTGCATCTAAAAAGTCCAAACAGACAAGAGTTGCTCCCAAAGCTATACCTCCCAAAGTCCCAAGAATAGAGCCGATACCAGGGATAAAATTTAGAACTAAAAGAGGTATTCCGAAGCTGAACAAAATTTGTAATTTTCTCAATTCAAAGGCAATTGCTCTTTTGATGTCCTGAAAAATACTACTCAAATTCATCGGCTCTTCTTCTGGTAACTGACCGTTTCGCAGGAGTTCCAATTGTGCCGACAATTGACCGTACCAAGGGGAACCCAAAATTACGCCAAACTGCACTAACAAAAATCCAATTATTAGCAAAAGTCCTGCTACTAACAGGATTCGCAACAACCAGCCAAAAGCGAGTGTTAACACGTCGAGAAAGCTTAGCCAAGCTGGCAAACCAGCGATCAAAGTATTAAATCGGAGGGATAAATCGGCAACTAGAATGTCTATACCTGACAAACTCGGAAATAGTAAGCCTAAATAAAGAGTGATGCCAATTATAAAATTTAGCACGACTGGAACTAATACATAACCCCAGAGCTGGGGATTTTGCGAAAGTAGCGTGAAAGCTCGTAAAGGATAGGTGAAACCTGCGAGAAGTCCGATGGGGGCGCTAATGATTGGGTGTGGAGGGTTTGAATTGAGTTGATTAGACATATGGGGAAGGAAGTTCGGCAACGGATTGTGTAACGGATTTAACGGATGTCACGGATTTAATGGATGTTGGATTGAGTTATCTGGGAGTGTCAATTTCTATTATTATTGCCTATGAGGATTTATTGCAGGTAGCCCCAAAGTGAAACTTTTTATTTACCATACTCCCGAACTTACCCCAACGGGCAATTTGCCTGTGTGTGCGATCGCAGTTGATGTGCTGCGGGCGACAACAACAATGGCAACTGCCCTCAATAATGGGGCGGAAGCTGTCCAAGTTTTCAGTGACTTAGATAAACTGATGGCTGAGAGTGAAAAATGGCCAGCAGACAAGCGGATTCGCGCAGGAGAACGCGGTGGCGCAAAAGTTGACGGATTTGATATGGGGAATTCCCCTTTCGATTGTACGCCAGAAAACATCGGAGGTAAGCGAATTTTCATTAGTACAACTAACGGTACTCGCGCTCTACAAAGAGTGGCAACTTGTCCCATAGTTTTAACAGCGGCTTTAATTAATCGTAAAGCAGTAGTGGATTTTTTGTTAGATAAACAACCGGAAACTATTGGCATAGTTGGTTCTGGTTGGGAAGGGAGTTATTCGTTGGAAGATACTGTGTGTGCTGGTGCGATCGCCCACAGCCTCTTGACAGAAAGTGGTCTTCCTGCTACTGATTTTGCTGGTAATGATGAAGTATTTGCAGCGATGGCGCTGTATCTCCAGTGGCAAAATCAATTGCTTCAATTGCTAGAATCGGCTAGTCATGGTCAAAGACTGCTCCGTTTAGGGGTGATTGAAGATTTGAAGTATTGCGCGCAAACTGATATTTTAGATGTAGTGCCAATTCAGCGAGAATCGGGTGTTTTGGTGAAAAATCTACCATAAAAATGTAGAAATAAGGACTAAATTCCTGACTATAATCTATTGGTAAATAGGTCAATTAAACAATTGGCAATTCGTCGCGCTGCACCGGGTTCTCCCATGCGGCGCTTCCCATTTTCATAAATTAGTTCTAACCTGTCTGGTTCTTGAAAGAATAACTGTTGTACCGTGCTAGCAACTTCACTGGGATGGTTGACTAAAATTAGGGATGGCCCTAGAAGGCGACTTTGAGCTTCAGCAAAAGCTGGTGTAAATTGTGGACCGGTGCCGCAAATTGCGATCGCAGGTTTTCCTAAACCGACAAATTGTTCGGTAGCAGTGCCGGCCATCGCTACGGCTAAATCGGCTTCGTATAAATAATCGTTGAAATTTTGTTGGCTCAAAATCATGGTTGCCTTTCTCTGCACAAAGGCCAAAGGTAATTGGAAATTAGGAGACTCTTGTTGCATTTCTTGGGGATGAGATACAGGAGGTCGCAAAATACTTCCTTCTCGGTGCTGCGTGAGAATTTTTCCCTCTTGATTCCAGCCGAAATATTCTAAAATAGACCGCAAAGCTTCTAAATTTAATTCGGGGGAAATTGCTCCCAAAAATAACAATTTTCGATCGCCAAAAGTCGATAAAATTCCCGCCACAGCCTCGACAATTAACTGCCAATTAGCATAGGCTTCTGGCGCTCTAGAACCAGGTAGTAATGTAATTACGAGCGATCGCGATCTTTCCCCAAACCCCCCGTCACCTGCGTAAAATCCAGGGTTTTCCGGTTCCAGTTGATCCATCATCGGATTTCCCAGATTGTAAGCCCGAATTCCGAACTTTTCCAAAGTCTCCGTGGTCAACGCATCCCTAGGGAATACAGCCAGACAACGCTTTCTAGTCATCAGCCAGCGCTCCCAAGGCAAATAAACTGAGCCCGACCAAGCTTCCAAACTAATGCCCCCTGATTGGCTAGCTAGAGGCCCGTTTTCATCTCGCAAATAATAGTCAGACTTGGCTGTGCCGACAAAGGCATAGGGCGCGCCACTCAGCCAAGCAAACAGCAATGGTACGATATCTCCCACTGCTAAAATCATGGCGTTCTGATTTTGTGAATCATTGTGCGATCGCACCCAAGCCCGAATAGCTTTAAATTGAGCTATTGTCAACTGAAGCAGCCCACCTTTGACGTCCCGCAACAACTCCCTTCTGTCCATGTAAATAAAGCCACCAGAAGGCATCCGCTGCACCCGACCGATGACGGGGGCGTTTTCCAGTTGAGCGAAAGCTTGCCCTTCGCCCACCAGTGGAAAGACGGCTAATTCTGGTGGATGCGGGTGCTGTTGGAGTTCCCGTAAGATGCGAAGGGCGATCGCATCTTCTCCATGACCATTACTGAGGCAAAGTATTTTCAATCCCAAATCTCTCAAAAACTCTCTTTTATATTATCGGGCATCGGGCATCGGGCATCGGGCATCGGGCATACCTCACTTTTTTGAGAACTGCTATCTAGCGGAAAAAAGAAGTAAAATAGTAGGTGAAGCTCCTATTTTAGAGGTAAAATCGGATGATACAAACCCTGCCAAAATCTCTGACACTCGAAGAGTTTCTCAATTTATCAGAAACCAAACCAGCCAGCGAGTACATTGATGGTCAAA
Source organism: Oscillatoriales bacterium (assembly GCA_043718495.1). GTDB lineage: Bacteria > Cyanobacteriota > Cyanobacteriia > Cyanobacteriales > Microcoleaceae > Microcoleus. Next base: position 26,898 of record JAYSVM010000037.1, on the reverse strand, counting down.
TCATTCAAAAACCCATGCCTCAAGGAGAACATAGTGTCATTCAAGGCGAGTTGACAAGCGCTGCTAATGCTGCTCTCAAACCTCAAAAGGTGGCGCGGGCATTTCCAGAACTACGGTGCATTTTTGGCGATCGCGCGATCGTTCCAGATGTGACAGTATTCACTTGGGATCGTATTCCCCGTAAAGAAAATGGTGGCGTGGCAAATGTGTTTGCGATCGCCCCGGATTGGACAATTGAAATCCTCTCCCCTGACCAAAGTCAAACTAAAGTTACTAAAAATATTCTACATTGTCTCAAACACGGAACTCAAATGGGTTGGTTAATTGATCCAGAGTATCAGTCAGTTTTTGTATATCGTCCGACTCAATCAACCGAGGTGTTTGACCAACCAGAACAGTTATTGCCCATGCCATCTTTTGGCGGGGAATTGCTACTGACAGTAGGAGATTTATTTGGTTGGCTATTAGAGTGACTAATGACTAATGACTAATGACTAATGACTAATGACTACTCACCATCAATATATTCCTTTAAAAAAGTCCGAATTTGTTTGAGTCCAAATTTCTTAGCCAATTGGCGCACGCGACTAACAAGAAAAATCAACCTCGGCTCTAAACTTTCAAGCTGAACCGTCTCATCAAAAATACCTTCAATATCTCCCATAGCTGCTAATTTGAACATTTTCACGACTGATTCAGCAACCGGAGGCAACAGAGAAGAGTAATTTGGCAACTCAGAGTTCGGTGATAAACTTGGTGTTTTTCCCTTCTTGCCGTCCAAACAATCCTCATAAATCCATTCTAGTCCCAAATGTAAACGCAACTGTTCTAAAAAGTGATTTGCCTCGATCGGCTTCGACATAAAATAATCACACCCAGCCAAAAGACTCTCTTGTTGCGTGTTCTCAAAAACATTAGCTGAAAGCGCAATTAACACCACATCTCTTAATTCAGACAACTGTCGCACTCGCCTCGCAGTTTCCAAACCATCCATCACAGGCATCAGCAAATCCAGTAAAATCACATTCGGTTTAAACTCAACTGCTTTCTGGAGACATTCTTCACCATTTTCCGCTTCCTCAATTTCAAACCCCAAACCCGAAAGCAGCCTGCCTAACATAGAGCGATTTACTTGATTGTCATCCACAATTAACACTTTCCGTTTATCACCAAGAAAGCCGACTAGCCAGCGTCTTTCCTGCAAAGGAAGCACTTCAGAATAAAGTTTTGGTGCAGTTAACTCCAAGTCTAGCCAGAAAACACTACCCTTATCCAAGGTACTTTTGACCTGAATTTCGCTACCCATCAGTTTTGCTAATTTTCGGCTAATAGAAAGTCCCAGACCAGTACCTTCAACAAATTTATTCGATCCTACTTGATGGAATGGCAAAAATATTTCTTCTAACTTAGTTTCATCTATACCAGTACCCGTATCTTCGACTTGAAAACGGATTTTGAGAATGTGTTTGTCTGGAATCTCATTTTGGAAAAAACGCAAGTAATTTTGTTTAAGTTCAGAACTCGAAATTGAGAATTTACAACTTTGTTCTTGTCCCCGCATCCAAGCTTCTGTGCCAACATAGCCAACCTTAAAAGTTACTCCACCACTATTAGTAAATTTGACAGCATTGCCAATCAAATTTATCAGAATCTGACGTAATCTTTTTTCATCAACATAGACATAGTTAGGCAGGGGAGATATTTGTTCATAACTAAAATCAATATCTTTTTGGGATGCCCGCATTTCAAAGAGGTTGGCAATATTTTTAATAAAGTCTAAAATATTTAACTCTGTGGCGTAGAGTTCCATTTTCATAGCTTCGATTTTGGAAAGGTCTAAAACATCCTCGATCAGCATCAGCAGGTGTTGACCACACTGTTGGATATTGCTGAGGCTTTCTTGGTGATCGGGGTTTAAAGTTTTATCTGTTTTGAGGATTTGAGCATAACCTAAAACGCCATTTAAAGGTGTGCGGAGTTCGTGGCTCATGTTGGCGAGAAATTCGCTTTTTGCCCGGTTCGCGGTTTCTGCAACTAATGCGGCTTTTTGGAGTGCTGCTTCTGCTTGTTTGCGATCAGCTATTTCAGTTTGCGCCTGTTGAAATAGTGTAGATTGCTGGATTGCAATCACTAATTGTACACACAATTGTCTGAGGGATTCTATCTCTGAAGACTTCCAAGAACGCGGCCCACTACAATCATGAGCAATCAGTAGGCCCCAGAGCAGATTTTCCGTGGTTTTTCTAGGGTTGGAAAGATTTTTTTCCACTTTTAAAATTGGAAGAACTAACTTAGCTTTAATTTCAAATTGTTCAAGAAAGTTAATGTGACATTCACTTAAATCAGCACTATAAATATCTTCTATAGATCGAACCAAGCCTTCTTGGAAAATCTCGACAAATGTCTCTCGAAAACAGGGGTCATCAATATTTAGATTCCGCAGAGATATCCGATTCTTAGCCACTGACTCCGTAACTACAATACCACTCCAATCTGGATTGAAGCGATAAATAATTGTGCGATCTGTTTGCAAAAATTGTCGCACTTGTTCTACAGCAGTTGTCAAGATTTCTTCTAAATTGAGGGAGGAGCGAATGCGATCCAGCATCGCAACTACCAGCCGTTCTCGTCTTAATTGCTGTACCAATGCCATCTCCGCTTGTTTGCGTTCAGTGATGTCAGTAATTACTCCCACAAGCCCGATTAAATTGCCAGTTTCATCTTTAATACAGTCAGCTCTAAATAGAGTTGTTACCAATTCGTTAGCTTTAGTTTTGATTTTGAGTTCACCTTGCCAAGACCCACCTTTACGAAGGGTTTTAAACATTTCTAACAGCGCTTTATTTTCCGGGTAGATAGCCATTGCTCCACCCGCAGCGTTGAGTTCTGCTGCTATGTAGCCATACCGCTGAATAAACGCTTGATTATGATAGATCGATCGCCCTTTTAAGTCAGCAATCACGATCGCATCGCTGGTGCTTTCCACGGCTTGAGTAACGCACAGTAGGTCTAATTCTGCTTGTTTGCGATCGCTAATATCAGTAATAGTGCCAACATAGCCTTTAATTTCGCCAGCATCTCCGATTTCCGCTACTGCTTGACCGATGACCCAACTCACAGCACCATCTGGACGCAAAAAGCGATATTCTGATTTAAAACGAACTCGATCAATTACAGCCTGATACCATTCAGCATTCACCCGTTCCGCATCATCTGAATGTATAGCATTCAACCAACCTGTTTGTGCTGCTAATTCTGCACTAATTCCCGTTATTTCATTCCACCGTTGATTCACATAAAGACAATTTCCCAATAAGTCAGTATGAAATATGCAAACTGGCGATGCTTCTGCTAAAATTTGGTAGCGACGCTGACTTTCGCGCAGAGCTAACTCCGCTTGTTTTCTTCGGGTAATATCGCGAACAATACAAATTATCTCCCCACCTGCAAGCATCGTCATCGACAGTTCTTGAGGAAACTGAGTACCATCGCAGCGCTGACCTATTGCTTCTATATTACAGTGCCCTGTTTTCTTGAGGGCAGGTATTATATTTCTTTCAAAAATTGTAATTTCTGCTTCACCATAAAGCATTTTCCAGCTTTGACCAAACAATTTGGACGGACTACTAACACCGTAGATTTTCAAATAAGCATAATTCAAATAAATATATTCTTCCTGAGCATTGAGAATAGCGATGCCGTCGTAAGCAGCATCCATTGCTACTGCTTGTCGCTGGAGTGTGGACTCTGCTTGTTTCCGTGAGGTAATATCATGACCGACAGAGTAGATTAAGCCTTCCTCGCTAAATGGCGATGCCGTCCACAGCAGACATTTGTAAGAACCATCCTTGCAAAGATAGCGGTTTTCAAAGCGAATAATAGGCGTACCACCTATTAACTTTTTCCCTTCGGCTACGGTAGTTGCTCGATCATCTGGATGAACAAATTCCAGCATCGGCTTAGCAAAAAGTTCTGCAATGCTGTAACCTAAAGCTGTTGACCAAGCCGGATTTAAGCGTCTGAAATAGCCGTCGAAACCCACAATGCAAAGCAAATCTAAGGAAATAGTGAAAAAGCGATCGCGCTCTGTTTGTGCCTGCTTCAACTCAGTAATATCCATCACTAAACCGTCCCAGATAATATCACCTTGATTTCCAATTTTTGCCTCACTATTAAGTATTTCTGGTCTCGAAGCTCCTTGCAGCCACTTCACTTTTCCTGATGGTAAGATATACCGCCACTGGTGCTGCCAAGGCTGCATAGTTGCCGCCGAAATTGCAATAGATTCTTCTACATCTAAAATGTCATCTGCATGAATTTTGCAAAAGATCATTTCTGCATTTTCCTCTATTACTTCAGGCTCTAATTCGTAGATTTCGCGACAGCCTGAAGATACATAAGGAAAAGATCTTTCTCCGTTAGCTGAGAGGCGGAATTGATAAATTGCTCCCGGCAGGTTCGCAACCAGTTTTTGAAATCGAGCTTCGCTTTGTTCTAAGGCTATTTGTTGGCATCTATATTCAGTGACATCTCGAATAGTACCTACTAATATTTGACTGCCATCTGGGTTCTGAAATACGGTTTTTTTTGTAGAAATAATGTGTGTTTCGCCTTGACTATCGGTAAAATTTTCTTCTATTTCATTAGGGATGCCACTCTTAAACACTTCTTCATCTCTTGCCCAAAAAAAGTCGGCTTGTGCTTTGGGAAAAAAGTCATAATCTGATTTGCCAATGAGTTCTTGTCGCGGTTTTCCCAGTAACTGACAAGAAGCATCATTTAATATCATCCAGCGGTGCTGCTCGTCTTTGACAAAAATTGGGTCGGGAATGACATTGATCGTGTGGTTTAAAAATTCCTCTGATGCTTTTAGTTGGGATTCGTAGCGGTAGCGATCGCTCACATCCAACACTACTTTAATCATCCGATCGATCGACCCATCCCGACGACGAATACAGCGCAGAGAAACTCGCGTATAAACTATTTCTCCGTCTTTTCGCAGCCACTTTTTATCTGAGATATAGCCATCACTCGTACCTGCTAAAATTTGAGATAATTGTTCGATATTATTGCTATAGTCCTCGGAATGAGTCAACTCCAACCAGTTTTTTTGCACCAGTTCGTCGCGCTCATAGCCCAGCAAATCGCACAACGCATCGTTAACTTCTATCCAGTTGCAATTTTCAATAATTACGGGTTCAATAACTGGAACAATAATAGCAATTCCGATTAGAGAATTTTCAACTACCGAGCGATATTTTTCTTCACTTTTTCGCAAAGCATCTTGGCTATTTTGACGCTCGATCGCATAACGGAGCGATCGCATTAAAAGCTCGCCATCTATTTTTCTTTTTACTAAATAATCCTGTACACCCACCGAGATTAATCTCAGTGCCAGTTCCTGATCATTTTGAGATGTCAGCACCACAATCGGTACATTTACCCCGTACTCTTGTACCCTAGCTACTGTCTCAATTCCCCAACTATCTGGCAGTGAAAGGTCTAATAAAATGATGTCAAAATTTTCTTGATTCAAACACACTAGCGCTTCACTAAGGCGCTCTACTTTTGTCAAAGATATCTGCTGTTCTTCGCTAATACCTGACAACAAATCTTCAATTAATTCAGCTTCATAAGCATTATCTTCAACCAACAAAACTTTAAAGGAAGTAGGAGGTACAGCTAAATTAAAAACTGCTTTCATAATAGTTAGTTATCAATCAAAAGATTATTTGTAAATCTAACTGGAAATGCACATTTTTTTTGAGATCTTTGCAAGGTTGCAGCTACAGATAAATTAGTATTATAATTGCCGTATCAGGGAACCCCACAAAATTTTATTGAAACCATATGATTTTATCATGAACTAGCTGTGATGTCAATGTACACTTGTGTGTATTACTTTGGGTTTTACTGATCAACTAAAAAAATATTTTTTAGGCAATTCAAAAAGTAAAAATTACACACCAAAACTATTTTCATTGAGAGTAAAGTAAAAAGTTGAACCTTGACCCGGCTCTGAATCTACCCAAATTTGTCCGCCGTGACGTTCGACAATCTTTTGACAAATTGCCAAACCAATACCTGTACCAGAATATTCTTTTTGAGTGTGCAATCGCTGGAAAATCTGAAAGATGCGTTCTTGATGCTGTTTTGCAATCCCAATTCCATTATCCGAAACAGAAAATAGCCAACTATCCTGCTGTTTACAAACACTAATACAAACAGCAGGTGGTGCATCTTTACGATATTTAATTGCATTGCCAACTAAATTTTGAAATAGCTGTACAAGTTGAGAAACATCACCAGTTACCACTGGCAATTCACTATAAGAAATAACTGCTTGAGTGTCACGAATCACCGCTTGTAAATTGGCAAGGGCTTGCTCTACTACTTGATTACAATTACTAAGCTTAAAAGGCTTTTGACTTCTGCCAACTCGCGAATATTCGAGCAAATCATCAATTAAATCTTGCATTCTCGTGCAGCCTTGAACTATATTGCCAATGAACTTATTAGCTTGACTATCTAATTGGTCTTTGTAGCGTTTTTCTAAAAGTTGAGAATAACTAGCAATCGTAGCCAAAGGTGCTTGTAAATCGTGGGATGCCACATAGGCAAATTGTTCCAGTTCGGCATTAGAACGAGCCAATTCTTGATTTGATTTTAAGAGTGCAGATTCGACACGGTGACGATTATTAATCTCTTTTTGCAGCAATAGATTTTGTTCTTGAAGAGCTTTTTCAACAGCACGACGGCTGTTGATTTCTTGTTCCAAAATTTGATTTTTTTCTTGGAGAACTTCTTCAACGGCTAAGCGGTTGTGGATTTCATCTTGAAGAAGTATATTTTGTTCTTTTAGCTGCTTTTGCAACTTCCGCAAGGTGAGATGACTTTCGATTCGCACCAAAACTTCTTCAAATTGAAACGGCTTGCTGATGTAGTCTACTCCTCCTACGGCAAAGGCATTTACCTTGTCAAAAATTTCATCTTTAGCGCTGATAAAGATTACCGGAATATCGCTAGTTATAGCGTCATTTTTGAGGTTTTTACAGACTTCATAGCCATTCATTTCAGGCATCATAATGTCAAGCAAAATTAAGTCCGGCGGATTAGAATTGCAGGCTCTCAGAGCCATTTGCCCGTTAATAACGCAGCGCGGTGTGTAACCCCGCTGACTCAACATAGTAGACAAAAGCCGCAGATTTTCTGGGGTATCGTCAACTACTAAAATGCTTCCTAGTGAGGCTTTGTGTTTCTCATTATTCATGGGATAGTTTTCCTGTTTTAAGAAAAAATATTTGTGGATGTTTGATTTTAAATTAAATGTAGGAATCTCGAATGTCATTAGCCTCTAACTCTAATCATATACTGGATTCCCTCTTTGGCGCTATCTTTCTAAAATTTCCCTTAATTTTTGGGATATTTCTAAATCTTTTGGTTTGACTTCTAATGCCATCAGGTACAATGCAGCGGCGGCATCAAGCCGATCGCAACCAGCAAAGTTTTCCGCTATTTGACAGTAAAATTCAGAAGAGTATAGTGGCTGCATTTCGTGATGATAGTAGCTAGTTGCTAAGTCTAAACTTACCGGAGTTCTTTTTGTTAATGCCTCACCTAACTTTGTGTAAAGATTGGGGAGAGAGGTGTCAAGTTGAATCGCGCCAAGATAGGCGGAAACAGCATCATTCGATAAGTTAAGTCCAGTCAAAGCATCGCCTAAATTGTAATAAGACCAAGAAATATTAGGATTAAGTTCAATAGCCTGCTGATAAGCGGTAGCCGCTGCTTTCCACTGTTGGGTTTTCAATAGCACTTCTCCTAAATTGTGATAAGTCCAAGAGAATTCTGGATTGAGTGCGATCGCTCGCTGGTAGGCGACTATTGCAGGTGCAAACTTCTGAAGTTTAACTAAACTCAAGGCTAAGTTATAATGAGACCAGAATAAATCTGCATTGAGTGCGATCGCCTCTTCGTAGGCAGCGGTAGCTTCTGACCATTTTTCGAGTTTAAACAGAGCATCTCCCAACTTGTGAAAAGCTGTGAAAGAATTGTGGTCTAATTCAGTAGCGCGCTGGTATGCTGCTGCGGATTCTAACCATTCTTCTAATTTATCGTAAGCTTCACCGATGCTGTAGTAAGACCAAGAAAAATTAGGGTTAATTTCAATACCTGTGCGATAGGCAATGACAGCTTCTTGCCATTTTTCTAATTTGAGCATGACACTACCTAGATTGTAGTAACACAAACAAGAATTGGGATTTAAATCAATACTTTCACGGTAGTTTACAATTGATTCATGTAATAGCCCATTTGCTTGCAAAGCATTTGCAAGTTTGTAATAATATTCCGAAATATCTGGCTGTAGTTGAATAGCTTTGCGGTAGTTAGTAATAGCTTCTTCCCACTGTTGTAACTCGCTAGAAGCGTCGGCTAGTTTATCATAAGCTTCGCAACAACTGGGATTTAAATAAATGGTACGATGGTAACAAATTAAGGCTAATTGTAGCTTGTTCTGTGCCAACAAAGTATTGCCTAAGTTGAGATATTCTTCGGCTATTTCTACTGGTTCGAGCATTAGTGCTTGATACCAACAGTCAGTCGCTTCCTCGGCTTTGCCAATTTGAGTAAGTACCCGACTTAGATTGCGGTAAAATCCTGCAAATTCTGGTTGTAGGGAGATTGCTTTTTGGTAACAGGCGATCGCATCTTGCCACTGTTCCAAAGTAGCACAGAGAGTGCCGAGGTTGGCAAAAGCTTCGGCAAAATCGGGTTGCAGGGCGATCGCAACTTTATACCAATATCTTGCGTCTTCTAGTTTACCCTGAGCTTGCAGCGCCTTCCCTAGGGTTTTGCAAGTCGAGGCGGAATTGGGATCGGATGCCAAAATTTGTTCGCAAAGTGCGATCGCCTCATCCAACTTTCCTAGAGCCAAATAAAGTTCTGCCTGTTGTTGAAAATCGAGTGCTACTATTTCTGAATTCACTTTTTGTGTTCCTATCGAGTAATAATTACTTGTAAGATTATAATATGCTACAACTTGCCAAAGTTCAAATTCATGTGAGTATACCTACTCGTCTGCAAATGATGGTGAATGTACGCAACATTAATATAAACTAGATAATCATAGGTTAACAGCGAGCTAAATAATGTCAATAGCCAGTCAGACACCGCAAGTAAGCGTAATTATACCTGTATATAATGGCGATCGTTACATCGTGCAAGCGGTGGATAGCGTGCTGTCCCAAACTTTTACTGATTTCGAGATTATCGTTGTAGATGACGGTTCAACGGATGGGACACATCAAGTATTACAGCCCTATATTGACAGAATTCGCTACATCTATCAAGAGAACCAAGGTGCAGCAGTTGCCAGAAATATTGCTTGCGAACTAGCTCAAGGCGAATTTTTAGCTTTTCTAGATGCCGATGACTATTTCCTACCATCCAAGCTTGAGAAACAAATAGCTTGCTTTGAAGCTGACCCCGCATTAGATATGGTGCAAACAGGTTGGTTCATAGTAGATGAAAAAGGACAACATATTTCTGCGATCGAGCCTTGGCAGCAATTACCTAAATTAGATTTAGCAAGCTTTGTACTCCATAAATGTGTGCGACCGAGTGCGATGATGCTGCGGCGAAAATGGTGGGAAAAGTTGGGGGGCTTTGATTCTCAGTTGCCGTTAGCAGAAGATTTAGACTTTGCCTTGCGTTTGACTTTAAAAGGGGGCAAAGCAGTTTGGCTGGAAGAAATACTTACTTGTTATCGACAACACAATCTTAGTCTGATGTCCAGTGGTTCTCCACTCATGAAAAATACGGAAATTCTGATGGAAAAGTTCTTTGCTATACCTGATTTACCTCAATCAATCCGACGCTTAAAAAAACAGGAACGCTATCAATGCTTTGTCTGGATGGCATGGCGGATGTATCGCGACGGTCATCTAGCAGAGATGGCAGAGTGTTTGGAAAAGTCGTTGCAATATACCCCTTTTTCGTCCACGGAAACAGTGTTGAATTGGCTGCAAACTTTTAAGATGGCTTCTGAAGAATATGGTAATAATTTTGATGGTTATTCCCTGAGTCAGTTAAGGGAATGGCAAGATATAATTTTGATGGTGATGACTAATCCACCTCAATCCCAACAAAGTTCTCTTTCCACACATTCAAAAGTGCGTGAAGCGAAGCTATCCCCTAGGGAATCACACATTTTACTCTACAATACAGACGATCTGGGCGTGGGAGGAGTGGCCCAGTACAACCATGCCATTCTCTGTCAGTTAGCCCTGTTGGGCTATCGAGTCACTTGCGTCCAAACCAAACATTCTAGCCCTTTAATTGATCGAGAACGAGAGTTAGGTATAGAACACTTATGGCTGGATTTTAGCAGCCATAGAGATTTAGCGCGGGTGCTAAGAAATACTGACGATGCACAAGAAATTTTTGCGAATAATAAGCCAGATCTGATTATTTTTAGCGATGGTTGGCCCTACTCCAATTTTGCAGCTAAACAGGTAGTTATTCAGATGGGAATACCATACATGATGGTCATCGGGTTGGTCATGCCAGATCACGCAATTTTTGCCTCCGGGGATGTAGTTCCTTATCGAGAGGGAGTGCTCTACCAGTGCCTGCAAGCTAGAGCGGTGATTGTTGGTGCCTATGAACATTTCAACTTATTATGCAATGACTTTGATTTACCCAGAGATCAGGGACAAGTGATTTATTTAGGCCGTTCTCCTGAATATTTTGCACCTCCTAATATTTCTGCTCGTCAACGTCTGCGACAAGAGTTACAAATTCCTGAAGATGCGATTATTTGTTTCACATCTGCTCGATTGGCACCGATTAAAGGGCATCGATATCAGATAGAAGCAATTAAGCAGTTGAAGCAGTCTTCTGTGTGGTCTCAACTGTACTTTGTCTGGGCAGGAACAGGTGAGGGAAGCTCTGACAATGTAGAAATAGAATTGAGGGAAACTATTATAGAATTAGGAGCGAGTGATCGCATAAAATTGATCGGACAGCGCTGGGATATCTTAGATTTACTGGATGCTAGCGACATATTTATTTTGACATCTCTTGGGGATGCAGCACCTTCTTTTTCAGTCATGGAAGCGATGGCCAAAGGATTGCCGGTAGTTGCTTCGGCTGTGGGCGGTATTCCAGAAGGACTCGGCGATACTGGAAAGTTGTTGCCCGATCCAAATACCGATCCAGAGGGAACTGCGAGGGAATTGGCAAAAACTGTAGAAGCTTGGGCGATGAATCCAGAATTGCGGCATCAAATAGGTCAAGCTTGTAAGCAACGGGCTGAGAAACTGTTTAAAGAGGAGCGGATGTTGGCAGAGTCGGTTGAGGCGATCGAAAAGGCTTTAGTTTGCGATCGCGAACCAGAGCAATCTGTGATTAAAACAGAGGTAAAGGAATGGATGACGAAGGTAGAAAGTCGGGTGCGCTACAATTTTTTAGTCTGGAAGGCATGGCAGGCTTACTGTCAAGAAGATCTAATTGGAATGCAAAAGTTTCTGCAAGAATCTTTGCAGTGTACGCCTTTTTTGAGTACGGAAACAATGTTAAATTGGATAGAATGTTTTGGTAAATTTTCATCTTCAAAAGGGCATAATATAGATATATATGCTCTGACAAAATCAGAAAAATGGCAACAATTAGTTGATGGCTTACAAGGCTTTTACGGTTAGATTAAAATCTAACTATGCCGAGAATTAAATGAAGTAATTCTTCAAGTTATCAATTTTCTTCCTTCTTCCTTCACACCAAGCAAACTCATGTTAATGGCAAATTCTATACCGCGAGTAAGTGTAATTATACCTGCATATAATGGCGATCGCTACATCGTGCAAGCTGTAGAAAGCGTAATCAGCCAAACCTATACAAACTGGGAGATCATTATTGTAGATGACGGCTCAACCGACGATACCTGCCAAGTATTGCAGCCTTATTTAGACAGAATTCGCTATGTTTATCAACAAAATCAAGGAGTAGCTGCGGCTCGAAATTGTGGCATCCGAGAAGCTCAGGGTCAATTAATCGCTTTTCTGGATCAAGATGACTTCTTATTGTCAGATAAATTGGCTGCACAAGTTGCCTTATTTGACGCTCAGCCATCACTAGGAATTGTGAATAGTGGCTGGCGAATTGTTCAAGAGCAAGGCGAAAGTATTTTTGATATAAAACTCTGGGAAAACTTGCCTGATCTAGACTTAAAAACCTGGGTTGTTTATATGCCCATACTTCCCAGCGCGATGATGTTCTCGCGGCAGTGGTTGGAACGAGTCGGTGGCTTTGATTCTCAGTATGATTCAGTAGATGATGCCGACTTAGTTTTGCGTTTAGCACTATCTGGCTGCGAAGCTGCTTGGTTGCCTCAAGTCACAGTATGTTATCGTCAACATGGGCAAAATGTGTCCATCCAGAGAGCGCTGAAACAGGCAAATCTTTTTATTATATTAAAGCAAAATTTATTCAGTAGAGCTGATTTGCCAGAGGAGATTCGCAAATTAGAAAAGCCTGCTTTTTATGAAGCTTTGACTTGGATGGCATGGCAACTTTACTACAGTGGCTATCCGGCAGAAATGACTGAATATTTGCAAAAATCTTTGGATTATACCCCATACTCGTTGACATTAACTATAGTAGATTGGGTAAAGCGCCTTACCGGAATTTCTAACACCTACGGCTGTCCAATCGATGGCATTGCTCTCAGAAAGTTATTAGAGTGGAAACAGTTAATGGCTAGTATCCTCCCTGCCCGAAAAGTTCGTGTCAGTGTAGTTATCCCGACATACAACTGCGCTCCCTATATAGGAAGAGCGGTCAAAAGTGCGATCGACCAAACTTACCAAGACTGGGAAATTATTGTCATAGATGATGGTTCAACTGATAACACTTGTCAAGTTTTAGCACCTTATCTTGATTTAATTCAATACATTTATCAAGAAAATCAAGGAGCAGCAATAGCTCGGAATCACGGCTGCGAACTAGCCAAAGGAGAGTTTTTAGCTTTTCTAGATGCCGATGATTTCTTCATGCCAGAAAAACTACAAAAACAAGTAGCTTGCTTTGATGCTGATCCCACATTAGATTTGGTGCAAACAGGCTGGCTGATGGTTGGGAAAAAGGATGAAGGTATCTATGGAGTACAGCCTTGGCAATCAACACCAAAATTAGATTTAGAGACTTTAATTTTGTACAAATCGGTGTTTTTAAGTGCGATCATGATGCGGCGAAAGTTGTGGGAACATTTGGGGGGTTTTGATCCTCGATTTTCGACAACCGAAGATTTAGATTTTGTCTTGCGTTTAGCTTTAAAAGGCTGCAAGTCTGTTTGGTTACAAGAGGTATTAACCTGCTATCGTCAACATGACAACAATCTGATGTCTAGCGGTTCCCAAATAATCAAAAATATGGAAATTGTTATGGAGCAATTTTTTGCTAGGCGAGACTTACCTCAGCATATCCGCAACTTGAAACGCACCGAACGTTACAAGTCTTTAGTCTGGATAGCATGGCGGATGTACCGCGATGGATATTTGGCAGAGATGGTTGAATGTCTAGAAAAATCTCTGCACTATACTTCTTTTACAGGTACAGAAACTGTTTTTAACTGGTTGGAAATTTTTAGCGGTATTTCGCAAGAATACGGTAGAAAACTTGATACTTATGAGTTGACCAATTTAAAAGAATGGCAAAATGTTGTACTGGTTGCGGCTAATAATACTCATCAATTTGAAGCCACCCCTAGTTCGATTTATCGCCAACACAAAGCCCATGTCCTACTATACACACAAGACCACGGAGTAGGAGTTTTGGCTCAGTTTAACCACTCACTGATGTGTGAATTAGTTGCGGATGGTTACCGAGTTACCAGCGTTCAAACTCAAAATTCTAACCACTTAATAATCGAACAACAACAGCTAGGTATCGAACATATTTGGCTAGAGTTTGACACGATAAAAGAATTTTCCAGAATTGCTTATAATTTAGCCGATGCTGAAAAAATTTATGCTGAGTCTCAACCGGATTTAATTATATTTAGTGATGGTTGGCAGATGGCAAATTTTGCAGCCAAAGAAGTTGCGATTAGGCAAAAAATACCGTACATAATTAGTCTCGGTTATGCGGATATCGATCGCACTTATGACGTATTTCAGCGTGGGGATGAAATCCCGTATTTGGATGCAATGTCCTATCAGTATGCTTTTGCGCGATCGGTAATGAAAGCGCGAACTCAAGAATTGTTCATAGAAGAACGAATGCTTCAGGAATACTCAGAAGTCATCGCACAAGTTTTGTTAGCTGACAATCATCACGAGGAGTTATGTATTAATCTAAAAGTGCAAAAACAAATGGAGCGAGTAGATAACTGCCTAAATTACAATTATTTAGTGTGGAAAGCCTGGTATGCTTATGACCAGGGAGATATTTCCGGGATGGTGAAAAACTTGCAGTCATCTTTCACCTGTACTCCTTTTTTGACAACAGAAACAATTTTGAATTGGCTAAAAAGTTTTGCTAATTTCTATGGAGAAAAAGGCATTCAACTGGATACTTATGCGCTCACAAAATTAGAAGCATGGCAACAATTAATAGAATCAATACAAGGTTTTGAAGTAGCTTTATCTGTTAGTTGAAACTGGTTCCTAGGCTCTGCCTGGGAACTGAGATCCAGAGGCTCTGCCTCGCTCTAAACTGGAGGCTGAGCCTCCGGATCTGCGTCCTTAGTCTCTGGGGACGAGTAATGAACGGGCAAGATGCCCATTCCACAAAACATCAAGAAAATCAAAGATATGCAATTTACATTCAAGTTCCAGTCTCTTAATAAACTACTGCCAATTTGCTTAGCTATTGTCACTCTCCTGTTGATCGTATACTTGGGGCAGCAAAGATCGATCGCGCAAATGCGATCGAACGTCACAGTAGATTTCGGGCTTCCAGTAGCTACAACATCCATGAGTGGCATCCTCCACGGTATCGACCCTACAAAGCCACCAGATAACTTAATCAAACCCTTACAGCCCAAACTTTGGCGGGCTGGAAGACTGGATATTTACGATCGCATAATTGCCAATGGAGCCGAATTTCAACTCGTTGTCAGCGACTTGTGGGGCTACGGCAGCAATCCTAAAGGTTGGCCTTATCAAAATTACCCCGCATGGGAAGCATTCGTGCGGCAATTAGCTCAACAAAATAAAGGCAAAAAAATTATTTGGGATATATGGAATGAGCCAGATTTAAAAAATCCGTTTTGGAATGGTAGCAGAGAACAATTTTTTGAAACCTACAAAAGAGCCTACAAAATTCTGCGACAAGAATTAGGGCCATCAGCCATGATTGGTGGGCCGAGTATTACTAACTACAATAAAGAATATCTCACCGCTTTTTTGAATTATTGCAAGGCGAACAAATTAGAAGTAAATTTCCTGGCTTGGCATGAACTCAACGATAGCATGATTTTATTGATTGATGATCATGTGATTGATGCTAGACGCAATTTTCAAAGTGCTTATTATAAAGAATTGAAACTGCAAAAAATTTATGTCAATGAAATTGTGGGAAACTTAGCACAATATCAAGCAGGGGAAATTTTAGGTTATTTGTATAACTTGGAATATGCAAAAGCCGACGGTGCTTGCAGAGCTTGTTGGGAAACAAGAGGGGCAAATAAGGTTAGCAATTGCTTTAATAATACGCTGAGTGGGATGGTAAATCCCAATACTTTTGAGCCTAGAGCAGCTTGGTGGGCCTACAAAGCTTATGCTGATGGAGTTAATTCACGGGTGTTGAGTCGTTCGGATAACGATCGCGTTGCCGCTTTAGCCAGCAAGTCCAATCCTGAAGGCAAGGCACAGGTGCTTTTGGGTTATTTCGATCGCGATTATTCATCAGTAACATCTATCACTTTAAACCTCAAAAATTTGACACAGCTAGGTATCGAAAAAGGTCAAAAAACTCGTCTCAAATTGGAGAAAATTCCTAACAATCAAGAGGGTGCTGTGCGAAAGCTGATTACTGTAAAAGAAGAAATTTTGTCTGTTGATGGTGATAGTTTGATTTATGTTATTCCAAATTTTAACGTACACGAAGGATACCTGCTGACGGTTGGCAAATGATATCAAATCTGGTAGCACCGGAATGATACCGAGGACACGGCAATGCGATTTCCCTACTATGCGGAGGACACGGCAATGCGATTTCCCTACCATGCGGAGGAGACGGCAGTGCCGTGTCCCTACCACGGTTAATTGTAGGGAAACGGCACTGCCGTGTCCTGAATTTAGCTGGGATTATTCAAAGACTTTTGCACCCATTCTAACCATTCTGTGACTGTTTGATTTTCGCTACTGGGGTCATAGTAACATCCTAATTCATCGAGGATAAATGTTTCTAAGTCGGCTGGTGCGATCGGCATTTCTCGCAGTTTATTGAGTTCTGCTAATGCAGCTTCAACACTTTCGGGGGATTCGCTATTACGGTAATTTTCCACTACTTCGCTGGAAGTATCAGCTTCTAGCATCCAGTCTTGATGAAAGTAGGAACTGAAAAATTGGGTTAAATTAGGAAATTGATTATTCATTCGGGATAAGCTGTGAGAATAAAGTATCCGGGAGATAATTTGGTGCTAAGTTGGAGGATTATTTTCAGACGAGATGTGGAAGTTGCTTTCGAGGCGCGTCTGCGAAGAGTAATGCCAATTATTCTATGGGTATCATATTGGATTGTATGACGATTGCCTCCTTTTTTCACCCAAGAGTCGATCGCACTTTTCTTTTCGTTCATTGCTTCAGCAATCGCCGATTCGGCGACGGAACGATAGGTAAACGAAGATGCACCAGAAATTCTCTTCTCGTCGGCGAGTCGCTGTGCTAGTTGTGCTTCTGTTTTACCAACGTGTTTCTCTAAAGTGTGTCCTCCTGCGGCTTCGTGAAAGTCCAATCCGCCACCTGGTATACCCGGTGCAAAAGCTATGGTAGTTTGTCCAGTTATAGTTGATATATACTGCGCCGAAACAGGACTTATTCCAGGTTGAAATAAGACTATTATTGAAGCAATCGCGCACAGGATACTTAAAAATTTTGTCCATCGATCGAGTTGAGTTTTCATGACAGTTCGATATCTTTCTTATATTCAGTATAGCTGTGTACATTGAAAAAATTCCCAGGTTTAATCTATTTACAAAGCTTAACTAACTATGAGAGAATGTTAATAATTCTTAGAAAAAATGACGACTGATTGATGCTAAGTTAATTGATTATCTTTAAAATTTTGAAAAAATGCAAGTAGTTATCCTAGCCGGTGGTCTTGGTACTCGTCTCAGAGAAGAAACAGAATTTCGTCCCAAACCATTAGTTGATGTGGGCGGGTATCCGATTCTTTGGCACATCATGAAGATATATGCACACTACAACTTCCAAGACTTTATTGTGTGCTTGGGTTATCGGGGTAACATGATTAAAGAATATTTTCTTAATTATGAAGCGATGAACAATGACTTTACGATCTGTCTAGGTCGCAAAAATAGCATCACTTATCAGGGGGAACATCGAGAACAAAATTTTAATGTTACTTTGGCTGAGACTGGCGCGGAAAGTATGACGGGAGGGCGGGTAAAACGGATCGAAAAATATATCGATCACGATAATTTCATGGTGACATATGGGGATGGAGTTGCTGATGTAAATATTGAAGAATTACTCGCTTTCCATAAAGCTCATGGTAAGCTGGCAACTGTTACGACGTTTCGCCCTATTTCTCGATTTGGAATTTTAGATGTAGATAGTGAAGGGCGCGTACTCGAATTTGCTGAGAAACCTCAAATTGATGGTTGGATTAGTGTTGGATATATGATATTGAATCGTCGGGTTTTTGAGTATTTGGATGGAGATGATTGTATCTTGGAACAGGAGCCGATGCAGCGTTTGGCAGCAGACGGAGAGTTAATGGCTTATCGTCATGAGGGATTTTTCTTTGCGATGGATACTTTTCGAGAATACAAGTATTTAAATGAACTTTGGGATCGAGGAGAAGCTCCTTGGAAGGTGTGGGAATAGGGCATAGGGAATAGGGCATTGGGAATAGGGAATTGGGAATAGGGAATTGGGAATAGGGAATTGGGAATAGGTAGCTGTTTCTCTCTCTCTCCCCTCTCCCTCTTGCTAAGTAAACCAGTCTCAAAAAGCGGAATACTAAGATTCCCGACTTCTTAAAGAAGTCGGGAATCTAACAGCTAGAGCATTTTATGTTAATTAGATTTAGATGGCTTTTCCAGATATTCTCAACAGCACAGAAACGTACTTAAACAACTTCGTTGCAGGCGATGCTGAACTTATCGACAGCAACTCGGAAGCGCTGAAAAAAGCACTTATAGGATTGGAAGAGCGCTCGCTTTTAGCTTTGCGAGTTCCGCAAAAATGGGGAGGTGCAGATATCGATGCAGAAACTTTTTATGAATATCAGGAATTGACAGCGCGATATTCCGGCGCTTTAGGTTTTCTGCAAACTCAACACCATAGCGCTACTTCGATGCTTGCGAATAGCGATAATGAAGTGCTAAAAAGTAGATGCTTGTCTGCGATCGCCCTGGGAGAGTTGCGATTGGGCGTTGGGTTTTCGCATTTAAGGCGATCGGGCAATCCTGCTGTGACTGCAACTCCCGCAAAAGATGGCTATTTACTATCTGGGCAAGTTCCTTGGGTAACAGGTTTTGGACTATTTCACCAGTTTATTGTGGCTGCGGTACTTCCTGACAATCGTGCTGTTTTTGGATTGCTACCATTTGCTAATGTTGAATCGGAATCTGGTAAAATTGCTTGTGGCGAAATTATGCCATTAATTGCGATGAATTCGACTAATACTGTCACAGTAACTCTGACTAATTGGTTGTTGGATGAATCACAAATAATTTGCCTTCACCCCAAAGACTGGATTGTGGAAAACGATCGCAAAAATGTACTTAATTTTCTACCAGCTACTTTTGGTTGCATTCGAGCTGGATTGGATATAGTTGAAGTGGCAGCTAAGGCTAAAAATTCAGATTCGATCGCTCATGCTTGTCAAACACTCGAAAATAAGCTCGATCGCCTAAAAGAGGATTTTCAACAATCTCAGTATAGCTCCACAGCCGAAAAACTAGCCCTGCGAGCCAAAGCCATTGATTTAGCGGTGCGCTGTGGGCACGCTGCGGTGGTAGTTTCCAGCGGTGCTGCTAACAGCAAAATGCACCCAGCGGGGAGGGTTTATCGAGAAGCTTTGGTGTATACTGTTTCCGGGCAAACTAAGGATGTGATGGCTGCAACGCTCGATCGGATTGTAGGGTGCGTTAGCTAGCAGAATTTTTTCTATAATCGTCGGATATCGACTGACGCACCCTACGAATATGATTATTTCCGGGGCAGTGGTGAGAATTAGGGAACCACTTACACTTAAGGATTCCACCGGAGATCTCTTCTAACTTAGCAGGAGTGTGACCTACACCGAATATATCAAGATTGAGATTGAGGGCTACTTTCGCGGCGTAAGCAATGTACAAAATACAAGGTAGTGATACAAAAAATATTACTATTTTAGCAATTAGACTATTATTCATGAGATATATTTTGATGCAATTAGTTTCCCCAGGGAGTGGAGACTCTGGATTATACACCCAATTACGTTAATAATTATTAAACATCTCTCATAATTCTTGTGGAACATTTCAAAACGGGCTTTTTAGGAGATGTCTAATCGTCAGATATCGATTGACATACCATCCGAAAAGCAGAATCACTCGATTTTTTATATACATGATAGACAACTTAAACTCAAATAATCTCAAAACGATCGCCTACAGAAAAATTGTAGATTTAACTCATTCAATTCACCCAAATATTCCGATATGGCCTGGAGATCCAGCGACAGAATTTGCAACAGTATCTCAGATAGAACCAGAAGGCTATTTTCTGCGAAAATTCTCGATGGGTGAACACAGTGGCACTCACATGAATGCACCCAACAGCTTTTATTCTGGAGGCGCGAGTATTGATAGTTATCTCCCCCAGTCGCTAGTTATGCCGGCAATTGCGATCGACATCCGCGATAAAAGTCTCGTCAACCCAGACTATAGTTTAACAATAGATGATGTATTAAATTGGGAACACCAACACCAATTTATCGAACCAGGCAATATGATTATATTGTATACTGGCTGGCAGGAAAAATGGGATAACGAGGGAGATTTTTTCAATCGAGACGATCGCGGAATTTGTCATTTCCCTGGATTTAGCAAGTCAGTAACTGAATTTTTGCTAAAAGAACGATTAATAGCAGGAGTTGGAACCGATACTCATGGAGTAGAGCCGGGACAAGATGAAAGTTTTGATGTTAATAAATTAGTATTAAAAGAGCAGCGAGTTGTGCTAGAAAATTTGGCGAATCTTGATCGGTTACCAGCCGCCAACATCACTTTAGTTATTGGAATGTTGCGTCTTTTAGGAGGTTCCGGCTCTCCGGTATCGGTGTTAGCTTTTGTGCCTTGATGTTGTAAAATTAGATTGATAGAATTTCAGTAAAAAAGTTAGATTAATGACCGAACTGCCAAAGGATCTCAACGAGGCGATCACACAATCCCGCATTGCAACCGCAGCCGCCCTCTCAGACGGCCAAACTCTACTGCAAGTTGAATTAGTATTCCCAGAAATCGCACTCCAAGCACAGTCTATTGCGGAACAATTTCTTGCAGAATTTGAAGACATCCACTCTGGGGTGAAAGTCTTCTTTCCCGATGCCGGTTCCGCCGCCCTCGCCCGTCGCGATTGGGGACAAACAGCGTTTAAGGTGACAGATTTGGGCAGCAGCCGCACTGCTGTTGAAGATAAAATAGAACCCGACGACCAACTTTTTTTGTTGATCAATCCCGCAGCCGTGGAAGTTGCTCAAGTTGAAAGACTGTATGTAGCTGCGGGCGATCGCCCTGTAATTATACTTAACCCCCGGCTGGAAGATGTTGCTACTATAGGTATAGGCTATGCAGGGCGTCAACTGCGCGATCGATTCCTGAGCAAAATCGAATCCTGTTACTACATCAGACCTCTAGAAGATGCAGCTCTATTCCGCTGCTACCCTCAATCCTGGCAAGTTTGGCTGGAAACAAACGAAGAATATGAACTAATTTCCGAAACTGCCCAAAAACCGGTCGGAGACGATTTAGAACGGATTTTAGCTAGAGCCCAGGGAATAGCCGATCGGGATTCCACTGCGCCTGCAAAACCGCTAAAAAAGAAAGGTTTTCTTGCGGAACTCCAGACATTTCTGAAAGCTTTGACTCAATAACATCGTTTGCGGAAACAGAATTAACAGCTTGCCAGTCTTAACTATCAGTATTTACTTGTAACTACTGGCGAGTTTTGCTCATTTTTTATACAAGGTAGTATAATGGGTTAGACCCCTCTTAAGAATAAGAAAGTAAAAAGAATCACAGCAAAATCAGATGGTGTGTCAACTACAAGTTTGTTTTTGGAGTCAGGGAACCGAATAAATACAATGGAGCATCGGCGCATTGTTATTGGTGATGTACATGGGCATTATGATGGCTTAATGACCTTGCTGGAGGCGCTGGCCCCTGGCTCGGACGATCGCGTTTATTTTCTGGGAGATTTGATCGATCGCGGGCCCAAGAGCGCTCAAGTATTAGAATTTGTTAAGGAAAGTTCTTACCAAAGTCTGTTGGGCAACCATGAACAACTGATGTTAAATGCTTTAGTCGATGGCATTGCGGATGTGCGAGCGTGGCAAGCTTGGCTTTGCAGTGGCGGTGATAGCACGATAGACAGTTACAGAGAGACGGGGATGATGCCACACAAGCACTTAGAGTGGATGCGATCGCTCCCCACGCACCTTGACTTGGGCGATATCTGGCTAGTCCACGCGGGTGTTCATCCCACGATCCCTATTGAGGAGCAGTCTAGCGAGCAACTCTGCTGGATTCGGAAGGAATTTCACAATATCTCTAAACCATATTTTCCTGATAAATTAATTATTACGGGTCATACGATCACTTTTACTTTTGAGGGTGTTAGGCCTGGCGAATTAGTTAGAGGACAAGGGTGGTTAGATATTGACACGGGTGCTTATCATCCTAAGAGTGGCTGGCTAACAGGATTTGACCTCGACTACCGCCGAGTTTATCAAGTTAATGTATTTAATAATCAAGTCCGAATTTTGCCCTTTGATGAATTGGTGAGACCCATGAAATCGCAGCTAATTCCACTACCCAAACCTGTTATGAGCGGAGTTTCTTCACCAAAGAACTGGGTCTGAAGCCCCGTCCTTATAGGACGGCTTTAATTCTTTTCATTTTCTGTTAATTGTATTGATAATACATGATACAATAAAGCAATCAAACAACAGTAAACAATGAAAGCAAGATATCGCTACAGAATCTATCCGACAGACCAACAGCAAAAGCTCCTAGCTCAGTTATTTGGTTGTGTTCGGGTTGTCTGGAATGATGCTCTCGCGCTTTGCAAGCAATCTGAAAAAAGGCCGAAATCGGCAGAACTTCAGAAAATAGTAATAACTAGGGCAAAACAAACTGAGGAAAGGACTTGGCTGCAAGATATGTCATGCGTTCCATTGCAGCAGTCTGTAATCGATTTAGAAACGGCGTTTAAGAATTTTTTTGACTCTTGTAAAGGGAAAAGAAAAGGACAAAAAGTAAGATATCCTCGATTCAAAAAAAGAACAAGCAGTCAATCGGCAAGATTTACTCTTCGCGGATTTTCATGCAAGAAAAACGGTGGAGTTTACCTGGCCAAGATTGGAATTGTCAATCCAATATGGTCGAGAGAGTTGCCGTCAGCACCTAGCTCGGTAACGGTAATAAAAGACTGTGCAAGCCGCTATTTTATGAGTTTTGTTGTAGAGATTGAACCCGTTCAATCCGAGGCAAAGAATCCAAGTGTCGGTATCGACTTAGGGATTAAAACTTTTGCCGTGATGAGCAACGGTGAGAAGGTCGAAAGCCCTAGCTATAAAAAGCCTTACCGGAAAATTCGCAAACTGCAACGCAAATTAGCTCGTCAGCCTCATGATTCCAGGAGAAGGAATGTAACTAGAATCAAGATTGCCAAGCTCCACAATCAAATTACCGATACCCGCAAAGACTTTCTGCACAAATTGTCAACCAAAATAGTTAACGAAAACCAAGTGATTGTTTTGGAAGATTTGAATGTGTCGGGGCTGGTCAAGAACCGCAAACTTTCAAGAGCAATTAGCCAGCAGGGTTGGAGAGAATTCAGAACTTTGTGCGAAACTAAGTCTGAAAAGTTGGGCAGAGAATTCAAGGTAATTAGTCGATGGGAGCCTACAAGTCAGGTCTGTTCAGATTGTGGATTTAAGTGGGGCAAAATCGATTTATCTATTCGTTCAGTGCTTTGCTTAAGTTGCGGTACTGAGCAAGATAGAGATGAGAATGCTGCTAAAAATATAGAGAAAGTCGGGATGGGAAATCGCCACGACTCTAAACGGACGCAGAGGGATCGTCAGACTATTTCGGTAGCAGAACCCTGCGAAGCGTCAAGAATCACCGCGCCTTTCGGTCGGTGAGTATTTCAAAGTAGAATTGAAAGAAAAATTATGAGCCCAAAAGTCGGCGAATTTGCTGTCTGTAATTGGCATTGTTCAATCCTTCACCCGTAGCTAGATCCGGCTCGATTCCCTGTTCGATCGCACTAATTCGAGAAGCTGTATCCGGGTGAGTGTTCAAAATGCTGGGAGGAGAAGGTTTGTTGAGCAACTTTTTCATGAAATCAACCATCCCAGATTGAGCGTAGCCCGATCGCCCCATTGTTTGCAATCCCAACTGATCCGCTTCGTATTCAGCTTGGCGACTGCGGGGACGGCGCAAGGCCAGTTCCACCCCGATCTTTACTGCTTGAGAGCGATCGAGCCCAGTGGCGGAAGCTACACCAGAGGCGATCGCCATTTGACGCATTTGTTTAATCGCGTGGCGAGCACTAATGTGACCGATTTCATGGCTGATCACGCTGGCTAATTGAGCTTCATTGTCCGCCGCCGTCATCAAACCTTTGTTCACATAAACAAAACCGCCCATTGTCGCAAAAGCATTAATATTGTTGTCGTCAACGACTTGGAAGGTATAGGGAATATTTGGGCGAGTGCTCTCCTCGGCCAGTCGCTGACCAATGCGGTTGATGTATGCTGTGGTAGCGCGATCGGTGTCAATTTTAAACTCCTTACCCGCCAACTCCTGATTGATTTGTCTGCCAATAGCGACTTCTTGGCGATCGGACAAATTCGACAATTGAATAACTTGAATACCTCGAAAAATCAGTTCTGGCAAAGAAAATGCTTGCATCGGTTCCGGGGAAATCAGCCAGATTCCCGCAGCTACAATCAGCGACAGAAACAGATAAATTCCGCGACCACAAGTACGCCGAATTGTCAACCAAAAAATTTTAATCATAATGGATACGTGTTTGATGTCTTTGTTCGCGTAGACTGATTCACTATCTATAGCAATCCTAAATCATTCAGATAAATTTGTAGGGGTAGTGCCCCCGTGCCTACCCCTTATCTATCGGGGCTACTTGAGTTTTTCGATCTCAAATTGTGAATCTTTGTAACCCCCAGTGAGTCCTTGATCAAGAAAGATTTTTCCGGCTTTTTGAAAGTCACTAATCGCTCCTGCTTTGTCTCCTAAAGAGCGCCTAACTACTGCTCTACCGTAGTATGCCGCAGCATAATTCGGATTGATTCTAATTGCTTGGACATAATCTGCGATCGCACTATTGTAATTATTTAACTGTTGATAAATCTTAGCTCGATTAGCGTAAGCTTCAGCATCGTTGGGATTGAGGCCAATTGCTGAGGTAAAATCGGCGATCGCACCCTGTGGATCGCCCCCTGCGTTGCGAGCCAAACCCAGGTTGCTAAAAGCATTATAATCATTCGGATCGACTGTCACCGCTTGACTGCAATCTTCAATTGCTTTCGGATAATTCTTCAAATTTAAATAAGCAATGCAGCGATTATTGTAAGGAACGGCATCCTTATCGCTGAGAGAAATAGCCTTAGTACAATCGTCAATTGCTGCTTGATAGGCTCCCAAATTTAACTGCGTACTGCATCGATTAGCATAAGCATCTGCATTCTTGGGATCGATCGCAATTACCTGAGAATAATCCACGAAAGCCCCCTTATAATCTCCCGAATGAAAGCGAGCTCTCCCCCGGCTGTACAAAGCTTTAGTATCTTTAGCATCGACTCGAATTGCCTCTGTATAATCCCCAATTGCTCCCTGCAAATCGCCAGCAGCAGCACGAGCTAATCCCCGCGAATGATAACCTTTAGCAAGAGTTGGTTCCAACCGAATTACCTCACTAAAGTCTTGAATTGCCGTCTTGTAATCTTGTAAATCTAAATAAACAAGACCTCGCTCATAATAAGTATCGACATCGTTGGGCTGGAGACTCAAAGCCTGAGTGTAATCTTCAAGAGATCCTCGCTTGTCATTAAAATCGTAGCGAGCTAAACCTCGGTTAAAATAAGCCTTAAAATAATTAGGATTTAGAGCAATTGCCTGAGAATAATCTGCAATCGATTCCTGATACTGTTTCAGATCGTAATTAGCATTTGCCCGCCCATAAAAAGCCTCAGCATTATTAGGATTGAATTTAATTGAATTGGTAAAAGACTGGACTGCTCCAGCAGCATCTTGATTACGAGACTTGACTAACCCCTGTTCGTAATATTCCTTAGCTTTAATAGGACTTGGACGATTCCAGTAATTAAAAAGCAATATTAAACCTAGTGCTGTACCCAATCCAGCTAAAGCCAATAACCAAAACTGGCTTCCTAGAAGCCAGCTAGCAGAAGACGTTAATTTCGACTGATAAGCGTTTGTCTTCTGAGCGTTATTTGCTGAATCTTGGCGACTTCGGATCTTACTCAAAGCATCCAAAACTTCCTGTGCAGATTGATAACGCTTGCCAAATTGATGACAGACCATTTTGTCAATAATATTAGCCAGATTACTAGAACATTGAGCTCGGTTGCGCCAGACGATTTCTCCGGTATGAGAAGGGTTTGGATCTTGCAATTTTGGCAAATCTGTACCGGGTAATCCCGTAATAGCTTGGATTGCCATCATCCCGACTGCATAGAGATCGCTGCTAAATTGCGGGTTGCCTTGAAATTGTTCGATCGGCATATAAGCCGGAGTTCCTGTCGCAATTGTCCTCGGAAATTCTGTATCATATTCACCGAGGTGAGTCGTAACTTCTTTGACCGAGCCGAAGTCAATTAAAACTAATTTTCCGTCTGGTTTGCGACGAATTAAATTAGACGGATTGACATCACGGTGGATCACTCCCTGAGAGTGCACAAACCTGAGAAGTTCTAAGACTTCTTCTAATAGCGTTATGACTTGTTGTTCTGACCAAGGTTTGCCAGCTAAAATTTCTCTATTTAGTGGTTGTCCCGGTACGAATTCTTCGACGAGGTAGAACTGATTGCTGTCTTCAAAATATGCTAGTAAAAATGGAATTTGATCGTGTTTTCCCAGTTTTTCTAGAATTTCTGCTTCTTGTTTAAATAAGCGGTAAGCAGTTTTGAGGACTGTAGAAGTATTGCCTGGTGGCCGCAGTTGTTTGACTACACATTGAGGGTGGTTGGGGCGGCGAGTATCGACAGATAAATAGGTTTGTCCGAAAGCCCCGGAGCTGAGTATTTGGACTACGCGGTAACGTCCGTCTAGAAGTTGACCAACCATGTTCATAGTGGTAATGGGGAATTGGGAATTGGGAATTGGGAATTGGGAATTGGGAATTGGGAATTGGGAATTGGGAATTGGGAATTGGGAATTGGGAATTGGGAATTGGG
>JAYSVM010000036.1:0-7420 GCA_043718495.1 Oscillatoriales bacterium | reverse complement strand
AAGAAGCGTATACATCGAAAGCTAGTTTTTTAGATGGTGACTCCCTACCCAAATATGGTGAAAAACCATCGGGGTGGAAAGCATCTGGAAAACGAATTCAACGTGGCTTGTATCAGTCAGCTAATGGCATGGTGGTGAATGCAGACTTAAATGGTGCTGCCAACATTCTCAGAAAAGTAGCGAGTAGGCTAGGCGTAGACTTAAGCCGACTTGGTAGACGTTGCTTGACGAACGTAGCGAGAGTTAGACTTTGGGTATTACCCAAAGTCTACTTTGTCCGCAGAATCTCAGTGTCTTTAGACCGCTTGAGTGTCAACTATGGATTAGAAAAAGTATTGATTTCACCTCCACCAAGATAGCGTCCCGGAATCTGTCGCTGTGCAGGAAAAGGTTGTGGTTGAATTGGTTGCAAGCCTTGATTTATTGTATTTTGAGGAACAACTCCAAAGTTGGGCTGACTCGGCTCAACAGATTTAAATTGAGAATTCGTTGAATTTGGAGAGAATTGAGGGTTAACTATTTTGCTTTCAACTATCGTATTAGAAAAAGGAGATTTCCCGACATTAGGAAGTAGCTGTATTGGCGAAGGTGTCGCAATTGGAATTACACCAGGTTGAGTTTTAGGTACAAGTTCGGAGCCGGATAAATTAGTTTGATAGGGATTTTTTGGCAAGGCCAGAGTTATAGGCTGTGTGTTAATTTCGGGGACGATTGTTACTCTGGAATTCAACCGAGTATATGATTCAGGCAATATTGTTGCTGTGTTTGAGACTTGCTGAGAGTCGTTAATAACCGTACTTGTTGGAGCGAGAATCGGGGCGAGTGTGGTGGGAAGATTCACGGGATTTGCGCTCCCTTGAGCTGTAGTCATTGTTGGGAGTAAATTTGCCAAATTTGTCGGAGAGACAGTGGCATTCGGTCGATCGCTTAATTTAGCTGTTCTTGTAGTTTTCTCAGTAGAAGTCGCCCCGGCCGTGGGGTTAGCAGCAATGTATTTTTTCATGGCTGCTTGCAGTGGGCTCAAGGGAAGAGGATTGTCCTTTTGTTTGCTGGAATTAGCACTATCGGAAACCTCCGATAAAGTTGCAGTTGCTGGATCTATAGAGCCTTCCGCGCTGATATTTTTGTTCCCAGAAATCAGTCTGCCGTTTCTAGAGGAACTCAAAGCTGCGATCGTGTTTGAACTTGACAAGCTTGAATTTCGTGGGTTATTCTTAGCCGCCGAACCCCCAGAATTTGCTAAATTTGGTATGGACAAAAATGTGTTGATTGCTGCTTGCTTGGAAGCTGAAGATGGCTGAGGAATTTCCGGTTTGCGATCGCGAAGTTCATTGAATAAACCTTTACCGACTGGGGAACCCAACGAACCTAACTCTGAGTTAGAGCGATTGAACTGATTGACTAGCATGGGTACGCTATCGATTTCAGCAGCTATGGCGGTGTCTTCAGCAGATAGCCCCGCGATTAAAGTTGGATTATTTGAGTTCGCTACATCTTCGCCATCAATGCTCAAGCGTTCTGGATGTACCGATACCTCCCAAATAAATACCCCCCCAGCACAGAGAATTGCTAGCGGTGTCCAAACCGCAGGCTGCATCCAGTAGCGCAACCGTGCCATTACATAGCGGACAGATTTAGGGAATCGCTTAAAACTTGACATAGTTTTGCTTGTGTCTTTAGCACAGACTTAAAACAAGTTGTCATTATCCACTATATCATCTCATCAGGATGGTGACATCACTCCTACCTGAAGGTAAGGAGCTTCTAAGAATCACTTCTGAGATTTCCTAGTTGTTCCCTTACGGGATTTCGACTTTGACCTAGATTGAGACATTTCAATCCCCGGCAAACCGTCTGCATAGGCATTTTGAATTCCCGACTGCCCATCGGTACTAATCAGTTCTATTCCCCTATTTCTGATCACTTGACCACTGGCAACATCCCTATCCGTTGTATAGCCACAATTAGAACAAGAATGAACTCTCACACTCAAATCCTTTCTAACTTCTGCACCACACTCAGGACACTCCTGAGAAGTCCCCCGAGCATCGACCTCGCCAAAGAATTTACCGCGCTTCCAACACACATACTTGGTGATAGTTCGGAACTGTCCAAATCCCTCTGCAAGCATTTGTTTCCCAAGCATACCTTTGGCAAGAATTCGGTAATCCAAATCTTCCATGAAGATCATATCGGCAGCATCACAAAGGGCATGAGCTTGTTTGAAGTGGAAATCTTTACGGGTGTTATCAATTGTGTGGTGAATTCTAGCAACCTTGATGCGCTGCTTCTCGTAATTTTTAGAGCGCTTCTTTTTTCGATCAAGTCTGCGTTGCAGCAATTTCAGCTTGCGTTGCATCACTTTCAAGAACTTAGGCGATTTTACGATCACCCCGTCACTGGTTGCTAAAAACTTGGAAAGCCCAACATCTACTCCAATCGGATGACCCTGTGGACTGGGGTTGGGAACGCTAACATCACATTGGATGTTGAGAGAAGCGTACCAAATATCCGCTTTATTAATTATTCGGACTTGCTTTACTATAAACCCGTGTGGGATTGGACGATGCAGGTTAATTGGAATTAACCCCAATTTTGGTAAGGCAATATGTACGACCGTCACAGGATTATCCTTGAACTGGGGAAACAATAAAGACTTAAATTGCCCAAACTTTTTAAATCGAGGGAACCCATGTCCAACTTTTTGAAATCCTTCCCAGGCTCGATGCAATTGCTTAAGCGCTTGCTGCAATACTTGGCTTGGTACTTTAGCCAACCCTTGGAAATACCTTTTTAGCGATTGGCAGAGCGTTAAGCTGTTTTACCTCGCCAGGAAAAGGACTATCAGCAGGTATGATGTACTCATGACTGATAGAGCATCTGTCAACCATGCACTTCCGACTATTGCACCAGTCCTTGATTTCCCGCAGCCCGTAATTGTATGCGACGCGACAAGTGTCCATCCACTCTTTGAGCAACTGCTCTTGAGCGGTATTTGGGTAGGCTCGGTAGCGGTAGTTCATGGTTAACATTCCACTAATTTAGTACATTTAGTGGTAACTGTGTCTGTAGTAAACATAAAGCCCTCCTAGAAGGCGATGTGCTGATCCCTTCGACTTCGCTCAGGATAAACTGCGTCGAAGTAACGGGGTTTTAAACCCAATTTTCTGATAAAAAAATGCACAAAGTAGTAGAAGTATTAGCAAATCGGGAAGAATTAATCGCTCGCTCGCTCTCGGTTGTGCTATCAAAAATCCAAGCCGCCATAGCAGAACGAGGAATTTGTACGATCGCCTTAGCAGGCGGAAGCACACCGGAACCACTTTACAAGGCGATCGCCACTCAAGACCTGCCTTGGGACAAAATTCACGTTTTTTGGGGCGACGAACGTTACGTGCCGGAGGATCACCCGGACAGCAATCAAAAAATGGCGCGCCTTGCATGGCTAGACCAAGTAAATATCCCCGCCACCAACATTCACCCGATGCCTACAGGTAGCGCCGACCCCGCAGCCGATGCCTTGACCCACCAAACAGAATTGCAGCAGTTCTTCAAGGTATCTGACGGGGAGTTTCCGGCGATCGACATAATTTTATTAGGGATCGGAGATGACGCCCACACAGCCTCTCTATTTCCTCACACAGCAGCTTTAGAAGTGCGCGATGCCCTTGTTACTGTCGGCAACAAAGACGGTCAACCTCGCATCACCTTTACAGTCCCCTTAATTAACCACGCCCGGTGCGTCATTTTCATTGTGGCAGGTGGCAGCAAAAAACCCGCCCTCGCTCAAATTTTTGCCCCCGCAGCCGACGACATGACTTATCCCTCCAGACTGATTCAACCCAGTGGTGAAGTTTTGTGGTTGCTAGATGCGGCCGCTGGCGAAGAAGTACAATAGCCTAGGTAGATCTGAGTTAATAGCGGTGGCAGCTTGTCAACATAATTATCAAAATTCATTGAAATTATAATCATTGATCGGCGATCGTGCTGTTCAGGGCTGATCCAAGCCCGCGGTCTAAAGTCGTGGGTTAGTTTGGTACAGAGAAAAAACCCGTCATCGCTCCCATAACCGCCCAATGCGAGTCGCTAATTGACAAAGCAATAATAAGAATGGTGGCGGTTAAAGTTAAAATTTGACCGTACACTAAAGTATTTTTGTCAGGAACCCAACTCTAAAGAGATTGGGCTTGCAAGAGAAATCAAGTAAGCCATTCTGACCAGCCTAAGACCTTCGAGGTCTACGTTATTTGGGTCATGACACCCTGCGGATGCGACGCTAGTCCCCTGCCCTGTCGCTAGTGGTTAAACAGTTTCAAGGTCACTGAAGCAGTGCTGCTAGCCTAACAAGCCCTGATAATATTGACCGACAAGCGAACATTACCCCGCAAGGGAGGCTCCACAAGAGCAAACATTATGCGTACAGGGTTGCAAGGTCTGAGACGGTAACTGTCCCGTTGAAAGTGCATTACAAAAGTACACCAAACTAAGTAACTCCAAGGCGGTAATGGCAAGAAAGATTCAAGGCGGTTAAAACCGCTGAGTCGTTTTCCTCTCAGGTCTAAAGACTCTGAGTTTCTCACTTACCGAATAGTTTTATGATTGTCTGTCCAAATTGCAATCACCAAAACCCCGACGGGGCTAACCAGTGTGAGGCTTGTTACACACCTTTACCCGTTACCGCCAGTTGCTCGAACTGCGGTGCTGCGGTTCAGACAGATGCAGCTTTTTGCGGTCAGTGTGGTTTTAATTTACGTCCAGGTTCCTCTGTTCCAGAAACTGAGGCAAATGTAGAATTAGCCTCGTCTGTGGGCGCGACCGTGGTATCGCCATCGATTCCCGATTTAGTTTCGCCTGAGCCTCTGATGGTACCGGAAACTATCGTGACTACAAATGTAGGGCCTAACTTGGAAAAAACTCCCGTCAGTGTTCCGCCGATTGTTCCCGATCCGTCACCATCACCTTCAGTTCCTGTTACAACTGAATCGGTGGTAACTTCTGTCAATACTCCCCCAGTTGTCAACCAACAACCCGTGAGTGTAGCTAACACTCAACTGCAACAGCAGTCAGCCCGGCTGATACACGTCCAGACTAATACGCTGATGGAATTGCCTCACAATCTTTCTGTGATTCATATAGGCAAGCCGAATGACATGGTACCCCCGGATATTGATGTTG
Organism: Oscillatoriales bacterium; assembly: GCA_043718495.1. Taxonomy (GTDB): domain Bacteria; phylum Cyanobacteriota; class Cyanobacteriia; order Cyanobacteriales; family Microcoleaceae; genus Microcoleus. The sequence goes on along the minus strand of JAYSVM010000036.1, from coordinate 2,245 downwards.
CCGGATTTGCTAATTCTGAGATCGTCTCCAGGGTACACGCTAATGTCCGGGTTGAGGGAGATGCTTGCTACCTAGAGGATATGGGCAGTTCTAACGGTACTTATGTCAACAACACTCCCTTGCCCAAGGGAAATCGACACCGGTTGCGACCTGGAGATCGTATCTCTCTGGGTAAAGGAGACCTGGTTACGTTTTTATTTCAAGTCTCTTAGATCGAGTTTGGATTGGGCTAGAGAAAGTCTAAAATCTAAAATCGCATCAAGAAGTGCTCTACCAAAACTCACTGCTGCCAATGTGATTAAGCTGACCTTGCTACACCCACTCCAGTCTATACCCGTCCGCAGTTGGATCTTTGAAGACGAAGAGGTCGTCTCCATTGGGCGATCGACAGAAAGCCATGTCGTTCTTTTTAGTGCGGTGGTTTCTCGTCGTCATATAGAATTGCGGCGCACAGGGACAAACTGGGAACTGATTAACTTAGGCACGAATGGCACTTACCTCGATGGTAAGCCGATCGCTAGTATTCCAATTGTGGACGGTCTGATCGTTCACTTGGCTCGATCGGGGCCCAAAATTCAAATCAACGTTGTCCTCAATCAGTCCTCAGTCCAGTCACAACAAATTAGCGTCAATCCGAGGGATGCTCAAGCAATTTATGCTCCTTCAGAGGGGATGGAAATCATCACGATTCCGATTCCCGAACAAAAAGAAATTGGCACTTCTAGGGAAGAGGATGATTTAACGGAGGCAGAGAATACTCGCTATTCTTCTGAATAATATTAAATAAATGTATCAGGGTCGATCGAAATTTCGATCGGCTGTGAACAGGATTCGGATGTTAATCAAAAATCGGTAGTTTACTTATTTCTAAATTTCTCTAACATCAGTGATTACCTTAACCCTACTGCATCCTATCCAGTCTGTCCCAGTTCAAAGTTGGTGTTTTGAATCCGAATCGGTGGTTCGGATCGGTCGATCGAACGACAATGATGTAATTATTTACAGCGCTGTCGTTTCTCGCCACCACGTAGAGTTGTGGAATAATCCTTTTGGCTGGGAAATTATTAATTTTGGTGCTAATGGCACTTATTTAGAGGATCAACTGATCGCTCAAGTGTTGGTAGTGAATGGGATGACGATTCGTTTGGGCAATTCGGGGCCATCTATCCGCATTCGGGTAGAAGCGACGAATCTGCAACCGGAGAAAGCGAGAAAACCGTCTAAGCCATCGCCTTCTGACCAAAAGGACGAATCTGCTACACACGAGCCAACTCCTTCATCTTTCCGTGACGAAATCATTGAAGAGGATGAAGATGGGGCCTTGACTCAAATCGATCTTGATTGATCCACTCTAGTCAACAACTTCTCAACCTTCTAAGGATAAGATTTCGGGGCGATCGGTTAACATAACATCAGTTTCGTTACCTGCCCAGCGACGGTAATCCAAGAGTAACTGGTACATCAATCGCTGTTTCACACTCAGCAGTACACTCTTGAGCAAACCGTTGCCCGTTGCTTCCAAAATTGGTTTAGGGGTCAGCCACAAAGGTGGTGGCAGCTCTACTCGCACTTCCAAATCTGCTTTTCCCTGGAGATAAGTTACACCACGAATTTGATGGGGTGACAACTGTCCTTTGAGTTTCAGAGCAAAGCGATCGTTGATATAACCCACCCCGATAATTTCGCAGGCGACGGACTCCAAATTGATCGTGCCGTCGGAGAGCGCCCACACCCTCATGTCTACCGTGGGTTGAATGCTCAGCATCATAAATTCTAACGGCCGCATTTTCAGCCGGAAACAGTCATCACTTAACTGTTCAGTGCGACTGCGATCGACTAGGGCATTCACCAGTCGCCTAGGCTGGCGTAGATAGTGTTGAATGGGAACCCGTTCCTCTGGTACGACGAGCTCAACTGATTGACAAGCATTAAACCTGGTATACATAAGAGGATATTAAAGTAGAGGATTCTTGACACTCCCGGGCGTGAACGCACGGGGATTCTTAATTCATCGACTGACCTTTAAGCGCTGTGTCCTTGCGGCAATCCTTAAACTTTTCAACCGTGTAATTGCACCAATTGACGAGCTTAACTCACAACTACCCCAGAGGGCCTATCTCCAAAAGCGTACTAGAATATGAACCTAGAGTTCGGGTGTGCCCCACCCTACTTGACTGAAACAAATTATTGATTTTCTGGTGCGTGAGAATGCGTTGATTCCCCAGCTCTGTTTTACAAGGTTTTC
>JAYSVM010000035.1:0-2562 GCA_043718495.1 Oscillatoriales bacterium | reverse complement strand
CAAGTCAGTTGCAGATGAACAGCCAGCAAACCAAACAACTCGATCGCATCAACTGGTTTGGCTAGGAAATCATCTCCGCCGGCTGCTTCACTCATTTGTCTATCAATTTCGGCTACAGATGCCGAAGAAACGATCGCCCGTAAATGCTTTAAATCAGCATCATCGCGCAACTGCCTAAGCATTTCAAAACCATCCATCACGGGCATAGCTAAGTCAGTAATCATCAAATCTGGTAGTCGTTTTCTGGCTTGATTTAGTCCTTCTTGACCATTTTCAGCTTCAGTAATTATAAACCCCATCGGTTCCAAAAGATTCAGCAATACCGATCTATTTTCCCATCGATCATCCACAACTAAAATATGCCGTTTTGCTCCTTCATAGCCGATAATCGTCCGTCCATTGTTAACTGAATTTTGTTGTGCCCAATCGCTAGCACTTGGCAAGGCTACTTCAAAATAGAAATTGCTACCCACACCCATCTCACTCTCAACTTGAATTTCTCCACCCATTAACTCGACAATCCTTTGGCTGATGGCTAAACCTAAACCAGTGCCTTCTGACTGACGTTTTTGTTCCCCTACTTGTTCAAATGCCTGAAAAATTTGATTTACTTGATTGGAGGCAATCCCGACTCCAGTATCTTTAATTTGAAATTTGATGCGGGGAATCGGAATACTTGAATTTGACTCATTTATTTCTACCTTGAGTGTGACGCTACCGGAATCAGTGAATTTAATGGCATTACCGAGGAGGTTCAGTAATACTTGGCGGAGTCGTTTTTCGTCGGCTTCAATACCTGCGGGTAAGTGGGATTCTGGGTGATAAATAAAGTCGATGCCTTTTTGGTCGGAACGAACACGGCAGATTTCGACGACACCTTGAATAAATGAGGGAAAATGGATCGCTTTTGGTACTAATTCTAGTTTACGAGCTTCGATTTTGGAGAGGTCTAATACATCATTAATTAGTGTTAATAAATGGGAGCCACATTTATGAATAATTTGGACTCCATGGCGTTCTTTGTCGGGTAATACTTTAGAGCGATCAAGAATCTGAGCATAGCCAAGAATTCCATTCAGTGGTGTGCGGAGTTCGTGGCTCATGTTTGCTAAAAAATCACTTTTTGCCTGATTAGCAGCATTGGCAGCTTCCTTAGATACATCAGCAGCTTCTTTAGATTTTTTCAGTTGAGTTTGTTCAAATGATTGGACGTACCACAGCACTCCAATTAACGTGCCGGCTAGTCCTAAAACTATAATTGCGATTAAATCTAGAGGACGAAGTTGAGACTCGATATTCTCACGGGGGATGGCTAAAGCAACTGACCAATTAGCCTCTTGGAGTGGACTAAAGCTCACGTAATAGTCCTTGTGATCGATTTTGACTAAGCTAATCCCCTGATTTTTGTTAACCATCTGTAAAGAGATTTTGGCTAAGTCTTGATCGGATGAATTCAGAAGACTGGGGCCTGGCTTTTCTGCCGTTGACATCAGAGTCTGATCGGGGTGGATAATTACCTGCCCTTTTGAGTTGAGCGCAAAGGCATAACTGTTTTTACCATATTTCAATTGATTCATTGCTTGTGCTACCCGCTCAATGGGAACAGCACAAAATATTACACCAATAGGAGGGTTTACAGATTCTGGCTGATCTAGGATGGGAGCAGCAATGGTAATTATTGGTTTTCCTGTCGATCGGGCAATCACCGGATCGCTCACATTAATCTGTCCAGATATTGCCTTCTTAAACCACTGGCGATCGCCCATACCTATCGGTTTAAATGTAGGGCTTGTATGTATATAACGCCAACCATCAGCTTGAGCGATCGCCAGGCTTGCAAAAATTCCAATTCGTTTATGCTCTGCCACCAAATAAGGACGAGCCATCGAAATATCTAAAGACTGAACTGGCGCTGTGTTTGCCAAGATGTCAACCTTAGCTTGCAGTGTTGCCAGCCAGGTATCCACATCATCCACACCCACTTTAACTTCAAACATTGCATTACGTTTCAGATTCTCTAGCACAATATTTCGTACAGTTTGATAGCTCAAGTAAGCAGAAATACTCACGACTAGCGTAGTGCTGCTAATGATCAGACGAGTCAGGAAGCTGCGAGAGATAGGTGTTTTCTTGGAATGGAATACTTGGTTAGGAGGTTGTTCGATCGATTGAGGATGTTGATCTTTCGTCATAGTTAGTCAGAGGTTTTGGGGTAACTCAAAAGTTAGATATCGGCATTAGTAAGGTATTTTTGAATTAATACCTCTATTTTCTCAGTTTGAAATTGCTTTGCCAACTGTTGAATTTGCTGAATAAATGGCTGATACTGAACATCATTCTCCCCAATTTCCTCAGCAGTCTTTAGCAATTCTTTCAGCAAACCATCCTCTGCTAGTTCCAGTAAAAGTTGCAAATCTGCGATCGGTGGGGGAATCAACTCTGTCGTAGATACCTGACTCTTGCTCAAAGCCACATCTACTTGCATCTCATCATACTGCCAAGTCAGTTGCAGATGAACAGCCAGCAAACCAAACAACTCGATCGCATCAACTGGTTTGGCTA
>JAYSVM010000034.1:0-7558 GCA_043718495.1 Oscillatoriales bacterium | reverse complement strand
TTGGCTAAACCGTGAAAGCTTACCGAGGGATAGCCGCTCCCATGCTCCCGATGAAGTAAGAAGCAAATGTCTAGACTTGTCTAGTATTTGTATAGCAGAGACGATATTCGCCCTCAACGATTTAGTAATATGGCATTCCTAGGAAATTCCCTGGAACTTCCTTCGATCGAACTAAATCTAATAAATCTATCCGAAGCTCAATGCTACGAGCAAAATTAACTGGCAAAGTTAAATTTAGGTAGCAGGTTCTGGTTCGATCGCTAAATCTGACCTATTTTGCTCAACTAGATTTGCGGATTCTGTATTTTGGCAGATGAAGTTAAACCCTGAACATGGTTTAGTAGTCTTAGGTAGGTAGCAGAATTGATTGAGATTCGGCTGCAAAGATGCAGAGGTATTCAGTTTAGGTGCGATCGCACATCCTGCGATCCCATAGCGAAAAAAGTTCCAAAACCTTTCACTTTTGGGAAAGGTTGGCTTTAGAGTAGCACTCAACAACAAACTTTCCATTTTTAACTGCAAATACTGTTTTTACAGATATCAAAGGTTTCAAGACAGATTTAAAACTGGCTTATTACTAATCAAAAAAATCAGGTTCGCATCTGACAATGGTGTCCTACACTTGGAGGTGAAAATCATGGCACCCGCTACATACACAAAATTAATTCGATTTTTACAAGAAGATTTGGCAATTTCTCGTGCATCAATTGATGTGGCTGAACGTGTTGGCGCGAATGAAAAGCAGCAACGCGATCGCGACCCGAATTCCCTGCCAATGGTATTGTGGCAGTACGGTTTGGTGACACTAGAACAATTGGATAAAATCTTTGATTGGTTAGCCCAAGCATATTAAAAGGATTTTAGATTTGAGACAGTATCCAAAATCCAAAATTCTTTTAACTCCTTGCCGGGAAGTCCCCCGCTATAACTGTACTCAGTTTAGCGGTGGGATGAAAGGCAGGGGAATAGGCTCCCCTCAAATTCCCAAATCTTTACGTTAAGGCAAACAGGATTCGTGTTAAAATAACAACATGAAACACGTTGTCAAGGTCAGAATTCACCCAACCGTCGAACAGGAACAAGTGCTGTCAAACGCATTTGGTTGTGCGAGATGGTATTGGAACAATTCGCTAAACGCAACGAATGAACTCTACAAGGAAACGGGAAAAGGTTTATCCCAGATTGGGATGAACAGTCGATTACCTGCACTCAAGAAAGAGTACGAATGGTTGGGTGAGACTTACAGCCAAGTGCTGCAAAGTGTTTCACTCAACCTGTCGAGAGCGTTTATCAACTTCTTTGAAGGACGAGCATCATTTCCTACATTCAAGTCAAAGAATGATAATCAATCGATTCAGTATCCGCAAAAAGTCCAGATTGTTGGCGGCGATCATTTGAAGTTCCCCGGCAAATTAGGCGTTGTCTCTGCCAAGATTCACCGCAAATTTGACGGCAAAATCAAAACCGTTACTGTCAGCATGAATCATGCAGGGAAGTACTATGCTTCTTTGTTGTTTGATGATGGACTACCTGATGTCGAAATTAGTTCGGACGGCAAAGCGGTTGGAATTGATGTTGGCTTGACTCACTTTGCCATTACTTCTGAGGGGTCAAAGTTTGACAACCCAAAACCTTTGAAGAAACGAGCCAGGAACCTGAAGCGTAAGCAACAGAAACTATCTCGCAAACAGAAAGGGTCTAATCGTCAGAAAAAAGCCCGTCGCATCGTGGCGCGGGTTCATGAAGGAATTGCAAATTCTCGAAAAGACTTCCAGCATAAGCTTTCTCGCAAACTGGTGAACGAAAACCAAGTCATCATCGTCGAGAATCTGGCAGTCAAAAATATGGTAAAAAATCACTGTTTAGCCAAAGCGATTAGTGATTGCGGTTGGTCAGAATTTACCAGACAACTGAAATACAAGGCTGAAAAAGACGGCAAAACCTATCTAGAAATTGGTCGTTTTTTCCCATCAAGTAAGACTTGTCACGTTTGCCTCAATCAAGTGGGTAGTTTGTCTCTAGATGTTCGTAGCTGGACTTGCTCTAGCTGTCAAACAAAACACGATAGAGATGTCAATGCAGCTATCAATATTCGGGATGAAGGCTTACGATTATTAGCGTTAGGAACTAGCGCTACTGCCAATGGACGGGATGTAAGACCAAGGGCTGGAAGGAAATCTTCCGTGTCCAAGGCTGTCCCGGTTGAAGTTGGAAGCCTACACCATACTGCGTAGCGGTTGGTGTAGGTAGTTCACTATCCAAGGATTAAGATTCAGCCAAAATCTTTGCAGCAGCAGCAACGCCGGCACCAGGAGTGAAGCCTTCGTAACCCATTTCTCGCAACACCACTTCTAAAGAGGAAATTGCTGCTAGAATATCGCGATCGCACACAAAGCCCAAATGACCAATTCGGAATATTTTTCCCTTCAAATGATCTTGTCCGTCAGCTAGCGCAATATCAAACCTCTTCTTCATCAAAGTCCGCACTTTTTGTGCATCTACTTCGGCAGGCGGCATGACAGAGGTAATCGCAGGGCTGGCGGCAGCATCAGCGGCCAACAATGGCAAACCCAAAGCTTGTACAGCCGCACGGGTAGTTGTCATCAACCTCTTGTGCCGCGCAAATACATTTTCTAATCCTTCGGCTTTCATCATCTGCAATGTCACTTGCAGCCCAAAAAACATATTCACCGGTGGAGTAAAAGGAGTCGTATTTTTGGCAGCATCTTTGCGATATTTGCCCAAATCCAAGTAGTAGCGGGGCAGTTTCGCAGTCTTGTAAGCTTCCCAGGCTTTCGGGCCCACGGCGACAAAACCCAAGCCAGGAGGAATCATGTAAGCTTTCTGAGAACCAGAAGCAATCACATCGATTCCCCAAGCATCCATCGGCACATTTGCAGCACCTAAACTGGTGACAGCATCGACCATAATTAAAGCTTCACCGTGGGCTTTAACGTGGCGATTGATGGTTTCGAGGTCATTGAGTACGCCGGTGGAGGTTTCGGAGTGAGTGATGATGACAGCTTTGATTTGCTTCTCTGTATCGGCTTCGAGTTTTTCGCGGAAGTTTTCGGGATCTAAAGGTAAGCCCCACTCAGCTTTGATGATTTCGACATTTAAGCCATAAGCTTCGGCTACTTCGGCCCAACGTTCACCAAATTTACCATTGGTACCGACTAAAACGCGATCGCCCGCACTCAAGAAATTAATGATCCCAGCTTCCATCGCGCCGGTACCTGAAACGGTTAAACTCAGCACGTCACTCTTCGTTTGGTGCAACCATTTCAGGTTTTCGGTACATTCTGCAAAAATCCCATCAAATTCCTTGCTACGGTGGCCCATCGGGTGTTTTGCCATCGCCAGCAAAGCCGCTTCGGGCACCGGTGTCGGGCCGGGAATCATCAGCATTGATTTGTTATCCATGATATGTCCTAACTATTTCTGTGGGAGTTAATAGAATAAATCAAAAAGCTCTATTGCGGAATCGGCACTCTCAGAGGAGACGGCAATGCCGTGTCCCTACCCCAAAATTATGTAGTGGCGATGTCGGCGGCAAGCAAGGCTAAAGCAGCGCCCGGATCTGGCTGTTTGACTAAAGATTCGCCAATTAGGACGGCGCCGGCCCCGGCATTGGCAACTTTAGCGAGGTCTTCGGGAGTGTGGATGCCTGACTCGCTGACTATGAGGATGTCTTTGGCTTGGATTTCGGTTTGGCGCGAGGCTAATAGTTGGCTAGTGGTTTCTAGGCTGACGGAAAAGTTTTCTAAGTTGCGGTTGTTGATGCCGATTAAGTTTACGCCTTGGAGGGTTAATACGCGATCGAGTTCTTCTTGAGTGTGAACTTCGATTAAGGCAGTCATGCCTAATGTCTTGACAATTTTGACAAAGTATTGTAAATCTTTGTCAGACAAAATGGCTGCGATTAAAAGTACGGCATCAGCACCATGAATTCGGGCGAGATAGATTTGGTAGGGATAGATAATAAACTCTTTGCAAAGCAGGGGTAAATCAACGGCGGAACGAATTTTGCTGAGGTTTTCAAAGCTGCCTTGAAAGAATTTTTCGTCAGTGAGTACAGAGATGCAAGCTGCGCCGTTTTCTTGGTATGATTTGGCGATCGCAACTGGATCGAAATCTTCACGAATTACGCCTTTGCTGGGGGAAGCTTTTTTGACTTCGGCGATGATGGCTGGTTTGGTTTTGCCATTTTTGAGGGCGGCGAGAAAGTCGCGAGTTGGAGGTGCGAATGGGAGTCTTTTGTGAAGATCTGCTAAGGGCGTGCGATCGCGCTTTTGGGCAACTTCTACTTCTTTTTGCCAGACTATTTCTTCGAGGATATGCTGGGGTTCGGCATCGGGCACAGCGATTTTGTAGCTGAGGTAGAGTACGGAGACGGATGTGCTGGGGGGACGACGGCGGATTTGGAGCATGATCAGGGGGATAAAGGGCGATCGCAACAACGTTTCAACCTATTATATAATACAGCGGTTTATAGGTACTATCAATATCCCGTAGGGACACGGCAGTGCCCTGTCCCTACAATAACTATCTACCTCACATACCTGAAAAGTGCTGTAGTTAAAGTAAACTCATCAACTTGCTGAAGCCTTACAAATCTCTGAAAATAGACTCAGAATTGATGTTTTGATACTCGCTAATAACTAATGCTCAACAATCACCGGCGTTCCCACTTCTACTTTCTCAAATAAAGCCTGGGCATCTTTATCAAACATTCTCACACAACCATGAGAAGCCGCCCGCCCGATCGACTCTGGATTCGGAGTACCATGAAAACCAATCACATTTTTACCATCCGTCCAAAACCCGATCCACCTAGTCCCCAAAGGATTATCCGGCCCCGCAGGCACAAGTTCCCCCGTCCAAGGATGTTCCCAAACCGGATCCTTAATCATGTGTGTAATTTTAAAATTGCCTGTAGGAGTTTCCCAGCCACCTTTTCCCACAGCCACCCGGAAACTGGCATACACCTTATTTTTCCGATAAACATAAACGCGACGTTCTCGCAATTTCAATACTAAACGCACTTCCTCAATTGGATTTACCATAGGTTGAGGAAGATACAGAGATGGTTCTCCCAAAGGTGGCAATTCTGGTGTTCCGAGATTCGGCAACTTTGAATCGGATTTGACCAACTGAGCCGCGATCGCACTATGATTGAAATTAGCCATAGGTTCGGCGACAAAAAGCGCGGCTACACTCAAACTCAACAGAATTAACTTGCCCAACAAAGATTTGCTGTTAAGAAAACGGTGGTGCATAAAAACTACAATAGTCGATCGCTAAAAATCAATATATCACAGCAACATCAGCAGTGCTGTTAATTTGTAGGGTGCGTCGCTACGATATCTTGGATATAACGCGACAGATTGTTGATGGCGACGCACCCTACTTGCTAAAAATTAGTCTTCCTAAACCTGTTCCACAATCTTTTTTGAAATTATCAAAAATATCCGACTCCGGGCATTAAACTATATTAAGTCTAAAGGTTGGGAATTTCGCACAGCGAACCAAACCCAACCCTGAATAGCAGTTAATGTGAGGTTTCAATGCGTCTTCAGAACATCAAATTATTGACCAGTGCCACCCTGTCCGTGCTAGTTTCAGCATTGTCAGTGTCTCCAACGATGGCCAACCCTGCAACTCTCATCGCCCAAACGCAGAGCACTTCAACCGCAAACACAGAAAGCATTACAGGTATTGTCAAAAGTATTGTCGGTGACATCATCACCATTCGCCCAGAAAATGAGCGATACAGGACTCTCAGGGTTCAAAAATGCGTCCTGAAAATCACCGCCCTAGTACCGGGAATGAAAGTCAAAGCTACTTACCGAGGCGCTCAGATAGACAACATCATGGTACTGCCCAAGTACAAAGTGATCGCGTCACCTGTTGCTAGCCCCGCCAGCCCCCGCGTAGAAGCACCGTCAGCCCCAGAACCGATTACTCCTCGTCCAGTACCGGCTCCCCGCGTCCAACCACAAGCTCCTCGTCCTATACCAGCGCCGGCTCCTCGCGTCCAGCCACGTCCTGTGAGAGGACTTTGGTAGAGTTAGATTTGTAGATAGATTGAAGCCACCGCGTTAGTCGGTGGCTTCGCTTTTTCTATTGTCTATAATTAAGATTATCGAGCAATAATTGAGAAATTGCTATGTCTAAACTGCGTTTCTTACTGCTGATTCTATTGGTTTTGGTGACTACGTGCGATCGAGCTATAGATGCTCAAGCCCCTGCAATTTCCGAAGCCAGCCCTCTATCCCAGATTCCCTCCCAAGCAAACACCAATTCTCCAACCAGTCAGATAATACCCACCAAGCCACTCACGCCACAGCCCATCCGCATCAACGCCGAAAACTTACCTCAGCCTTTTGCTACAGACAGCGCCTCAAAATCTCCTCAAGTCATACCCCCACCTCAATCACCTATTCTGCAAGTCCCTCCAGGCTTTGTAGTCAACGTTTTTGCAGACAATCTCGATGCTCCCCGCTGGCTAGCCTTGACACCCACAGGCGATGTTTTAGTCACAGAAACGCGACAGAATCGAATTAGGCTGCTCCGGGATGCTAACGGCGACGGAGTGGCGGAAGTTCGCCAGACTTTTGCTCAAGCAGAAAATGGATTAAATATTCCCTTTGGTATGGCATTTGCTCCCGGCTATTTCTTCCTAGGAAATACTGCGGAAGTCCGCCGATTTCCTTACACAAATGGACAACAAAAACTCACCGGAACAGGTCAAAAAATAGCCGATTTGCCTGGGGGTGGCTACAACCAACATTGGACGCGCAATGTCGTCATGTCACCAGATAGCAAGAAACTTTATGTATCAATTGGTTCCCAGTCAAATGCCGATGCTGAACCCCTACCAAGGGCATCTGTACAGGTGATGAATTTGGATGGCAAAAATCAGCAAACCTTTGCTTCAGGCTTGCGTAATCCCGTAGGATTAGATTTTCACCCAAAAAGCGGGCAACTTTACACCACAGTCAACGAACGTGATGGTTTGGGAGATGATTTGGTGCCGGATTACTTGACCAGAATTCGTCAAGGTCAATTCTATGGCTGGCCTTATACTTATCTTAAGCCGAATCTACTCGACCCACGTCACGTCCAAAATGGTAGGAGTCAACGCCCTGATTTAGCGGCTAAAACATTGATGCCGGATGTACTCTTTCAAGCACATTCAGCCGCTTTAGGACTTCAGTTTTATGACGGCAAAACCTTTCCTAAAAGATATCATCATGGAGCATTTGTCGCATTTCGTGGCAGTTGGAATCGCAACGCTGGAACTGGTTACAAAATCGTGTTTGTACCTTTCAATGCCAAGTTTCGTCCCGAAGGTTATTATGAGGATTTTCTAACTGGGTTTCTCACCGATCCGTCGGGGCCGAAAACTTGGGGAAGACCTGTTGGTTTGTTAGTATTGCCTGATGGGAGTTTGCTATTTACTGAGGAGGGAAATAATCGAATTTATCGCGTTCAGTATCGATCATAGGAAATTGGGCATTGGGCATAGTAGGTTGGGTTGAGGAACGAAACCCAA
>JAYSVM010000033.1:0-25460 GCA_043718495.1 Oscillatoriales bacterium | reverse complement strand
CCGTGTCCCTACAATTAATCTGGCGTAGGGACACGGCACTGCCGTCTCCTCTATATTCTTCCTGTGCCACCGGAATTGATATCAAACATTTCTTCAGTTTCAATCAAGCTTCTAAGAATCCCGACTATTTTCCCTACGTTACCCAAAAAGTATTCATTTAAATCAATTGTGATAGTTTGATCTTCTAGTTGCATAAATTTCCAGAGGCTACCAGTTGTGACGACGCCATAAACTTTTTGAACTTCATTTCCTTTTTGATGGTTAAATAACTGAGCAGCAATCATTTCTGCCATACATTGACCTAAGCCTGTTTCTATATTATCATTCTTCGCTTCTACTAGAGCAATAACTGGTGCTTCTATGATTAGCTGCTCTGGCGATTTGCTAATCAGAAAATCGCAAAATCCGTTTAAACCTTTTTGGGCATCTACAGTAAAGTCTTTGCCAGAAAATAGACTAATTTGATTGGATAATTGTTTTCTTAGCTCAATTAGTATTGGCATGACAATCAGTTCAGAACGAGATTTTTCGGAGTTAATTGCTAAAGCTAGTGGAATATTATAATCTAGGGTTTCGGATAAAAAATTGCTGTAGCTAGCTTCGGGAATATTTCCAAATATTCCGACTTGTTCGGATAGCCGTATTCCAAACGATGACTTGATTTGTTCGATAGTAAATTGGCTATAAGGCATTTAGGCAATTTCCTAAAAATTTTGACTTATAAAGTATAACATACGCAAGATTGGCTTATAGCAATTCCGAAATCTTGAATTCATACCTGTATTCAGCAATGCCCAGGGAAAATTAGAGTGATTGATAATTAATAACCTTTAAAAACTCATCAACCGTTAAAATTGGGCAAGAAAATTTATCTGAAAGGCAAAGTAAATCACCATCACCTGTCACCAAATAATTAGCCTGACCGACAACAGCTAACAACAAAAAAGGGATATCAAAAGGATCTCGACATTCAGGAACTACAGGCAAAGCATCGGGCATCAGCACATTATCACAAAACGGCAGATAGTCTGACAGTAAATCTTCCTGCTCAGAGCTTGTGAGTTTGAATTTTGGGTAAGTAAGCACCCGAACTAACTCAGAGATCGTAACTTCAGAAGCTAAAGGAATAAAGCGATTATTCTGCCATGCAAGGCGCAATCTGGACAGTCGGCCCCCAAACACTAACGCTGACAACACTAAATTTGTATCAATTACCACTCGTGGATGCTCAATCATAACTGATGCGCCCACTCCACAGCATCAGTAATATCCTGTTCATTCACATTTAACGCTCCTAACTTAGCCCGTACAGAATCAGCCCCTTGAATTTTTACGGGAGTCAAAATAATTTGTCCACCTTCTATCTTAACCTCAAAATATTCAGCCGCCCCGATAGCTTGAGTTATACTTTTGGGTAGAGTAAGCTGATTTTCAGCCGTTAACTTGGCAAGCATAGCAAACTTTCCTATTTAGTTGTGTAAGCTTTGCTTAGTTTAACATATCCTAAATCATTCATAGAGATTTGTAGGGGTAGTGCCCCCGTGCCTACCCCCACATCAATCTGGGGGAGTGTCCCTACGTTGTACTTAATGGTTTGATTGGTCAACATATATCTGCCACATCTGCTCGTATGCTTTCTCCATATCTCGTGTAAATTGCTTGCCATTCCATAAAGGAGCAGTTTGTCGAGACTGTCGCAGTTTCCAAGATATTTGCTGGCGCAAAACTGGATCTTTCCCTAAACGAATACCCCATTCTACATACTCTTCATCAGTCCAAGCGATCCCTTCCGAAATGCCTGCATTCATCATCATCGTGTAGCTGTTGCGGGCGGCAAACTGCTCCCCTACTCGTGTTACTATAGGAACGCCCATCCACAGCGTTTCCATTGTGGTTGTAGCTCCGTTATAGGGGTAAGTATCGAGTACCACATCTGCAATCCCTAAGTTGGCTCTGTGCACTGCTTCTGCTGCTACCTCTGGTAGAAATCGGAGGCGATCGCCCGCCACACCTTCTTCTTCTGCTAACTGGAAAAAGAAGTTTTTAATCGCTTCTTCATCACCAGAACCTTTGACTAAAAAATAGCTATTCGCAACTCCTGCAATAATCTTAAGCTGTAGTCGAGCTGTATGCGGATGACGCTTATAACTGTTCTGAGCACTGAGATATATAACTGCATCACTAGGAATATCCAAATGATCGCGTCGTAGAGTTGGCACTCCTACCTCAAAACCATCCACAGCTATATAAGTTTGAGGCAAACGCCAGATTTTTTCACTGTAATATTCCTGAGCAGACTCCGGCAAAACATACGGATCGGCTATAAAATAATCAACCGCCGGCAATGCTGAAGCATCCCATCCCAGCCAAGTGGCTTGAATAGGAGCTGGCTTAAGCGCCATCGCCTCACAGGTAATATCCATAGTGATGCTGTCGAGTTCAATCAGAATATCAATCTCATCGTTAGCAATTTCATCTGCTATTTCAAGACCAGAAATACTACCTGTATATGCTTTGAAAACTTGACTTACATACCATTCTTTTAAAGAATCCTGTGTTTTTATATTACCTATAAAATAGCCATAAATTTTAAATCTATCACGGTCGTGATATTGAAGAAGCCATCGCGCTAGCCAGCCCACTGAATGTCTTCTGAGGCAGTGGGATAAGTAGCCAATCTTTAAAGGCTTGGTAACACTACTACTGCTTTTACGAAATGATTGTTGCTGGTGGTATTTATCTGCCCGCTCCTTAGCATAGATTTGAACATTAGCTTGGCACAACTGAGACACTTGGTTTTGAGTTTGCCTATTTTTTTTCGGATCGTCCTGAAAGTAAGGTAAAAAGAAAGAGGTAAGAAATAAATTTTGAACTGTAACTGGGTGAATCGACGTTGATTGTTCAGATATCAGTAAATCCAGCAGTGATTTATGTCGTTCGATAACTGAAGCGACATCTTCCCAATATCCACCTGCACTCATCAAACCGCGCATAATCTGATGGTTGGAAAAAACTTTATCGACCAACTCATCTGATAGAGAATAACGCAATTTAGCCACTTTTATGCCCTGGTCATATTGATGAGCATTTTGGTGATAAGTAACCAATTGCTGCAAGATTCCTAGATTTTTATCATCTAAACTTAGAGCTACCTCAGCAAACTTTACTGCCAGCGCAGGCATTAGTTCCGAGTGTGCAATCTCAGCCGAAGCTCCTACTACTATTTCAATAAAAACTTGAGGGTTACGGACATGAGGTAAACAGGCTTCCGTCAATTCCAACGAGCATGGATGCAAAGAGTCATAATCTAAAACGCTCTTTAATACTTGCATTAATAGCTCAGAGTTTAGCTCGATCGGGGGTTCCGACTTGAGCATATTCAACACGCCTAGAACACTCAAATCCTCTCCCGTATAAGTCTCAAGCAGGATAGATAGCCCTATCAAATGCAACAAGTTGTGAATATCGGCAGGGCTGATTTCCCGTATATGCTGCCGGATTGCCCAAGCCATTAAATAATCGCTGAGGTTACCTCTGCGTTCCGCTTCCGTTTGCAGCACTTGTATCAATTCCGCAGTCCAAATCTCGACTTGTTCCGGCTCCCCTTCTGCCATACCTACTAGCCAAGTCGTCTGAGCTTCTGCTTCTTGTCCTTGCAATAGCAGTATTAGTCCTAAATGCCAATAGTAAGATTTTGTATCCGGTTCCTCTTCAATCGCCTTTTCATAAAGGTTTGCAGCCTGAGCATAATCTCCTCGGATTAGACATTGATGGGCTTGTTGCTCCCAATTAGTAGGCTGAGTAGGTAAGTATTTAGCAGTCATATAAGCAAGCTAATTTATCTAATTTTGAATCAAGCAAAGTACAATGAAGTATAAAAGAGGACTGGTTATAGATATCTACATTGATGACATTGCATTATACAGGTGAACTGGCCCCGACTAAATCGCAACTACATACCTTGGCTATCAGAAATTATCCTAGCTATTATAGCAATTGCTATACAATCAGGGAATTTTTGGTCAAAGAGGTGTAATTCAAACTATGCAAAGAAAGTGAGTAGTATAAAAAACACTACCCACTTTCTTTCGTAAGATGTTTATGCTAGGCTGGCATAGACTATTCTTTATTTGATATTCCTACTTAGTGACTTCAATTGCCGGCGCAGTACAACCTAAGTTATTGTTAACTGGAACACTAGGAGCCAGAGTTGTTTTTCCTGCCTTATCAGCCTGACATAATACTGCTATCGTGGTTGCATCAGTCTGACCAGCTTGTGTAACTAAAGCTACACTTCCTGTATACGATAAGAGGGAATCAGACTGGGAAAGTGCTTGGTTACCAACGCTTGAGCTATTTGGGGAATTAATGGTGTATATGTAGTTACTGGTTTGACTTTTGATGCCCATACCCAGAGCGTTAAGGTCTGTTATGAAGACACCATTCTCTGCGTATTTAGCTTGCTGCGCCCGGTTCATTGAACCTGTATACTGCTTGGCTTCAGACTGCTTAGCTTTGTTAGCTTGGTTCAGGAAGGAAGGCAAAGCAATAGCAGACAAAATACCGATGATGATAATAACGACCAGTAGTTCAATCAGCGTGAAACCCTTATCCTGTCTTTTTTGATTGAGGTGTTGCAGGAATCTGGCTTTAAATTCAGTTTTCATGGTTTGTTTCTCCTAGAGGGGTGGGATGCTGGATTTCTAACTCTTAGAGATAACTTACCCACTTCTGATGGCTTTCATATCACTCGCTGGATTTTTTTTTTCGCTAGGGGGCAGATCGCTCCAAAAGCACATACATAAAAGCTTCCAGCATACTTAAGAGTTCCTTCACTTCCTCAAAAGCTGTCTCACGGCTCACTGGCTCTAGGGTGATAGGATCGAGTGGCTTGAGCTTGAGCCACAGTTCGACTAGGGACATTATCGGCTGCGCTCCCTCCCACAAAGGCAGTAGGCAAGTGGCCACCATACTTTCGATCGCGATCGGCACTTGGGTGGGCAAAGGGATATAACGGCTAATAGTAAAGGGTCGTTGCTTGGCAATGCACTTGAGCAGGTCTTCTCTGACCTGGGAAGCTTTCAGTTGAGGATGCAGGTGAACCCGCGCTACCTGCCAGTCAGAGTGAGTCCATTCGGAAACTGGCACAAAAGGCTCACTTTGGTTGGAATGAGCGCACCAGAAATCAATCAGGCGATGGACGGGATGTAACAGTTCAAATAAATGCAGCCGATCTTGGACAGAAATTTCTGGCAGGCTCATTTCTAGAAACGCAGGTAAGTTATCTGGTTCTGTGAACAAATCGGTTATTTCCCAGTGCCGCCAATTCACCATACTGACAAACTCTAAATCAGCAGTTTTCAATGCTGCAAACATTTTAGGGATATTATACCCTTTATCTCCCTGCAATAAATAATTCATTAAAATCGCTTCTTCTCTGCCAGCCTTTTCAGGACTCCAAGTTAGTGCCTTCATCATAACTTGATCTTTCAATGATTTCATAATGTCTGTAACTAATTCTATTTCTAGTTCGCGGGGATTATCATTCATTAAACCCATCAATGTAAAAACTTTTTGAGCGGAAAAATACATAGATCTCTGAAGTGAATTGTGGAGATTTGTGCGGATAATACCATTTGATTGTAAAACAGATTTTATTCCTTGTAAGCCTACTACTATATCAGGTAACAGATAAAGAACTTCGTCACAATTGATATAATCAAACTCTAATCCTAAGCTTGGTAAATCTTGTATGGGCATAACATAAAATTCTGCATTATCAAAACCATGATATTGCAAGCGTTGTTTAGCTAAACTAACAGATTCTTTGGATATGTCAATACCAATGATTTTGGCTCCAGGATTTGCTTCTGCCAAAATCAATGATTTATAGCCGCTACCACACCCAGCATCCAAAATAACTTTACCTTCTGTCTCTATAACTTTCTGATTTATTAAATAATAAGGTGTGACAAGGTTATGAATGTAGAGAGATTGATAGTCTGCTTTGGGTGATTCGTCGAGGGGGATTTTCGGGTAAGGAGCATTGTCAAATTGTTGACGAATTTTCTCGATTAACTCTAAATTTTGGTGATCCATATTCAATTACGCTCAACGCTAGCAAATTATCCTAGTATCTCAGAAAATAGCCGATCGCCCGCCAAGTCGCAACATATTTTATAGGTTAGGTGCGCTTGCCCCCTGAGTCCCATTTTTCCTCCGAGCGATCGCCCCCAACTCAACATCCCAATTCACGTGTTTTGTCGATCACTCTCCTCCAAAAACTCTATAATCTTGCCCTCAATTCATCAGCCGATAACTGTGGCATTGCTTCTACCAACACTGTCAATTCAACCACAGGCAATTCTAGTAGATTGCTAACGGCTGTAGCGAGAATATCTGGTGATTCATTGAAGTACCTTCTCAAGACATATTCCGCCAACAATTTAACCGCTTGTTGCTGTCCTGATTCATCAACGGTCAACATTGATATCGCCAGCAACATCCGAGTAAATTCCGTCGCCGATAACTTGGAGAGAGGAGTTAAAAAAACGCTCATTTTGGCGCTTAATTGTCCAAATTTTCCGGGGAGGAAATCTGATAAAATTAAGCGTTGTTGTTCTTGTCTGCCTCGTTCTAGCCCTTGTTCTAGACCTCGTTCTAGACCTCGTTCTAGCCCTCGTTCTAGCCCTCGTTCTAGACCTTCTTCCCTAGCTTGTTGCTGTGCTGCTTGTATTTGTTGTTGAAAAAGTGGTGCAATGGCCATAATTAACTCCCGCTCTTCTGATTCTAATTCTTGTGGGATATCGACTACTAAATTTGACTGTAGCCTGTATAATAACTCTAACGCAGTAATCCGCAGCGGATCGTTTGTGGCTAAAGCGCTCAATTGAGAAACAGCCCTTTGCTGCACTTTCCCTTTGCCTAAAATCCTCAACCACAGGGTTTCTGGTGTTTCTGGCAACTGGTGAATCACCACAATTGCCCCTTGCCAGTGCTCTGGGAAAAAATAGATGCCCTCCAGCCAATTAGAGGGGTCTGGCATTCCACCAAAACCCGAAACTAATGATTTCGAGGCTGTCGGTGTCAAAATCCACAGGAAGGGCAACTTAGCATCATCATAGCGAGTATTGTCTCTTCTTGCCTGCCGCTCTAATTCTCTTCGCAAATCGAATAACTTACTCGTACAGTTCCAGACGTCGCTGAGAGCGATCGCATTGCGAAATGGTTCAAATATTGCAGTCGTACAAGCCATTTTTCCCAACAATCCTAGATTTTCTGTATATTCTGGGATTGGAGTGCCTGGAGTGAAATAGACATCGATTTCTCGGACTTCCGAAGTCACATCGCGACCGACATTGACTGTTCCGATCGGAGAGAGCATTTCTTCCAGGTATTCTTTGGCAAAGCGATCGTGAATGAATCGCGTCATAGAATTTATGATTAATTTTTATTGCTTCATTTTATCATCATTTAATCGTTGTGCGATCCTAACCAGAAATTCCTTTCCGAAACTCCCTCATCGCCTCCACACTCGAAGCCATCAGCAAGCAGCGACACAGTAAGTTAATATCTAAATCCGGCAAAACAACACTAGAATCAATTTTGTCATAACCCTCAGCACCCAACCGATACATAGCCAATACACCATCCTCCCAGAACCAGACTTCAGCAACTCCTAATACTCGATAGCGCTGCAATTTTTTGATATTACCGCTAGTGAAGACAACTTCGATACATAAATCTGGGGGAGAATTTGAGGTGATGCGTCGGCCAATAAAATAAGATTCATCAGCTTGTGCAGACACTACCCCTTCCTTTTCTTGGGTAAAACTTCCCGTAGGTGCAAACTCAATTTCATTTTCGGCGCAGTAGATAGCCAGCAGCGTACAAATTGTCCGACTGAAAAATTCGTGTTCTGGGGAAACCGCCAAGATTTCTAGCTCTCCTTTATAATAAAATAACTTGATACCAGGAGATTCAGAAAACCCCTCTTGAATTAATTTGAACTGTTCCCAACTAATCCCGAAGTGAATGAACCGTTGCTCTAGTGGTTGTAAGAGTGTCTGTGTCATCGCGCAAGCCTCCATCAAGCTTCTGTATTAGTATTCATATTAAATCAAAATAGTCTGTAGGGTGCGTCGCTACGAGATATTGGATATAACTTGCTATATTTCGGGTAGCGACGCACCTTACTTTCGCTCAGATTGTGTGTACCATATATATATGGAATATGCTGTATATACCAGACTTTCAAGTCGGCATAATATCGTCAAGTCTCAGTTGTAAATTTGGAAACAGGTAAGAAGAAATAGTATCTCCCAAGCGATATTGTTGCTGCTGGTATACACCATTAACTAACTGGCAGACTGTAAAAGTCGGTTGCTTTGGATTGCCTATAAATTGCCAACCACCCAAGCCCCGAAAGTCCACAATCCAATATTCGGGAATATTCAAAAAAGCATATTCTTCGACTTTTCTGGCATAATCATCTTGCCAATTAGTGCTGACTACTTCAGCAACAAGCTTAATGGTACTACCATTACAAATAACTGGTTCTTTTTGCCAAAGCGGTTCTTGTCTAAGTTCTGTTTGATCTAAAACAACAACGTCAGGGCGCAGCGCTGTAGCTTCTGCATATAAAGGTTTGATCAGACAAGTTTTTGGCACCAACCAGTTGAAATTATCCCGAAAAATTTCGACATAAATTCTACCAGCAATACTCCCGGAAACAGCTTCGTGAGGGCCAGTAGGTTCCATCTCTCTGAGTTCTCCATCAATTAGTTCATAGCGTGTATTATCCCCATATTGGGCGATAAACTCCTCAAAACTAAGTAATTTGGGTGTGGTGTAGGTCATATAGCAGTTGACAGTTGACAGTTGACAGTTGACAGTTATGCTACCCGAATCAAACCGTTTATGCAGCGCTACACAAAACATCTTCCTGTTAAAAACTGTAAGGTGCGATCGCCGCCGCAACACAATACTTGCGATAATAGTCTCAATATCTAATTATACAACCAACCACCACCTGCATGAACACCAACATCAGCCCCATTCTCAAAGTATTCACCCTCTCCGCCGCCCTTTCCCTAGCCATCAAGTACGCAGGGCCTAGCTTATCCATACCCTCCACCGACATCAACGCCCTAATCGCTGTCCTTTCCCCCAGCCTGATTGTGGCGGCTATCCTGGGCTGGCGGGCATCGCAACAGGCAAGATAGGGGATTAAGGCCGATCGCACCCAAAGACAAGTTAAATTGAGCTAGGAACCCTTCATGCCAGCAATATACATGAGACAGACAATCAAATGGATCTAACCACCTTAAATCTAAAACCCTTAAACTTGCTGATTTTTCCCGACTGGAATCAACCAGAAGAATCACTTTATTTAGAACTAGAACTAATTATCAGGAATCTTGTCAATCATCCCGATCGCGATTTTCTCACTCTTGTCATAGACAGCAGCGAAACCTTAGAAGAATCCGAGTTAGATGCTAGTCTAATTATATCAGCCATTGTCCTGAATCTTTTCATGGAAGAAGATTTAGATACTAGCTGCGAACCGGAAATTATTTTATTAGAAAACTTCAATCAAAATCAGTGGCTAGATATCTTACCACATATTCAATATCGAATCAGGTTGAATGCCGAAAATCACCAAGCAATAGCCGACTCTGGAACCGAAAAAATCCCAGTAGTGGAAGTGGAACAACTCAGCGATATTACCCTTGACTCCCAAGCATTAGCGTTGAGAGAATTTGGCAACAAACTCTATCATCAAGGAAGATACGAAGCAGCCATTCAGCACTATCAAAGATTTTTAGTATCTCAGATAGGAGATATAGAAATGTATTGTAGCTTAAGCGAGTCTTTGAGAAACCTCAACAGAATCGAAGATGCGATCGCAATTTTGGAACAAGGCATCCATTATTATCCGACAGCCGGACAACTGCATTTTCAACTCATCAAAATTTGCCAGCAAAACGGACGTACTCAGCAATCTATATCAAGTGCAGAAATAGCAGCACAATTACTACCGAATGAATATGTTTTTCAACTTTTAAAACATTTGACATTGCCGATTGTTTACGACACCTCAGATGAGATTCAATTTTACAAAGAAAGATTTGTCCGAGAATTAGAAAGCTTAATTCAACAAACATCTCTACAAACTCCAGAATCCAAAATCAATGCTTTCCTAGGCTTGAGAAGTTTTACTAATTTTTATCTGGCATATCAGGCTTACAATGTTGTTGAATCGCAGTCAAAATATGCCAATTTAGTGCATCAAGTTATGACGGCAAACTACCCGAAGTGGGTGCAACCGCGATCGATGCCTTCACTGCTAGAAAATGGCAAAATTAGAGTGGGTTATATCTCTAGTTATTTGCATTCCTACAGCGGCACTTTATGGTTGACTGGCTGGTTGCGTTATGCCAACACAAAACAATTTGAAATTTACTGTTACTACACGGGTAACGATCCAGATCCAGTTACAGAATACTTTCGCCAATATAGCACAGAATTTCGCCACATTTCCCACAACCTAGAAGCCGTATGTCAACAAATTCTTGATGACAAATTACATATTCTCGTCTTCCCTGAAATTGGCATGGATGCACCAACTATCCAAATAGCAGCTTTGCGTCTTGCACCAATACAATGTACTGCATGGGGACATCCTGTCACCTCTGGTTTGCCGACGATTGATTATTTCATTTCTAGTGAATTGATGGAACCAGAAAATGCACAATCGCATTACTCAGAAACCTTAGTTAAGCTGCCGAATATTGGCGTTTCCTACCCAAAACCGATTGTTGGTGAATTAACTCAGAGTCGCTCAGATTTTAATCTGCGAGAAGATGCAGTTATTTATTTATGCTGCCAAGCTCCTTTCAAATACTTACCACAATACGATTTTATTTTAGCAGAAATTGCCCGCCAAGTTCCGCAAGCTCAGTTTATTTTTCCGCGCGGCAAACTTTTGCGAGAACGGCTAAAGCGGGCTTTTGCTGCTGTTAATCTCGACAGTGAAGATTACTGTTTGTTCCTAACTATTTCAACTCGACAAGATTACATCGCAATTAACTTTTTGTCTGATGTTTTTTTAGATACTTTCACTTGGTCTGGTGGGAATACGTCTTTGGAGGCGATCGCGTGCAATTTACCCATAGTAACTTGTCCGGGAGAGTTTATGCGAGGACTTCATGCTTATAGCTTTCTCAAAATGCTGGGAGTGACAGATACGATCGCCAAAAATGAAGTAGAGTATATTGAAATTGCTGTCAAGTTGGGTACAGATTCAGAGTGGCGGCGAGATATTGCAGAACGGATGAGTCAGCGACAAGGTAATCTGTTTGATGATCAAGTTTGCGTGACTGCTTTAGAGGCTTTTTATCAACAAGTTGTTCGAGAAAGACTTAAACAGTTGACAGTTGGTAGGGGCGGTGCCCCCGTGCCCGCCCTCTTAATTGACAGTTGACAATTGACTGTTACCCTAGATAATCGCCGTGAAAATTAGTCTGACGCACCCTACAAGTTTTATAATACAGGTTCGGGCGATCGCAACCAAACTCAAGGTACTCACCATGATTCAAACTATAACAGAATTTGTAACATTTGATGAATTCATTGACTGGTATCCTGAGAATTCAGAACACCATTACGAATTACACAACGGAGAAATTGTTGAAATGCCAAAAGCAACAGGCAAACATTCTAAAGTGACCGGATTTACCAGTGGCTGGTTATTCCAAGAAATAGAACGCTTGCAACTGCCCTACTTCATTCCCAAAGAAGCCGTCATTAAACCGATGCGCGAGGAATCTGGGTATGAGCCAGATATTATTGTACTCAATGAACAAACTATTGTAAACGAGCCGCGATGGGAGAAATCATCAATTATTACACTGGGTTCATCAGTCCCTTTAATTGTAGAAGTAACTAGCACTAATTGGGGAGATGATTATGCTCTCAAATTAGAGGCATACGAGGCAATTGGTATTCAGGAATATTGGATTATCGACTATCTAGGATTGGGTGGGCGACGGTTCATTGGTAATCCCAAACAGCCTACTTTTTCAGTTTACCAACTCGTTGAAGGGGAATATCAAGTTAAACAATTCAGAGGGGCGGATCGCATTGAGTCGCCAATTTTCCCCGAATTGAACCTGACACCAGAACAAGTGTTCGCCAAAGGGAAATGACGATTCTGCTTCCCATACTGTCAATCGATTTTATATTTTAAATTGGAGAATTGAAGAAATGAAGCTAGGACAATGGATCGGCTTATTAGCCCTCATCGCATCTTGTTACATCCTCTGGCAAATCCGGCAAGCCCTATTGCTGTTATTTGCAGCAGTAGTTGTAGCCACATCTTTAAATAGACTAGCACGCTACTTGCAAAAATTTGGACTCAAAAGACCGATCGCAGTTTTACTTTCAATTAGCTTCTTAGTCTTAATTTTCGTAGGCTTATTCCTGCTCATCGTACCACCCTTTGCCCAACAGTTTCAACAACTTACCCAAAGAACTCCTCAAGGAATAGCCAAATTAAATCAATGGCTCGATTTGATTGAAACTAGATTTTCTGCACAAATTGGTCAGCCGCTACCAAATCTTGATATTAACAATATTATCCAGCAACTTCGTCCCATATTCAATCAACTCCTCGGCGGCGCAGGAGCTTTTGTCGGCAACACATTAGGCGTTATTCTCAGCTTTTTGCTAGTCCTAGTTTTGACCTTAATGACATTAGCAGAACCTCTATCTTACCGCAAAGCATTCATCCAACTATTTCCATCCTTTTATCGTCGCAGAGTCGATGGCATATTAGATGAATGTGAAGTAGCTCTCGGTGGATGGGTAATTGGCGCTCTGATTAGCATGAGCGTCATCAGTCTTCTGAGCCTAATTGGTTTGTCGGTATTGCAAGTTCCCTTACCCCTAGCTCACGCTGTAGTAGCCGGCTTACTGAACTTAATACCCAATATCGGGCCTGGTTTGAGTGTCATTCCCCCAATGACGATCGCACTTTTAGACTCTCCCTTAAAATCAGGTTTTGTGCTAATATTATACTTTCTCATCCAACAATTTGAAACTAATATTCTCACCCCCTACGTCATGGCACAGCAAGTAGCACTGTTACCCGCTGTCACCTTAATAGCTCAAGTATTCTTTGCTACCTTCTTTGGATTTTTAGGACTATTACTTGCCCTTCCCCTCACTGTTGTTGCTCAAGTCTGGATTAGAGAAGTCTTAATTAAAGATATTCTCAACCAGTGGCATACCAACCCCAGAAACCTAGCAGCAATTGACACGGGTATTCACGAGGAGTATGAATCTATAGGAGTAACACAGAGTCCGCCAGAAAGCAAGCCATAACCAAAAACAGAAATCTCAAATAATACAGAGAATTCGGATGATTCGGCGACTTGAGTCGCCGAGGCTAAAAGCCTTAAACCGCATCTCGTCCAGCACTGAAAATTTGTTTAACCGTCAAATTCAACTCTGGAAATGTGGGTGACAAAACCTGATCGTCTCCCCGAAACTGACTGATTTGATACTCCCCGTCAACCAAATGATGAACAAAAAAAGTAGGTTGTTTCGGATTGCCAATATAGCGTCTACCACCAAGTCCCAAATAGTCGGCAATCCAGTATTCAGAAATACCCAAGGCTTCATAGTCAACCAATTTGTAGCCGTAATCATTCCGCCAATTGGTACTGACAACTTCGACAATTAGCCGCACAGAACTACCCATTGTAATGATAGATTCCTTTTTCCATCTCGGTTCGCTGTCCATCCCTTGTCTGTCCAAAACGATCGCATCCGGTTCGTAACCAGATAGGTCGTTATCAGCTTTCACAATGCATTCTTTGGGAACGAAGTAGGGAAGTCCTAGTCGTCTGATTTCAAAGTTGAGCTCAGCGATCAGGAAGCCAGATACTTCTGAATGTTCTCCGGTGGCTTTAGGCATCTCAACTATAGCTCCATTGTGCAGTTCGTAACGGTTTGCAGATTTTTCAGGATACCAGTCAATAAATTCATCAAAGGTGACTGGTTTTGTTGATACAGCTTGAGTCATGGCCATCGCCCTTTATTGGATTTATGATATTATTCTTATATCCGTTATAACTCACATATTGCATCATTATCAAGAACAGGCAAGATGCCTGTTCCACAATAAAATTAACTCTTTGTGGAACAGGCATCTTGCCTGTTCATACAAGGCTTATTGAGAATGGTGCAATGTCTCAGTTATGATACATTTCTTTTATCTCAAACTATTGCCGATCGCCAATTCATCAATCTCAAATTTAAATAAAATAATATGATGCGAACGATCGACGAAATCAACGATAAAATCACTCACGGCAAAGCCACAGTCTGGACAATCGAAGAACTCAAAAACCGAGTCCAAGAAACCAGCGTTAGCCAAGCAGCCAAAGAAGTCGATGTTATCACCACTGGTACCTTCGAGCCGATGGAATCATCAGGCGCAATCATCAACCTCGGCCACACCGACCCCCCCATAAAAATCCGCCAATGCTGGCTAGACGGCGTTTTAGCCTACTCCGGCTTTGGAGCTGTAGACCTGTACCTGGGAGCAACCCAAGTATCCGAAGACGGCGAAGAATCCCGCGATCGCGGTGGCGGACACGTCATCGAAGACCTGATTGCTGGCAAACCCGTACAGTTGCGGGCTTTGGGACAAGTCACAGACTGCTATCCCCGTGCTTCCTTTGAAACCACAATTACCCGCGATACGATCAACCAGTTTTATTTATTCAATCCCCGGAACGTATATCAAAACTTTATTGTGGGTGTCAATGGGGGCGATCGACCATTGTTCACCTACCTCGGCCCCCTACAACCAAACCTCGGCAACGCCGTCTATTCCAGCCTAGGAGCTATGTCTCCCCTGTTAAATGACCCCGACCTCCAACTCATCGGCATAGGCACTCGCATCTTCTTAGGAGGCGCTCAGGGCTATATCACCTGGGAAGGAACCCAGCACTTTCCGCTGCAAAAACGGCAGCCCAACCGCACCCCCATTGGCCCCGCCGCCACCCTCGCACTCATCGGTGACGCCAAACAGATGAACTCCAAATGGGTACGAGGTTGCTACTTCAAAAACTACGGCCCATCAATCATGCTGGGAATCGGCATCCCCTTTCCCGTCTTAAACGAAACCGTCGTGGAGCATTGTGCAGTATCAGACAAAAAAATAGTAGCGCCGGTAGTAGATTTCTCCATCCCCCGGCGCGTTCGTCCCACCTTTGGTTTAGTTAGCTATGCCCAATTAAAAACAGGTCGGATTCTGATAGAGGGCAAACCTGTGCGGGCAGCCCCCCTAGCGAGTATGTTTTTGTCCAGACAAGTAGCTTTGGAATTGAAGCAGCAAATTGAAGCTGGTCAATTTACTCTGACGGCCCCAGTTGCTCCTTTACCAGCAGACAGAGTATTTCTGCCACAGGATGTGTGGGGGGCACAAGTCAGATTGGATTGACTATGGGTTTACTGCTC
The DNA here is from genome assembly GCA_043718495.1 of Oscillatoriales bacterium. Classification (GTDB taxonomy): domain Bacteria; phylum Cyanobacteriota; class Cyanobacteriia; order Cyanobacteriales; family Microcoleaceae; genus Microcoleus. The sequence goes on along the minus strand of JAYSVM010000033.1, from coordinate 9,929 downwards.
AACAGGCTTAGCTTTCTTCACCGGCTTAGCAAGAGGTTCCTTGGGAACTGGGGGCACTCCGGCTGAGGGCTTGATGTTCGGACGTTCTGAGCGAGGGCCGTCACCAGTTGGTCTAGGAGTATATGGACGTTTATTTCCCCCTCCTCTGAAGCCGCCTGGTTTTTCGCCGGGGGGGAATTTCCGCTTTTTGATCGGCAGCGCCCCAATATTGTTAGCCTGCTGAATCATCAGACTCTCAGCCTCTAACTTGACATGGAAATCCCAGAAAAATCCGATCGCCTTTGTTGCTAAATCCCCCTTCAGTTTCAACTTAAAAAACTTCATCTTGTTTTCGTCATTCTTGCGGGGAGCTTGCTTAATCTTGACGATGACGTACTTTTCTTGGTCTTGGGATTGATAGATTACCTCGCCTCGAATCGAAAAATAGCCGTCTTCAACATCAGGTTCAGAGGGTGGCAAAGTTGCAATCAGTGCTTCACTACTGCTCTCAATTTCTCCTGTGTCTTGACTTTCCTCATCAGAAGACGGTTCAGAAGCTTTCTTGAGTGTTTCCGGTTCCCAAACTCCCATAATCTGGGCGTGCAAGTTACCGTCTTCTTGTCTGGTGCGGGGATAGACCACCCACAGGTGTTCCTGTTCCAAGTCCAGGTGATTTTTGACTAAACTCATCACTCTACCCAACAAAACCGCGTCGATGGCAGTTCCGTCGGCCGCTATGAGCATACCTCGCGTGAAATGCTCTTCAGACTGGGTGTAGCGGCCCCGTACCAAACCAACAGCTCGGTACTGTCTCGGCTCACTGGGTGGGGGTATTGGATGTTGGCGCATCACTGCGGGTAAGTCATCGGTGGCTGGACTTTCCTGAGCCGCCGATTCTGGGGTGACGGGTGCAGCTACTGCGAGTGCTGGAGTATTCTTGATCGATGCCGAAGGTGCTGCTGGCTTTGAGAGTGCAGAAGCATCACTGGGTGGATCTGTGGGCTTTGCTTTGTCCTTGGGGGCAGAACTGTAAAGCGGTCGTTGGAGCGTGTCCTGGGACGCTGGGGCGTCTGTTGGTGTTGGCGGTTGATTTTCGTCAACAGGTATAGCCAACGCCGAAGGCACCGGACTTTCGTCTGGTGTCTCAGGAACGGAAACTGGATCTTGGGATGGATTGACGGCCAGCTCGCTCGGCTGATCCTTGCGAGTTGAAGTAGATTTGGGCGATTTGGAAGAGCGGTTTGGAGAGGGGTTCATAAAAACTCCTTGCAGCGGAGACACATCCCTTAAGGGAAATTAGGAATAAACTGAAAAAACTGCTTTCAACACTACTAGCACCAGACTTGAGGCACTGGGCCCGCAGGTCTGATTGTGACCCGTCAACGCCAATTTTCAATGCGTGGCAAGGGTATCGATCGGCGTTTTGGCTGCTAAAATCCTTGTTGGTAAGGACTTTGGGAGTTGTTGACCGATCGCACGAGCCGATCGCGCTGTGATTGGAGTTGCTGGCTAATAGCATTTAGGATATTCAGCCTGCCTATTTTACTTAATCCAATTACATAACGGGCTGATCCGCCATATTTTTGGTAATTTTTAACTTAACCAGACTAGATTGGACTCCGCAATCCTTGGGGCTGCGGGTCTGAGTGTCCAAAATTGTTTAGCTAGCATGGAGTTGTGGGTCTGTTACCATATTAGCTGCAAGCACAAGGTGGCTTTGTCAGATGGATGACAGGCAGTGGACTAAATAGTAAATCTTAAGCTGAAATAGTTGAATTATGGATAAGGCAAACAAGCGTCGTGGGTTAATTAGTGTACTGGTGCTGCTGGCCGTCATCGCTTTTGTGGGATTTTCTTTGATTCCCCCAATTTTGGAGAGCATTAATAAGACTAACCAAACCCAAAGTAGCTCAACTCCAACGCCTACTCAAACGGCGGCTAGTGGCGAGAAACAATCTGAGTTACTGCAAGCTCAGGCGAGGGGTTATGAATTGGTTTTGCAGCGGGAAGCTGACAATGTAACGGCTTTGCGCGGACTGTTGCAGGTGCGACTGGAGTTGATCGGGCAAGGTGTGGGAGATATTAAGGATGTGGTATCTCCTTTGGAAAAATTGGCTAAGCTAAATCCTGAGACTACTGAATATGGGGTTTTGCTGGCTCAGGCTAAGGAACGTACAGGCGATCGCGAAGGGGCTGCTCAGGCTTACCGAGCTATTTTGGCGGCTAAGCCGGGGGAAATTAAGGCTTTGCAGGGGTTGGTTACTTTGTTGTTGAATCAGCAACGGCCCGAAGCTGCGATCGGACTGGTGCAAGATACACTAAAAGGTGCTCCGGCGCAGAATTTGGCCAAACCGGGAAGTGTAGATGTAACTTCGGTACAGTTTATGTTGGGACAGGCTTATGCTGAAGGGAAGCGGTTTGAGGAGGCGATCGCGATTTATGACGAATCTGCCAAAGCTAATCCCAAGGATTTTCGCGCAAGTTTCGGAAAGGCGGTGGTGTTTCAGAAACAGGGCAAAACAGATGAAGCAAAAACAATGTTTGATAAAGCTATTGAGTTAGCTCCTCCTCAATATAAAGACCAAATTAAGCAGTTAGCTAGCGGCACTCCTTCGCCTTCTCCTGCGGCTGGTGCGAGCCCGAAACCGGGGGCTTCACCTAGTCCTGAATCGACGGCTTCACCGAGTCCTGAAGGTGCGCTACCGAAGCCTTAAGTTCTTGTAGGGAAACGGCACTGCCGTGTCCTAATTAATGTAGGGACTGTAAGGACACAGCAATGCTGTGTCCCTACCCATGCCACATCCTTTAACCTAGATTTGAGATTACCAATTACCGATCGCCAATTATAAAACCTCGGAGGGAATTATGACCCAAAGCATTTTGGTCTCAATAGACTTCATCATGAGAACCCATTTTGAGCAATAAAATAGCTTCCTCCTCATCTTCTGGATCGATCGCAAACTCAAACAAAATCCGATAATCATAATCTATGGAACACGACCAGATACCCGATAAATCTCCTGTCAATTTGTGAGTTCACAAGCTGGGGTTAAAGCAGTCTTCAGACAAAAGTTCAAGGGTAGCTTCAATTAAAGGGCGAAGCTGAGGATTTTTACGAACTAACTTTTTGAAAGTACGAATAGATTTGGGAGTCCAACCAATTTTCATCAATCATCCAATTCCGCCATAAAATCGGCTACCGAACCAAATTTAACATTGCCCTCAGCATACTCTTGACGAACTTCAACTACTTCCTTAAGTAATTCATTTCGTCGCTGTTGTCGCAGACGATTCTGAAGAATATCTAGAAGCATGGCTTGATCTTCTAATGATAAAACTTCGACAGCTTCAAGAGCTTGCTGGAATTGAGATATTTGTGTCATTTTACTCATAGTTATTGTTCAGTAAATTACCAGATTATTTTCATTTCAAACATTAGCCAAACTTATCATATCAATTCCGGCGAAGCCGGAATATAGAGGAGACGGCAGTGCCGGGTCCCTACAATTAATCTAGCGTAGGAACACGGCACTGCCGTCTCCTCATTTCGGGTATTAATTTCGATGCAACCGGAAACGATATCATATCGTAGCATTTTTAACTTCTGCTGTGTATAAGCTTTTCCTTGTTCCCAAACTCAGCACAGGAACAAGGATTTCAAACTAGCTTCTAGTATTTACGTTCCTGCGGCTCAAACATCGTAATCGCCACCGGCATATAAGCCAAATCGATTCCCGCAGGCGAATAATAGGCCAACGTATGTTTCAAGAAATTGCCGTCATCCCGCTGCGGAAAATCTTCCCGCGAATGTGCTCCCCGACTTTCATGGCGATTCAAAGCAGAAGTTAAAATCATTCTCCCCACAATTATCAAACTCCGCAACTCCAAAGCTTCCACAATTTCCGTATTCCACAATGTACCTTTATCATCTAAATAAACTTCCTGATATTGTCGCTCCAATTCCTCCAATTTCGTCAAACCTTCCTGCATCAATTCGGCGCTGCGAAATACACCGCAATACTCAGTCATCGTATCTTGATACTGCTGCCGAATTTGATTGATTCTGTATTTTCCCGGACGTTCTAAAAGTGCTTGAATTTGCTCTTCGGCTTCCTGGATATAATGCTGTTCGTCCACGGTTGGCAACTTGCGATTTTGTACGAATTGTGCTATTTTTGCACCCGTAACTTTGCCGTAAACTACGCATTCCAACAGCGAATTGCTGCCCAAACGGTTAGCGCCGTGAACTGACACGCAAGCTGCTTCCCCGGCTGCAAAGAAACCTTCCACCAAACCTTCGGCGCTGCTGCGAACTTGCCCGCTGACATTCGTCGGAATTCCCCCCATTGAATAGTGCACTGTCGGACGCACGGGCATCGGCTGATTTACGGCATCAATTCCTAGCAAACGGTGCGCTTCTTCCCAAGCAAAAGGAATTTTGCTCATGATTTTTTCGCGTCCCATGTGCCGCAAATCCATGTAAATAAATGGGCCGCCGGCACTGCCATCCAGATTGATTCCTCGCCCTGCGCGAATTTCTAAGGAGATTGCTCTTGATGTAATATCTCTAGGCGCTAATTCCATCCGCGACGGGGCATAATTTGCCATAAATCGATCGCCCTCTGAATTAATCAAATAAGCCCCTTCGCCCCGCACAGCCTCGGAAATCAATACTCCCACCGGATACAAACCAGTCGGGTGAAACTGCACAAATTCCATATCTTCCAAAGGCAATCCCGCCATAGCAGTCATCGCCAAACCGTCTCCAGTTGAGGCATAATCGTTCGAGGTCGTGTTGTAAACCCGACCGTAACCCCCTGTAGCGAACATCACTGCCTTAGCGCGCACGACCTCAATTTGACCGTCTAGCAGGCGGTACATAACTACACCTTTAGCTTGCCCTTCTTCCAAAATCAGGCGCGTGACGTACCATTCCTGATAGATGTGAACTCCGTAACGGCGCAGATTGTTGACTAATTCGTGGAGGATGGCGTGACCGGTTTTGTCGGCGGCGTAACAGGTGCGGTTGTGGGAATGTCCGCCGAAAGCGCGCTGGGCAATTCTGCCGTCTGGAAGGCGGGAGAATAAAACTCCCATGTGTTCTAAGTCGATGACTACGCCCGGTGCTTCGCGGGTGAGAATTTCTACGGCATCTTGGTCGGCTAAATAGTCGGAACCTTTTACTGTGTCGAAGGCGTGGGCTTTCCAACTGTCTTCTGGATCGACGTTTTGCAGGCTGGATGCCATGCCGCCTTGGGCTGCGACGGAGTGCGATCGAATTGGATGAGTTTTGGCAACAATGGCTACCTTTAAGCTGGGATCTGTCCGGGCAATTTCCACGGCGGCGCGGCAACCTGCTAAACCGCCGCCCACAATGATTACGTCGTGTTCTAGCATTTTTTGAGTAATGTTGAGTGTTCTCCTGTACACATACTGATGCACAAAAAAAACTCCTCACACAAAGGTAAGGAAGTTTTTAACTTTTGATTTTTGATTTTATTTAAAATCAAAAATCTTTAGCCCACAGCTTGGGCTGGTTTTTGGCCGGGCAAATTGGCGCTAGCAGAGGGTTTGACAAGGCTAGCGGGTTCTACGGCTGTGATTTCGATGTGATTTAGCAGAGTCGTCACAAACGCAAACAGTAAAAAAGGTAGAGACAGCACTAAAATCAGTCCGACGGTGGCTAAAGCGTAGATTTGACGGGCGCTGCTCCACAAGGCGAGTGCGGAGGCTAGACTCATAAAGATCACAATCAGCCAAATAATGATTTGACCGTAAATGTCGCCGAAGGTTAGCGTGCATCTAAGGTGATAGTTGTGCAAGTTATTCATTTTGGGGCCTCGCGAGATTGCTATTAGGGCTGGCGCGAAAATATTTGAAATTTCTTAGTTTAGCTAGCTTAACTTGGTTTGAGGGTTGTCCTAGAGATTTTTGGAGACGTCGCAACAAGACTTATAGATTTTTGGTTTCTGTAAATACCAAAGAAACCGGGTTTTCAGCAGTATTAAGGCTCAGATGCGATATTTTCGTAAAAAACCCCGGTTTCTGACTCTTCAAGAACAGGTAAGATGCCTGTTACACAAATTTGTTGCCGATCGCCAATTTGGTAAAGAAATGTTAACTTATCAGAGGAATGGAATCAACTTTGCTAAGGTCACACCTATTTTTTTGCCTATGTCGCCCGATCGCACTTTGCTGATTTCACGAGGTTTCCTAGCTGGTTTGGGAACGCAAATGTTTATACACCGGGAGGATCTGATCCCCCAAGAGAGTCCGGTGTTGGTGGTGAGTAATCACCGCAGTTTCTTAGATCCAGTGCTACTGACGGCGGCTTTAGGTCGATCGATCCGCTTTGCTTGTCATCATTATATGGGTCAAGTTCCGGTGGTTCGGGAATTGGTCACATCTTTCGGCGCTTTTCCCTTGCAGAAACCGGAACACCGACAGCAGCATTTTTTTAATCAGGCGACGGCCTTGCTGCAAAATAGGGAGATGGTGGGCGTGTTTCCAGAGGGTGCGGAACCGATGGTGAATTTCACTCAACCGCATACTGTGGGAAAGTTTCAGCGGGGATTTGCTCATTTGGCTTTGCGGGCGTCTGTGCGGGATTTGGCGGTTTTGCCGATCGCGATTAGTTCTTTTGAGGAACAGTCGGTGCAATCAGGTATACCGTTGAAGTTGTTGAGTTTGTTCGATCCTTCGGAACCGTTGTTCGATCGCCCTGGATGGCATCCTGTGATAGTTTACAAGCGAGTTAATGTCTTTGTTGGCCGTCCATATTGGATTACGTGCGATCGACAACAGCAATATCGAGGGAAACAAGCCAAAGCAGTTGTGGCTGAACTTACAGAACATTGTCATGGAGAAATTGCACAATTACTTAAAGCTAGTTGACTGTTGACTGTTCACTGTTGTGAGACTTTATATAAAATTTGTGAGTATCAGAATTATTGCTCTCTCTTTTCTTCCTTCTTCCTTCTTCCTTCTTCCTTCTTCCTTCTTCCTTCTTCCTTCTTCCTTCGTCTATAAAATCTAAAATCAATTGACTTTAATTATGCCCAACTTTAGTAACAAAGTTCGTTTTATAACGCCAAAATCGCCGAATTCTGAGCTACCTTTATTTGTATTTCTGCCTGGTATGGATGGTAGTGGTTTGCTGTTGCGATCGCAAATTCCTAAATTAGCTCAGGATTTCGATATTCGCTGCTTGGCTCTAGCTGCTGACGATAAAGTTTGTTGGGATGTACTTGTTAGCGAAACAATAGCTTTAATTGCAGCAGAAAAAGCCGCCAATAATCAGAGACCTGTTTATCTCTGTGGTGAGTCTTTTGGTGGGTGTTTGGCAATGAAAATTGTTTTAGAAGCTCCTGAATTGTGCGATCGCCTAATTTTAGTCAATCCAGCTTCTTCATTCCGACAGCAGCCTTGGATACAGTGGGGTTCTCACATAACTCAGTGGTTACCAGCCAGTTTTTATCCGCTTTCTGTGGTGGGTTTATTGCCGATGTTAGCGTCCTTGGGCAGGATTGGCCGCCCGGAACGCCTTGCTTTGTTAGAAGCGATGCAGGCTGTACCTCAAAGCACTTCTGTGTGGAGATTGGCTTTGGTGCGATCGTTTGATGTTGATGAAAATCAGTTGCGGGCGATCGAACAGCCAACGTTAGTAATTGCTAGTGGTAGCGATCGACTCTTGCCTTCATTAGCAGAAGGGAAGCTTTTAGTCAAGGTAATTCCTAATGCTGAAATGGTGAAGTTGGCTAACAGCGGTCATGCTTGTTTATTAGAAACTGATGTTGACCTTCATCGAATTATGGAAGCTCATAATTTCTTAAATAGGTCATTAGTTATTAGTCATTAATGATTGGTTATCATCGACAACAACTAAGGATCGCAGATTAAATAACCTGTGTAGGTTGGGTTGAGGGACGAAACTCAACGCCCTGGGAATGTTGGGTTTCGTCCCTCAACCCAACCTACGGAAGTCGGGGCATAGGGCATGGGGCATCGGGAATAGGGGATAGGGCATAGGCTATTAGTCTAGTCATCTCCAGAAAAATCTTAATAATAATTATCAGGATTACCCGGACATCATGTTATCAATGACCAATTCCCGATGCCCAATTCCCAATTCCCGATTTCTAATTAAGATTCAACCACTTTTGAGCATTAAGCCGTTGAACGACACCAAACACCATTAAATCTAGGGTAATCTTACGTTCATCTATCAAAAAAGGTTCGATAGTGCTAGTTTTTGTGTTGTTTTCAGCGCAAGAAAAAGCTCTTTGAGTTTGAATGTTTTCTTGAGGGAAATACAAATTAAACTGGCGCTGGCCTTCTTGGAATTTACCAATTACTTGCCAACAATCTCCGGTGGAACCCATGCCAGCAACGGGGACTTTTTGCTTTGCCAAACTTACTTCTAAATCCTTAACGCCTTGCTTAGTCAAAGCTGTTTGCAAGGCTGGCAAATAATCTTGTTGAATAAATTCGGCAAATGGTTTATCTTCAACCGCAGGTGCTTTTTCTTTTTTAGCTTTAGCTGGGGGCTTGGTAGCTTCAGCCGGAACGGCTGGTTCTGTGGAAGTTGGATTTGTGGTTTCTTCTGACATTTATAATACCGATTTTTTGGGGAAGGGTTAATATCAATTCCGGTTGCACCGGAATTATGTTGACTGTTACCTATTGAATTTTAATTTAAAACAGACATCTTGCACCATTCTCCAGAACAGGCAAGATACCTGTTTCACAAAAACTAGATTTTCTTGTGGGGTGGGCATCCTGCCCGCCCGCAAGGCTAATTAATGGTGCAAATTGTGACTTAAAACTGTGTAGGGGCGATCGCCCGATCGCCCCTAAGCTCACAACTGCTTGTTCTATTCTAAATCTCAGCGACAGCTCTTTCAATCAAGCGGCGGGCCAAAGTTTGAACACCAGTATGTTCATAGTAGTTGGTAGTCATGTCAAGGAATGCCCCCACATAGTCCACCTTATCAGCAGAAATTTCGACAAAGCTTTGCAAATGACCCATCACGTTTTGGGGAGTCAAACCTCGATCGCTCACAAAGGAGCTCATCCAGCCAGTAACCGAGCCAAAGCTTTGCCCAATAAAGCCTAACTGGCCTGCTGGATTGCCACCAGGAATCATAGTGCTGATCGCATTAAACGACGGATTCTCTTGCAAATCGCTAGGAGAAAGCTTCTCAATCCAAGACTGAGTTGCCATGATAAAATCTGGGCCCAGAGGAATCAAACCATCAAAGCAAACTAAAGCAGCCATCCGCATCAGGGATTCGCCACCGTAGTCGCCCAAAGCCCCGGCAAAATCGCCGATGCTGTCGCCGGGAATCCCGTTAATTTGGCAAAAAGCCAGCAACTCAGTGACTAACTTCAAAGAAAGGTCGATCGTTTGAGCTTTTTCTGGCTTAGGAGTAAGATTGCCGAGCATGGACAAAAACGGCACATTTTGAGCAACTTTGTTAGCCATTGCTGCTGCACCCAAGGCACTGCCTGCACTGTCGATGCTTTGGTATAACCAGAGAGCACGTTGATAGCCTTCAGATTTATCGTTGTAGAGGGTGATAGCCCGATCGCCGATTTGCTGGATCAGGTCTTCATCTGTTTCGCCAGTAACGGTGCGAATGGTATTGTCAAAACCAATTAAATTATTCCACTCACCGGGAACTACAAAGTCAAGAGCTCGTAAAGCTTTGACAGTCATGTTGTCTTTAGGCAATTGATCGACTAATTCAAAGACTGTTTTGCTCATAAAAAACTCCTTAATGTTGAACTCGATTCAAAGATAACATTCTTGCTCAAGAGTGCAAAAATCTCGCAAACTGATTGAAACTCACATCTTGCACCAATGTCAGCAACGGGCTAGAAGCCCGTTCCACAAAGAGTGAATTTCTTGTGGGATGGGCATCCTGCCCGTCCATAAAAGGCTTATTGAG
>JAYSVM010000032.1:0-25545 GCA_043718495.1 Oscillatoriales bacterium | reverse complement strand
TGGACATGGGTGCCGATGGCATTCGTATCCGCTGCGCCGGTCGTCTTGGTGGTGCGGACATTGCACGTGCCGAGTGGTATCGTCAGGGCAAGGTGCCGCTTCAGACTCTGCGTATTCCTATCGATTACGGATTTACCGAGGCCAAGACCGTTTATGGCATCATCGGCGTGAAGTGCTGGATGAACAAAGGCAACGCCGGTGACGGCGTGACCCCGCGTCCGCAGAGTGATCGTCGCCCGCGTCGTGACGACCGTGGCGGAGCAGGTGGTGCCGGCGGAGTCGGCCCCCGTGGCGGCCCCGGCGGTCGTGGTCGTCCAGGACAAGGCCCCGGCGGTCCAGGCCAGGGCCAAGGATATGGACGCGGCGCACCAGCGGCAGCCCCTGCCGCACCTGCGCCTGCACCTGCACCTGCACCTGCACCTGCACCAATGCCAGCACCAATGCCAGCACCCGCGCCAGCACCTGCACCTGCACCTGCACCAATGCCTACAGCTACGCCCGTACCCGCACCCGTACCAGCACCTACAGCTACGCCCGCACCCTCACCCGCACCTGGCCCTGTAAGTCTGTGCCGCCAAGTCGAACCTCGTGTAGCACCGAATGGTTTAGTCATCCGTGCGGATGCTTCCAAGACTGCTGCGATCAAAGGTAGTGTAGCGGCTAATGGCAAAGTAACGCTTGTGCCAAATTTCAAATCTGTGAAAGATAAGAATGGGGAAAATCGCAATTGGGTGGAAGTTTCGGGCCCTGTTGCTGGGTTTGTGTCGGCTGGGAATTTGATTATGTGCAAGTAAGATAGGAGTTCTCTGTTAGATGCCGGACTTCTTAAAGGAGTCTGGCATCTTCTAGGTATTCTGTCTAAATCAGGATTCAAAACGGTTGATTTTTCTACTGACAGCGGCCGCTAGCCCAATTTTGATGTCCGCGATTTGGCTGACACTTGGATTGTCGCCCTATCCAGACAATTTCCCACTTATTTTGCCTGAGTCTGAGTTCGATGCGGTGTCGCATTGCAGCAACAGAATCGTCAGCTAAACCGATGACAGTATGCACAATTACTGCTGTTTGTCGTGTGGGATATTCAACTGAAATTCCATCGCTCTTTCTGCCTTCCGATTCTCGATCGCCACCAAAGAGTTTGACTGCGATGTCTTTGGGGTTGGAAACTGTGATTTTGCGATCGCCCAAAAACTCTTTAGCGTTGATTGATTCGTAGTTCGATCGAGTTGCGGGCTGCGAAAGTGCTACAATAGGAAATTGGATGCAGCTAAAAACAGCCAGGAAAAAGAGCGATCGCTGAACAATTGATTTGTGCATTAGGCTTGAGATTTTTCGATAAACTTTTGTCTCCTTGATGCGAAAGCCACCAAATCAGCCTCGGTGAATTGGGTTTGTTGGAATGAAGGACGCGACATGAGTCGATCGCACCAAGCTTGAATTTTGGGATAGCCCTCTATGGAGACATCAACCCAAGATAGCAAAGGCACGATCGTACCGGCAACGCAATCGGCATATGTTACAGTGTTGCTACCGAAAAAAGGGCGATCGTCCAACAAACCTTCAAAGAATGTCAACACAGTATCGACTTTTTCCTTAGCCTTTTCGATTACCTGCGCTTCAGGAATTCCCCAACCCATTCTTTCACTGCTGAGCGGGTAAAGTGCCGGCCCAAGTTCATTAACCGTAACCAATTCCACCATTTTCACAACTGCCAAATCTTTCGGATCTTTCGGGAGCATTGCCGGTTCGGGATACTTCGCTTCTAGATAGTCAAGAATTGCCAGAGACTCGAAGACGGTGAAGTCACCATCGACCAAAACTGGGACGCGATGAAAAGGATTCATTGCGACAAATTCAGGCTCTAAGTGATCGCCGTCCAAGTAGATTGTTACCAATTCAAAAGGTAGGTTTTTTTCGATGAGGGCAACCCACACGCGGCTGGAGTTGGTGGAAATGGGAATATGGTAAAGTTTCATAACGGTAAAATCTCCGATGGTGACTGAACGTAACCCTGCCTTCGGGTATCCACTTAAAACTCTAGCTTATAAGTCAGCTAAAACACATTTAATTTTCCCAAATAAATTCAATTAAATTTCTGTAGTATCCAATTTTATCGCGTGTCGCAATCACCGAACACTGAAACTTGAATTCTATCAATAAATTTTTAAACTAGCAGTTCCATTGAGATATTTTTCTCTGTGTATATAATGCCTTTGGGCAGAAGCGTACAAAATCCATTCTCGTAATGTACGAGATCTTCACTATCTAACTTAGATAGAATGTTTTTCTTAAATACGGATGAATTTGAATACTTTGTCCATTCTATTAGTTTTGTATCTCTCACCTTTTCAGGATTTTTGTAGTACAAGATAGCTAGCGTTTTGCTTCGAGTATCTAACTTTGTATTTTGCACGCGAACAAAACCGTTAATGTCAGCTATGATTGGTATACGTACTTCATTAATGGTGGCAGCAATTCTCCTGGCACTATCTATAGAACAACTATAATAAATCCGAAGAATTTCAGTCAAAATCCAGTCTGCATTTTGAGATATAAACAAAGAATCAGAGTAATTAGGACTAACATCACCTCCAACATGAGCAACATCCCTACGATTGCGTACATCAAGCATAATTCTTGCAAGACGAGGGATAAAAAACCGCATAGATTCATGCAATGAAGTATTCGGCTCAACACGCCTTATAATACTATCGCTATTTGCTAAAGACGTTCCAAACGGTGTATGGGGTGGATTGTCCAAAAACTGTATAAGGCGCAGCACGCACTCAGCAAACCGTCCACCATTAAGTTCACTAGGTCGAAACTTGCGAAGGGCAAAATGCTGCTTAATGTCTTGATACTCATCAAGAAGGTGTGTCACAATTTCGTTCGGCAGCGGTGGTGATAATGCTGCAATGACTTGATTTTTAGCTATACTCATCGCTAGTTATCTGTTTCGTCTTCTGTTTCATTGACTGATTCCAGGGGGTTGCCAGCTATCCAACTTTCAACTGTTCGCTGTCCTTCTGACGTGAGGAAGTATTGATCGCCACTTTTCCGAAAATATTTCGTATTTTTGGAACTTCCCATAGCACGACTGAATGCCTGTGATGTTACTGATATTGTCTGGAATTTTTCTTTAAAGAAGTAGTATGCGTCATTCCAACTTACAGCTTGAGCCTTCCCCAATTGGTGAATAACAATCCACAAAGAAACCATCGCATAGTCGCGTGCCTTCGTAATGTCACATAATTCAAGTGTGCCAATTTCTACATCTTGTAGCACCCACTCCTTCAACTTATCCTTATCGTCCTTGCTATGTCGTGGTCTTTTCGTACTTGAACTCGCATTTCTGGCCCAATACTCATAGCCCCCATCAACGTTCTCATCTTCCATCAGGGCGATAATGTGCTTAACCTGTTTGTCTCCATCATGGTTGAGTTTGTAGGCACCTCCTATTTCACTTAAATCCTTCCGTGTAAGTTCATTTAGATACTTGGGGAAGTTGGTTGGGTCAAGAACACTTGCCTTTTGAGCAGCCGTTTTAAAGTGATCTTTTGACGGAACTGGCTTTTTAAAATAACGGTGGTAAGCCGCCGCATAGAGCAGAATAAAATGTCTTTGCTGTTTAGCCCATGTATTACCTTTGAAGTTTTTTACCCTAGCTATGAGAAATTCGCCATCCCTTTCAAAATAACGTGATAAATAATCGTCTTCATTTCCAGTTTGAGTATCCTCAACCTCATCAGCATTTGCTGGTAGTTGCGGAAGCTCTTGGCTTTCAGTAAATATCCCATTAGTAGATACCGTTTTTCGTGCAGGAATAGTAGAACTTTTTTGGCTCGGTGCGTGGTATAATTTCTGCAATGGTCGTGGCATCATTTCTGCTCCAATAAATGGAGCGAGTTCACTCACAGCATGATCTGTTACACTCAATTCGATGTGTTCTTCATAGTTTTTACCATTCTGCTTGACATCACGAACATACTTATTTAGTTGTGTAGAAGACTCATCAGTTGTAACATCAAGAACCTTACCACAGACAAAACATTTTGCTTTAGCAGGAACTAACATTTGGTTACACTTCGGGTCAATACACTTTATCTGCCGATCGCAAGCAGTACAAAAGTTGTATTCTAATGGTGTTCCTGCACTACAATAAGGACAAGTAACTGTAGATGACATAAGTTATTTTTTTTAGACTTGTATTACACTGTAACATATTTTAATTGTCGATACAATATTAAATTTATATTTAATTTAAAATTTAAGTTTTTTATTAGGTAGATTGACAATAATGAAAAATTAGGAGCAACTATTGATCCTGTAGAATTAGGGAATTACCGTTTGATGGGGCGGGCTTTTGGGCCCGCCCCATCAAACTAGCGATCGACTATCGATTAATAATCGAAGTCGCCGCCGCCCATGCCGCCGCCAGCACCAGCGCCAGCGCTTTCCTTGGACTCAGGCTTGTCAACGACGATACACTCGGTTGTCAGCACCATGCCAGCAATAGATGCGGCATTTTGTAGAGCAGAACGAGTCACCTTCGCAGGGTCAACGATACCAGCTTCAAACATATCGACAAACTCATTTGTCGCTGCGTTGAAACCAACGTTGAATGGCTTTTCTTTGACGCGCTCAGCAATGACAGCGCCATTCAAACCAGCATTTTCAGCAATCCGCTTCAGAGGAGCAGCTAGAGCACGGGCAACAATCAATGCACCGGTCAATTCTTCGCCCTTGAGGGTGCTATTAGCCCACTCTTCCAATTGAGGAGTCAGGTGAGCCAAAGTTGTACCGCCACCAGGAACGATGCCTTCTTCGACAGCAGCTTTGGTTGCGTTGATCGCATCTTCCAAACGCAGTTTGCGATCCTTCATTTCGGTTTCGGTAGCTGCGCCAACTTTGATTACTGCAACGCCACCAGCCAATTTGGCCAAGCGTTCTTGCAGTTTTTCTTTGTCGTAGGAAGATTCGGTTTCGTCCATTTGACGACGAATTTGTTCGCAGCGAGATTTGACTGCGACTTCGTTACCTTCAGCAACAATTGTGGTGCTGTCTTTGGTGATGGTGACGCGGCGGGCTTTGCCGATCATTTCCAGCTTGGTGTTTTCCAGTTTCAAACCGGCATCTTCGGTGATTAGTTGACCGCCAGTCAATACGGCGATATCTTCTAACATGGCTTTGCGTCGATCGCCAAAACCAGGTGCTTTGACAGCAGTTACATTCAGCACACCGCGCAGTTTGTTGACAACGAGGGTAGCTAGAGCTTCTTTTTCAATGTCTTCTGCAATGATCAGCAGCGGGCTTCCAGAACGTGCTACTTGTTCGAGCACTGGTACTAAGTCTTGTACCATGCCGATTTTTTTGTCAGTCAGCAAGATGAATGGGTTGTCAAGCACTGCTTCCATGCGTTCAGTGTCTGTGACGAAGTAAGGCGAAATGTAGCCTTTGTCGAAGCGCATCCCTTCGGTGATTTCGAGTTCGGTGGTCATGGATTTGCCTTCTTCAAGGGAAATCACGCCTTCTTTACCGACTTTGTCCATGGCGTTGGCAATCATTTGGCCAACTTCGTCGTCGTTGCCGGCGGAGATGGAGCCGACTTGAGCGATGGATTTGGAATCTTCTACTTTGCGGGCGTGTTCAGCAATCTTTTCTACCAAAAAGGCAGTTGCTTTATCAACACCGCGTTTGAGCGCGATCGCATTTGCACCAGCAGCTACGTTCCGCAGGCCTTCTTTGACCATTGCGTGGGCGAGAACGGTAGCAGTTGTGGTGCCGTCGCCTGCTGCGTCGTTGGTTTTGGAAGCGGCTTGACGAATTAGAGCAACGCCTGTATTTTCTACATGGTCTTCTAGTTCGATTTCTTTGGCGATAGTCACGCCGTCATTGACGATTTGAGGAGCTCCGAATTTCTTTTCGAGAACCACGTTACGACCTTTGGGGCCGAGGGTGACTGCTACTGCTTCGGCGAGAATGTCCATACCGCGTTCGAGGGCGCGACGGGCATTTTCGTTGTAGATGATACGCTTAGCCATAGTTTTTTGGGGGGTTTGGGTTTGAGATTTTAGATTGGGGATGGATGGCGAGTCATTTGTCTTGTGTCATTAGTTGTTTGGCGACGTTCGCTTTAAACTAATGACTAATGACTGATGACTAATGACTGATGACTAATAATTAACTTAGTTAACGATCGCCAGAATATCTTTTTCGGCCAACAAGACGTATTCATCAGTGCCGAGTTTGATGTCGGTGCCGGCATACTTCGAGTAGAGAACTTTGTCGCCGACTTTGACTTCCATTTCAACGCGCTTGCCGTCGTCATTACGCTTGCCAGGGCCTACTGCCGCGACTTCGCCTACTTGGGGCTTTTCTTTGGCTGTGTCGGGTAGAAGGATGCCACCGGCGGTCTTTTCTTCGCTAGCGCTTACTTTCACAAAGACGCGCTCGCCTAGTGGTTTAACGGTAGAAACACTCAGTGATACTGCTGCCATAAATAAATCTCCAGATTACAGATTGTCGTCATTCAGTGGTCAGCGGTCACTATTTTGCAATAGCGGACAACTTACTACTGACCATATTAGCACTCTCGACTCCTGAGTGCTAATTTAGCTTTAGTCAGGGGCGATCGCAACTTAGGCGTCTGTACGGGTTCCCGAACAGAGTGGGAGAGTGGGAGAGTGGGAGAGTGGGAGAGTGGGAGAGTGGGGAGGAGTTCGCTCGCTGAAATAATTACGTGCATTAAATGTCAGGTTTGTACTCAAGGGTCAATCATGGTAGTCTATCCAGACGGAGATTGGTATCGAGACGTTACACCTCCGGTGACCCTTGAGAACTATTTAGGAACATCTCCTAAACTCAAAGGTGGTTCAAGACTACGCTTTCTTGACTCATCCTTTGCCAGTAACAACTCTGACGGAACCCAATTTTTCAGTATAAGGCTGTTAAAAGTACAGGGTTATATGTAAAGTGTTAAATTTAAGGAAGAGAATCTGAAACCTTTGAGTATCAGCTCGATCGCACCTGTGACAGTTAAAAAAAAGCGTGATATTTGCCGAAAAAGTTTCTCAGTGGGAGACAGTAGGTGGTTTGCTAAACTACACTATAAAAAGTTAAACACGTAAGTATGGAGTCTGCTTAAATCTATCTATATCAGAAGTATCATTTAAAACCGGGGCATCAACCTGCAATTAAACCGATCGAGATTAAATAAAACTAAGGCTCTGGCAGAAAATCTCCAATCAATAGCGGGAATCAACATGACAAAAGACAATAATTCAGGAGAGCAAAAACGCCTGATGCTGGTTGACGACGACCCCAACTTGATCTTGCTAGTCAAGGATTACTTAGAGTTTCGGGGCTACAACGTCATTACAGCAGAAAACGGCCGACACGCTCTGGAAAAACTCGAACAAGAAGTTCCCGACTTGATCATCTGCGATGTGATGATGCCAGAAATGGATGGCTACACCTTAGTCAAGCACATCAGAGAAGACCCTCGCACTAACTGGATTCCGGTTCTATTCTTGTCGGCGAAAGGTCAAAGTTCAGACCGAGTAAAAGGCTTGAGCACGGGGGCTGACGTTTATATCGTTAAACCTTTTGAACCCGAAGAACTGGTAGCTCAAGTAGAATCGTCTCTGAAAGCGGCATCCCGCTTGATTCGCCACCGAAATGAGGGTCTTGATGGTGGTCTCAAAGTTAAAGCGCGACGCAATGTCGAATTGACTCCCACTGAGTTAAAGGTGGTACAGTTGCTAGCGCAGGGTATGGCAAACCGCCAAATCGCAGAGGTGATGAAGGTCAGCCAGCGGACTATAGAGAGCCATGTCAGCAATATGCTGGGCAAAACTGCTCTCCACAACCGGACAGAGTTAGCTCGCTGGGCTCTGGAAAGCAAAAAAGCTTAAGCTGGTGTGCTGCTATAAAATGAGGGGGTTGATTAACAGCAAGACTTTTCCTAACATTTGTAACAGAAAAGGTGTTGTGAAGGGGCTGCGGTATCTCACGCAGGCGATCGGGCTATAGTGAGTCGTTAGAAACACTATTAACCTTGACACCGAAGCCACCCTAGAGTTAATAGGCATCTGGTTTTTAGGGCGAATCGCTCAATTATGGCAGCCCTAAAAAAAGCCCTCTGGCGGTACAGCCTAAAATATGAAATACTGGGGAGATAGAGTTTTCTGAAGTTTAATCTATTGCCTCAGTTAGCTCCATATTGCTAAAATGTGATATTTAGATTAATTTCTTTCTACAATTATTAGGTCTAAGTTCTATGACAAATTTAATGAACCGCCTTTCTATTTTTGTTGACGGGAACAATATGTTCTACGCTCAACAAAAGAACGGTTGGTTTTTTGATCCCCGCAGGGTGCTCGAATATTTCAAAACTTCGCAGCCGAATGTCATCTTGATTAATGCTTTCTGGTATACGGGGCTAAAAGACCCCCAAGATCAAAGGGGATTTCGAGATGCTTTGATTAGTCTAGGTTACACGGTTCGCACGAAGATTCTTAAGGAATATTACGACGATGCTTCTGGTCGATATTCTCAAAAGGCTAATTTAGACATAGAGATTGTGGTTGATATGTTTAATACGGTGGATCAGTATGATCAGGTGGTGCTGTTTAGTGGGGATGGGGATTTTGAGCGAGCGATCGAGCTACTGCGATCAAAAAATACTCATATTACTGTGGTATCAACCGAAGGAATGATTGCGAGAGAACTCCGAAATGCTACCGATAGGTATATAGACTTAAATGAAATTCGGGAACATATCGAGAAGATGGATTATTAGTCAGTAGTTATTAGTCATTAGTCATTAGTCAGCAGTCAGTAGTTATTGGTTATGGGTTATTAATTATTCATTATTGGCGCGAAACATGGGACTGGTGACTGGGGACTAATTGCCCAGGACAGCGAACAAGTAAAATTCAGGAAAATACTTTTTGAGAGCTATGAAAACTCAACCAAGTCAAGACCGGATTATTATTTTTGATACAACTCTGCGGGATGGAGAACAATCTCCGGGTGCATCTCTGAATGCGGACGAAAAGCTAACTATTGCCCGCCAGTTAGCCAGATTGGGTGTAGATATCATTGAAGCAGGTTTCCCTTTCACCAGCACCGGAGATTTTGAGGCTGTCCAAAAAATAGCTCGGACTGTTGGCACGGAAGATGGACCGACAATTTGTGGTCTAGCGAGGGCGAGAAAGCCAGACATCAAAACAGCAGCCGAAGCTCTGAAACCAGCGGCCAATGCGCGAATTCATACGTTTCTGGCGACATCTGATATTCACTTGGAATACAAGCTGAAAAAGACGCGGGCTGAGGTTCTGGAAATTGTGCCGGAAATGGTGGCTTATGCTAAGTCTTTTGTCGAAGATGTGGAGTTTTCGCCGGAAGATGCTTGTCGTTCAGATCCGGAGTTTTTGTATCAGGTGCTGGAACGGGCGATCGCCGCTGGGGCCACAACTGTTAATATTCCTGATACTGTCGGCTACACGACTCCCAGCGAGTTTGGGGCTTTGATTCGGGGAATTAAGGAAAATGTGCCGAATATCGATCGCGCAATTATTTCGGTTCACGGTCACAATGACTTAGGATTGGCGGTGGCTAACTTTTTGGAAGCCGTGAAAAATGGCGCGAGACAGTTGGAATGTACGATTAATGGGATTGGCGAACGAGCCGGAAATGCGGCTCTGGAAGAGTTAGTCATGGCGCTTTATGTGCGGCGTCAATATTTTAATCCATTCTTGGGAAGAGATGCGGATTCTGACGAACCGCTGACCAATATTGACTCGCGCCAAATTTATAAAACTTCCCGCTTGGTTTCCAATTTGACGGGGATGTTGGTGCAGCCAAATAAGGCGATTGTAGGGGCAAATGCGTTCGCTCACGAGTCGGGAATTCACCAAGACGGGGTGCTGAAAAATAAGCGGACATACGAGATTATGGATGCTGAGTCGATCGGCTTAACCGAAAATCAAATCGTGCTGGGCAAATTGTCGGGGCGTCACGCTTTTCACACTCGCTTGAAAGAGTTGGGTTTTGAAATGGCTGACGATGAGCTAAATAAGGCTTTTGTCAAGTTCAAGGATTTAGCCGACAAGAAAAAAGATATTACTGATTGGGACTTGGAGGCGATCGCCAATAACGAATTCCACCAACCTCCAGAACTTTTCCGGTTAGAATTGGTACAGGTTTCCTGTGGCGACAAATCTCGTCCGACAGCCACCGTCACCGTGCGGACTCCGGCGGGGGAAGAATTGACTGATGCTGCGATCGGTACTGGGCCTGTAGATGCCATTTACAGGGCAATTAACCGGGTGGTAAATGTCCCGAATGAGTTGATCGAATTTTCGGTACAATCGGTGACAGGGGGAATTGATGCGATCGGCGAAGTGACAATTCGCTTGCGTCATGAAGGCAAAGTATTTTCCGGCCACTCAGCTAATACTGATATTATCGTAGCCTCCGCCGAAGCTTACATCAGCGCTTTAAATCGCCTTTACGTCGCCTTACAGCAGGAATCTCCCGCAGTTAAAACATCGCAAGTAGCAACAGCAGCTCAATCTTAAATTGCGAATTCTTTAGCAGTTTTCTACTCGTTACCAGGCTGGAGCCTGGTAACGCTGATCCGGAGGCTCTGCCTCTATTTCTATTTTCCCTCTTCGACGAGGCAGAGCCTCTAGATATTGGTTCCCAGGCTGGAGTCTGGGAACCAGTTAAAACTCATAATTCATCTGCGGTTAAAAATTAAAGTCTTTTTCTATCAAAAAAAGCCCTAAAAAATGCAAGACGAAACTTTACAAAAAGAGCGAAAATTCCATGATGCTTGGGCGTCCACAATCGATGTTGACGGCATCCGCGTCAATGATTACTTTGAAGCTTGTACAGCCCCAGAAAATAGATTCATCGTCCAGCAAATGGGCGATATCACTGGCAAACGCCTCTTAGATTTAGGCTGTGGGGCCGGAGAAAATAGCGTTTATTTTGCTAAAAAAGGGGCGCTATGTACGGCGGCTGACTATTCTCAGGGCATGGTAGAAGTTGCTCTGAAATTAGCAGAGGCAAACGGCGTCAAAATCGAAGGTTGTACTGTAAATGCAATGGCGCTAGATTTCCCAGACAACAGTTTTGATATTGTTTACGCTTCTAATTTGCTGCATCATTTGCCGGAACCAGAAAAGGCTATTCGTGAAATGTACCGCGTGTTAAAACCGGGTGGAAAAGCTTGTTTCTGGGACCCGATGAAGCACAATCCGGTGATTAATGTTTATCGCAGGATGGCGACTGAGGTGCGGACTGAGGATGAAACTCCTTTGGATATTAATATTGTGAAACTTGTCAAGTCTTTGTTTTCAGATACGGCTTACGATACATTTTGGCTGACATCGCTGTGGATTTTTTTGCGCTTTTATTTAATCGAAAAAGTGCATCCGAATGAGGAGCGTTATTGGAAGAAGATTATTATTGAACAAGAGAGATTGAAGCCGGAATATTCTCGTTTGGAAGGGTTGGATGGGTGGTTGAAGAAGTTGCCTTTGATGAAGCGGTTGGCTTGGAATTTGGCTGTGGTGGCAACGAAGTAAGTGGTAGGGTGCGTCAGTTTTGAGGTGATGGCATCAGCACCGAAAGTATGATTCTGACGCACCATTTGCGATCGGGTGCGTCAGTGGTAGGGTGCGTCAGTTTTAAGGTTATGGCATCAGCACCGAAAGTATGATTCTGACGCACCATTTGCGATCGGGTGCGTCAGTTTTGAGATTGTGGGTTTGTAGCAAAAATAATCGTAGCTGACGCACCCTACTGAAAACTATAAAGGAAGTACAATAAGTCAAAGCATTTAATTAAGAGGCTAATTATGTCAGAAACTATTGCGGCTGTCTATGAAAATGGGGTTTTTCGTCCGTTGAGTGCTGTATCTTTCAAAGATGGGGAAACTGTGCAGATTAATATTGTAGCTGATGTTTCGCTGGAAGACTTGAAGGGCGATCGCGAAAAAGCGATCAAGTTGATGGATTTGCGAGGATTGGTGCGTTTGCCCAAAAAACAGGGTAAGCTCGATCCTGTTGAATTAGCACGCCGCGAACAGAAATGGCGCGAATTGTTTGAAGAACTGAAGGGAAGGCCGGGGACACCCGTCTCTGAAATAGTTATAGAGGATCGTGGCCCGTGGTAAATACTTATTTTCTAGATACTAGCGCTTTAGTCAAACGTTACGTGCCTGAAACAGGGAGTAATTGGATTCAATCAATTACTGATGGGGCTGCAAACAATGATTTAACTATTAGCCAGATTACATGGGTGGAGTTACACAGCGCCTTGTCGCGTCGTCAGCGAGAGGGGAGTATGTCTGCTGGTGAACTTGACATAATTTTGCAAAAGTTTCGCAATGAATTCGATACTTGGTATCGAATCATTGAAGTTGATCAAGCGTTGATTGAAAATGCAGGTCAATTGGTTGTGCAATACCCTTTGCGCGCTTATGATTCTGTACAGTTGGCGTCTGGTTTGTACGTTAAATCTCTGCTCATGTCGGTGCCTGAAACTGAATTAGTTTTTGTTTCGGCGGACAATCGATTGCTGAATATTGCTCAGTCGGCAGGGTTGGCGATTGATAATCCTAATAATTATCCGTGAAAGTGCGATCGATTAAATTGGATAATGAGGAGACGGCATTGCCGTGTCCCTACCCAATTAATTGTAGGGACACGGCACGTGCAGTCTCCTAATTTCTTATGTTTCTACTGTGGTAGCCGCCGATTCCGAACTAGGGAAAAATTGCTGAGTTATCCAACCGGTTAAAATGTGAGAAAGCAATCCCATCGGGCCGGCAAATAGACACAATGCCAGAGAATGAATCGTCCAAACTCCGGTGCGTTGCCCTTCTAAATAAATCCAACGCCCGACAAACAAATCCATTACTAAAAAATGTATCCATCCTGTAGCTGCTGCGGTTTCTTCTCCAAGAAATTTGGCTATATCTGCTAGTTTGGGATTTGATAAAGCTGCTGCATTTTCTGGGGTGATGCTGCTAGCAAATAAATAGATGTACATGATGGCTAGCACTACAAATGGGATGAAAGAATTCATCACTTTTCGGGTGATTCCCCAGTTTGGTAATAAGATCATGATTGCCCAGAAGGGCAAAACGAACAGGTTTCCTACTGTAAAAATTAGTTCGGGTGTCATAGTTTGTTATTGTTTTTTGGGAATAGGGAATTGGGAATTGGGAATTGGGCATAGGGAATAGGGAATTGGGCATACCTAACTTTTTAGATAACCGCTATAAAATACCCTTCGACCCTTCGGCCTCGCTCAGGGCGACGCTTCGCTCAGGGTACAAAATAAACCAGCCCTCAGCCCTGCTTTAAAATTGCTGCAAAAAGCGCAAGTCACTGGCATAAACTCGACGAATATCATCAATTTCATGCAGTACCATTGCGAAGCGCTCAACCCCAAAACCGGCTGCAAAACCACTGTATTTTTCTGGGTCTAAACCAACTCCTTTGAGAACGTTAGGATCGACCATACCGCATCCTAAAACTTCTAGCCATTTGCCATTCCACTGCAAGTCAACTTCCGCAGAAGGTTCTGTAAAGGGAAAGTAACTGGTACGAAAACGAATCGGCAAATCTTGCCCGAACATTTGTCGCAAAAACTCTTTGATTGTGCCTTTCAAGTCAGTAAAAGTTAGACCTTCATCTATTGCCAAAAGTTCGATTTGGTGGAAAACTGCGGCGTGAGTTGCATCGACGGTATCTCGGCGGTAAACGCGGCCGGGTGAGACAATCCGAATGGGCGGTTTATTCTGTTCCATGTAGCGAATTTGCACGGAGGATGTTTGAGTCCGTAGCAAGTTGCCGCCTGGGAGGTAAAAGGTATCTTGCATATCCCGCGCTGGGTGGTCGGGTGGAGTATTCAATGCCTCGAAATTGTAATAGTCTGTTTCCATTTCTGGGCCGTTGGCGACGGTGTAACCGAGACCAACAAAGATATCTAAAGCGCGGTCTATAACGCTGTTTAAGGGGTGAATTCGACCTTGGGGGCTAAAAATCCCCGGCATGGTGACATCGAGGGTTTCTGAGGCTAATTTGGCTTGGATTTGGGCGGTTTGAAGGGCGGTGCGTTTGTCTTCTAAGTCGGTTTGTAGGGCTTCTTTGACGGTGTTGGCGATCGCACCTAGTTTCGGCCGCTGATCCGGCGCTAGTTTACCCATCATGCCTAAAACTTGAGATAGTTGACCTTTTTTGCCGAGGTAATTGACGCGCAACTGTTCGAGTTGTTCGAGGGTATTGGTGGTTGCGATCGCACTTTTGGCTTCTTGGCCCAGGGTTTCTAGTTGGGTTTCAATGTCGCTTAGCTGGACAGTCATATTGATTTTAGATTTTAGATTTTAGATTGAAGGCTATTTTGAGCCAAGCTGAGTTTAGCGCAATCTTGAATATAGTTTAGTATTGTTCTAAAGCCTACAAAACTTTTCATGAAACTTTTAATTAGTAACGACGACGGCATCTTTGCACAAGGCATCCACAGCCTCGCCAACGCACTCGCCGCCGCCGGCCACGAAGTGAGCGTAGTTTGTCCCGACAGAGAGCGCTCAGCCACTGGCCACGGGCTCACCATGCACCAACCAATCCGGGCCGAAATTGTCGAATCTATTTTTGATCCAGCAGTCAAAGCTTGGGCTTGTTCGGGTACTCCCGCCGATTGCGTGAAACTAGCTTTGTGGGCTTTAGTTGACAAACCGCCAGATTTTGTGATTGCTGGCATTAATCACGGCCCAAATTTAGGAACGGATATTATCTGTTCTGGGACGGTTTCAGCGGCTATGGAAGGATTAATGGAAGGCATTCCCAGTATTGCTTTCAGCCTTGCGAGCTATACTTCGCAGGAATTTGATCCGGCTGTGAATTTTGCTGTGACTTTGCTCGCACAGTTAGAAAAACAACCTATGGCAAAACCGATGTTGTTAAATGTCAATATACCAGCGGTTAAACAAGCAGAAATTACCGGAGTTGCGATCGCCCGTCAAGGCATTCGCCGCTATTTCGACATATTTCAAAAACGCACCGATCCGCGCGGCAAAACTTATTATTGGCTAGCTGGGGAATTGTTAGAAGATGTGGAAGAAACCCGCGATCCGGCTATACCCCATGATATTCCTACAGATGTACAAGCTATTCGCGACAATAAAATTACCGTTACTCCGTTGCAATACAATCTGACCTGTGGTGCGGACTTGCGCTGCTTACAGGATTGGGAATTTAAAGATTTTCGGGCTAGTGAGATCCGATCGGGCGGATATGAGGAGTAAACTAGGAATTAAGGAAAGGTACTTCTTCAGATCTATGCCCTAGACGTTAGCGCAGGCTCTCAATTGGTTGTTGGTTTTTTACTCAAGAAAAACAGTTATGAACGCTCCCACATATAACACTCATTCTGTCACTTGCCCGATTTGCCACCGTTCCAGCGTCGTCGGCCCAGTGGGGATGGTGAGCGGACTATTCAGTTGTCCCCACTGTCATTCCCACTTGGTAATTAGCTGGAGCGGCCATTTTGTACGCGATCCTTTTAGCTTGAAACAATTAACCGTGGGGAAGATGCTCAGACGCGAGAGCAGGCCTCTAGCTCGCATTCAGCGCGATTTGGGGATTGGGAAGCATTTTCCGTTATTGGCTCTTTTGGGCAGTGCTGTATTTCTAGGATTTGCGATCGTCACGACGGATCAATTGTTGCCGCGCCAGAATTCGTTTCAACAAGGATTTTTAGAATGGGTAAATGGGAGTGGGAACTCCCAGGATGTCTCTCGTTAACATTTCGCCACATAAATTTTCACACTGACTGGGTTTAAATTTGTCTTCCTTTAGGTAGAGATCACAATTTGGAATTTGGGATGATTGATGACCAGTCGCGTGGAGGAAGAATCGTGAATTCGAGTTAACAGTTAACAGTTAACTGTTAACTGTCAACCGTCAAGATTACCTGACGGTGCAACCGGAATTGGTATGAAACCGCTCGTACATTCGCCAACAGTCTCTTGAAATCGAGTAAGTAATTTTAATATCAAATAGATTGCTGGTATTTTTCCAACAATTCTGGGATATGATCATAGCCATCAACACCGATCGCCGGAATGATACTTCCTCGACTCTTAGACAGAGACTCCTTAAAAGCCTCAGCCCCCATTTGTCCCCGCAGAATAGTCAGCAAACCAGCCGATTGACGCCACTCCATCGCCCCAATTTGCTCCAAAGTATACATCCCCAAACTACCAGCAAATATCGCTTTTTCCAACTCATTAATGCTATAATAAGCCTGAGCTAAATAAGCCAAATTCAGACCTTGCAAATATAAGTCCCCGGAGAATTGGGCAGCTTGCCAACCTTTGACCAAATATTCGATCGCACTTTCCGAATTTTTCAACGCAATTTTAGCAATTCCCAGACTACTGGAACAAAAAGCTTGACTTTGCCTGTCTCCCAATCTTTCCGACAACAACAAACCTTGTTCCAAATAGCCGATCGCACTTTCATACACTTCCGGTTCCACCTCCTCCAACTGCCGCGCTTGAAACACCTCGCTATAACCCAAATTAGCCAGCGCATTCGCCTCACCTTGGCGCTCACCCGCTTGTCGTGCCATAATTAAAGCCCGCTGACTATAATTAATCGCTTCTTGATAGTTTTTCTGAGAAACATAGTTGCGGCTGATATGATTGAGATTGGCAACTTCGCAGGCTTTGTCATCTTCCAGACGGGCAATTTCCAGCGCTTCTTTGTGCAGTAAGATCGATCGCTCATAAGCGCCCACAGCCCGCATCGAATAACCCAAAAGCGTCAGAATTCGAGCCTTAGCTTGAGTACCTTCAACCCGTCGCAGCGGTTCATCTAAATACTCCAAAGTGTGCCGCAGAGATTTGCCATCAAACGAAGCGAAAATCCCACCGTAAAGCGGAAAGTATTCCCGTTGAGAAAAAGCCCGCAAAATTTGCAACGTTACTTGAAAACAAGCATTTGCCAACTGTTCGCCGCTTTTGGTAGAATTGTTAAACCCGCTGGCTAACTGACTCCAAATTACCGAAAAAGTAATGTAAGTAGAAATTGAAGCTTTTGTTGACACTTTGGAATCGTAAACCTGCTTGTCAAACCATGTCGCCAATGCCCGCTGCAAGCACTGCAAAATAATCGCTAATTCCACCAAAGCGCCTAACTCTAAACTCGATTGTTTAGCAGCCCATTCAACTATCGATTCACCGATCGCAATTGTCTGCAAAAGAGCGTGAGGAAAAGGACTTTTCACCTTTTTCGCCCAAAAAGCCCAAGGCCCGTTTTGTTCGGGACTACCGCTAAATCCTAGCTGCTGCGGCTGATAAATCCACCCCACGAGTTCCGGTTCCAGTCGTTGCCAAGATTCTAAACCTTTGGCAATCCCGGAGGTGATTTGCTGCAAGTCTCTTTCGGTTTCGGGATTGGAAGTTTGCAGCATTTGTTGGTGCAGAGATTTTGCTAATTGCTGCAATTGATCGAGAGTCAGGGGAAGTTCTTTGTTGGGATCGATTACTTGGAATAATGTCAGGAGACGGGTGTTAGGTTCAGCAGTAAGGATTTGTTGGATGGCAGAGGCGATCGCACTGGAAACTCGGTTGTCCTTTTGCCACCGTTCCCATTCTCCTTGGATGGTTTTTAGCGCTCTGAGGGTGCGATTTGCTTTGGCTTGTTTGATTTCGTCCTTTTCATTTTTAAGCAGGTTTTCGGTGGCATCCAGGCGTTCTCCGAAGCAGCGTTCAAAGATTTCGCCTGTGCCGGTGCCGATGTCTTGCACGAGCATTTGATATACTTGTTCTTTGGAGCGAATTTGACCCTTGAGGGTGATTTCGACGATTTTGTCGATCAGGGCTAAGTAGCGATCGCGCAATGAGGTAGATTCTGGCATAAGTAATTTTTTGTTAATAATTTTTTATCGGCAGTGCTAGCAGCATTTGACGCTAGTATTTCATTTTACAGCTCATCTGGATTTATGCCCATTGCTCTGAGGCGATCGGCTAATCGATTTGCTCGCTCCCTTTCTGATTCAGCACGTTGCCTTTCTAATTCAGCTTGCTGTTTTTCAAATTCAGCTCGCCGTTTTTCTGAATCAGCTCGTTGTCTTTCTGATTCAGCTTGCTGTTTTTCAAATTCAGCTTGCTGCCTTTCTAATTCAGCTTGTTGCCGTTCAAATTCAGCTCGTTGGCTTTCCAATTGAGCTCGCTGTCTTTCAAATTCTTCAGGAGTCGGAACCAAATTTCCATTAATATCATACCAGCGCAGCCACAACCTTTCATTTTGCAAAAAAGCACCTTGCCACAAACCCAAACTTAACTGTATTTCCGGTATCCAGAATCGAGAACCTGTTAACACTTGTTCGCGGTAACGGTTGCCAATTAAGCGAAATACTCTCAATTGGTTGTTGTATTTGCTAAAAACAAAGTAATAGGGAATTTTCAAAATCCTCTCGTAAACCTGCCACTTAGTCGGCGGTTTGTTTGGTGCCGATTCTGTCAGCCCCAAATCTTCATTTTCCGTACCGGGTGACAGAAATTCGATCGCGATTAAAGGATTGACTGCTTCGTCCCAAATGACGTAACTTTGGCGCAACTCTCTGTCTTGGTAAAATCTCGAAACGCCCACAACTAAGTACCAATCGGGTCTTTTGTACCAATTGGGATGGTTGGAGTCGTAGTATAGATTGAGATCGCTGGCCGAAAATACGCGATCGGCTGGATAATTAGAAGGAATGCAGCTAGCGCACAAAAGTTGTGCTTGCCACTGATGATATTCGTCAGGCAAACCAGGCTCCTCCGGGTCTTCACTGGGTAGATCGTACATCGTCGGCAACGCTTTTGCTTGGGAAGATTGCGAATCTGGTATGTACATTGTTATACAATTATCCCTGCGAGATGTTCTGGAGATTCAGGCACTGCGGTAATTGTGATATTATAGCGCGATGTGATTTGTTGTGGCAGAAAATCGGTATCTTTTGCACCGGGAATCTTGGCTAAATAACAATCACGAACTGCAAACATAAAACCTTTAATTGCCTCTGGTGCATTCTGAGAGTCTGCTTTTATTAGAAAATCGCGCCACTTACTTTCATCTTTACCATAATTATCTACTAAATGCAGGCCTGCTAAATACTCGGCTACGGGGTCAAGTACAAAGCGGACATTCTCTTGGCTAGGAAGATTCGTTTGGATGAGGTGGAGTTTTTCTTCGAGATAGTTGAGGCGTTGCTCTGCATTTTGTGAATTTAAGACAGATAGCGCATTGATGGCATCTTTAATCTTCGTGCTAGCGGGTCGATAAGTTAGTTTCAAGCATTCCCAAGCCAGCAATTGAGCATCTTCGTACATGGTACGATCGGTCAATTTATTCTCTGCCACATCCCGGTTGAGTTCCTTCAGGTAGGCCAGCATCAAATCGGGTATGTTTTGAGGTAGTTTTTCATCTTTGATTCCTTCCATTTTAGCGATTAACACATCTGCGTACAGTTTGGCAAACAATACAGTTGTACTTCTGCCTTGAATTCTGATTTCCTCTAAAAGTTTAGCCAAATCGCCGCAGACATAATGAAATTGCGAACCGTTGAAAAGATGCAGTTTCCCTAGCTTATCCAAATATTTTTCCATAAAAGCTGATAGCTCAGAACCTTCTATTCGCAACGGGTGAATCGTTGTTTTGGGGACGTTACGCATGGTTGAATCAAGTCGCGAAGTCACAACCAAAGCATTGACGGGGAAATCTGGAGAATTAGGGTTTATTTGCTTTTGAGTTGTTTCTGCCATTTCTGAAAAATGGTCGGTAATTACCAGGATACGGCGCTGTTGCAGCAAGTGTTGCAGCAGTTCTCGCTCAATGGTGGTAGGATGGTTGCTGATAGATTTTAGTTGACCGCTTATGGCTTCCAAGAACGGATGTTTGGCTGCGAGAAATTCACTTTCTAGTTCTTCGATCAGAATGGGAATCATTAGGTGTTTGCAGAGGCGTTTGGTTTTATCTGCTTCCATTGCCCTATCTGCAATTTGACAAGCGATGCTAGTTTTTCCGATGCCGCCTTCACCCCAGATGAGCAGGCAAATTCGCTTTTTGGTGAAAATTGATTGCAAATCTTCGCCCCTAAGCTCAGGTACTTTTTTGTCGTCTAATTCAAAAGCAACTGGGATGTAAGTAGCGCGGCTTTTGACTGTTTTGTTTTTGGAAAATTGTTCGCGGACTGTTTTGATGTGGGCCCAAACCCAGGCATCTAGGACTCTGGGACGGTAAAGAAAAAAACTGAAAAAGGTAAGGTCGCGAATTCGTACCGGAGCACCGCCCAATGTTTCAGGTAGTTTGAATTCGTATGGTTTGAGTGCATCGTTGATTCGCAGCAGCCATAAGGGACGCAGCCGGAGGATTGCCAACCAAAGGGAGGGGAAGAAGATTAGGTAAATTATTGCTGCTGCTACCCATTGATTCTGGGTAATTAAATTGAATAAGCGGGCGTTTTTTTCGGATTTGAGAACATTGATGTATACGCGGAGATTCGCGATCGTTCTCTTCTTTACCGACCCATCGTCTACTGAAACATATTGATCGTCACGTTCAGCCTCATACGGTTCCAAAATTTTTAAGGCTGACTCTAGGTTTGATACCGCCTGATTTAACTGCGATGGGGTTAGCGTATTGGCCTTTTCTTGAAGGCTAAGAGCAATGTTCTCCAAAGCATAGATGGCATTTCTACGTGGTTTATCGGAATCTTTCAGCAAGAGAATTAGCTGCGGCACAGCATTTTTAGCTTCTGCACCCATACTCCCCAAAGCATCGGTGGCACTGTGACGCACATTTATATCGGAATCTTTCAGCAAGATAATTAGCTGCGGCACAGCAGTTTTAGCTTCTGCACCGATTCTCCCCAAGACACCGGCGGCATTACTACGCACGTCTGCATCGGAGTCTTTCAGCAAAAGAATTAGCTGCGGCACAGCAGTTTTAGCTGCGACACCGATATTTTTCAAGGCATCGGCGGCACTGTGACCCACAAATCTATCGGAGTCTTTCAGCAAGAGAATTAGCTGCGGCACAGCAGTTTTAGCTTCTGCACCGATTCTCCCCAAGACATCGGCGGAACTTTTACGCACCTCTGCATTGGAGTCTTTGAGCAAAAGAATTAGCTGCGGCACAGCAGTCTTAGCTTCTGCACCGATTCTCTCCAAAGCCTCGGTGGCACTTTTACGCACATCTGCATCGGAGTCTTTCAGCAAGGGAATTAGCTGCGGCACAGCATTTTTAGCTTCTGCACCCATAGTCCCCAAAGCACGGGCCGCACTACTACGCACACCTGCATCGGAGTCTTTAAGCAAGGGAATTAGCTGTGGCACAACAGTTTTAGCTTCTGCACCAATATCCCCCAAGGCAAAGGCGGCACTATTACGCACACCTGCATCGGAGTCTTTCAGTAGGGGAATTAGCTGCGGCAAAGCAGTTTTAACAGCTTCTGCACCAATATTCCCCAAAGCATGGGCCGCACTACTACGCACGTCTGCATCAGAGTCTTTCAGCAAGGAAATTAGCTGCGGCACAGCATTTTTAGCTTCTGATAACTCTGACCATACATACCTATATCCATTCATAATTTGTCCTAACAAGTTGATAGCATTACGGCGTACCTTTACGTCGGAGTCTTTCGATGCTTTGACAAGGGCAGGAATAGCACGATTGCCAATTCTTCCGAGAACCTTAGCAACACTCTGGCGGACTAGCAAATTTTCCTCGCGCAAAGCCTCAATTAAAGCGGGGATAGCTGGTTCACCTATTTTTACTAAGTTCTCAATAGCTGCATCAAATTCCCTTTCATCATTAGTCTTTAACTTCTTGATTAATGAGTTAATCTCTTGAGAACTAGCCTTCGATGCGCTCAGCTTTTGGGCCGCAGCATTGCGAGTCAACAGCAAAGGCGATGTGAAAGATAGAAACGAGAGGGCAATTACGGCAACTAATCTTTGTCGGTAGTGCTTCGTCATGGGCCAGAATCCTTGTATTTGATGAGCCGTCTCAGCCATTTGAATAATTGTATCTACATTCTCATCAAATTGGTTTCCAGAGTCCGGGCAATCTAAATTTGTGCTTGTCTGTGGTGAAATCGAACGCCCTAAATCCTGCTTAAAAAGCGGGATTTTAATAACATTCCGGTTTTTCCCTTAAACAACAATTCTTTACGTGTAACTCTTGCTGGGAATTTGAATATATGAATCCGGCATTTCATTCTGTTGGTGAATAGCAAAGAAACGGCGCTCAATTTCTTTAAGAACTGCTGCATCATAATAAATCATGCCGCAATCCAGACAAATCTCAACAGGCGTGTTAGGAACTAGCAAGTATTTACCTTGATGGCTGTAAAGGTAATTGATTCTACGTTGCTCATAGCGGTTGCTACCACAGGTATTGCATTGAATTTCTCGCATGAGTTTATATTTTCATTGGCCAGCTTCCACCAAGAGAAGTTCGATGCGCTCGTGACTAACCAGTCGGTGAGCATAAACTAGACAAGCCTGAATATCTTCTCTTTCTAACCAGGAATAGCCTTCTAGAATCGTTTCAGGAGTGTCGCCAGCCGCTAACATTCCTAGAATGTGCTCAACCGCAAGACGGCGACCCCGAACAATCGGTTTTCCGTTAAATATTTGGAGATTTACTGTGATTCGTTCTAAGAGTTTTTGATCATCCATAATTTGAGGCATAATTAGATATCTTATATTCTATCATTTGTTTATGAGTTCCGAACCCCTTACCCTCTCAACCAGCAATCCGGTTTTAGCAGCCAAAGGATTAACTCGTCGCTTTGGCGGTTTAATAGCTGTCAACGACGTATCTTTTACAGTTGAAAAACACGAGATATTTGGATTGATCGGCCCCAACGGCGCGGGAAAGACTACTCTCTTTAATTTAATGACTGGACTAATCCCCAGCAACAGCGGAAAACTGATTTATCAAAACGAGGATATTTCCCAACTTAAACCACATCAAATTGCGAATAAAGGTATTGCCAGAACTTTTCAAAATATCCGGTTGTTTGGGGAACTTTCTGTTAGTGAAAACGTGGCGATCGCACGACACATCCACAGCCGATCGCACAATCCGGTTTTATCGCTGCTGGCGGGCATATTTGCGTTGCCAGCAGCGAACGCAATGGAGCGCCAAACCCTCGAAAAAGCGTTGGAATTGTTGGATTTGGTCGGATTGGGCGATCGGGCGAACGAACAAGCCAAAAACTTGCCCTACGGCGACCAAAGGCGCTTGGAAATTGCCCGTGCTTTAGCCCTAGAACCGCAGATATTGTTATTAGATGAACCTGCGGCGGGCATGAATCCGAATGAAAAGCACAAATTAAGTGAATTTATCCGAGAAGTGCGCCAAAAGTTCAATTTAACTGTAATATTGATCGAGCATCACGTACCGCTGGTTATGGGATTGTGCGATCGAATTGCCGTGTTGCATTTTGGTCAGCTAATTGCCTTGGGAGAACCTGCTATTGTCAGGAATGACCCTGCTGTAATTGAGGCTTATTTGGGAGATGAAAAATAACCGAGAAACCCGGCGATTGGAAATCGCGTCTACACAAACAATGTCCGCCTCCGCGGACTAAGAGTAATAGTTGGTCTTAAATCTATCTCCCACTCCTCTTAAGAGGACTTTCGCTATGAGACCGGGGTTTAAACCCCGGTTGGACTCGCGGACTCACCGACCGACAAACTGCTGAAAAAAAGATAATTTTTCATCAACAATCAAGTCAGATAAAATGCACGATATTCCCCCCAAAACTACCCAAAACATCCTCTTAGAACTCAAGAATCTCTGTGTAAACTACGGCGGAATTCAAGCTTTACAAAATATTAATCTCACAATAAATGCAGGGGAAGTTGTCAGCCTCATCGGTGCGAATGGTGCCGGCAAAAGTACGACACTCAGGGCTATTTCCAAAATTGTTAATTTGCACCAAGGACAAATTATCTATAACGGGCGCGATATTACCCGTCGCCCAGCCCACGAAGTTGTGAAACTCGGAATTGCCCACAGCCCAGAAGGGAGGCGGGTTTTGGCGCAGCAAACGGTGTTGACAAACTTAGAATTAGGGGCGTATGTGCGATCGGACACTGCGACCATCAAAGCAGATTTAGACTACCAATTTAAACTATTTCCCAGGTTAGCAGAACGCCGCAGCCAATTATCGGGAACCCTCAGCGGTGGGGAACAGCAAATGTTGGCGATCGCCCGCGCGTTGATGTCGCGCCCAAAACTGCTATTATTAGACGAACCCAGTTTAGGCTTAGCACCCGCCATAGTCAAAGAAATCTTTGCGATTATTCAACATTTGCGCTCCACAGGCGTTACAATCCTGTTGGTCGAACAAAACGCCAGTTTAGCATTGCAAATTGCCGATCGAGGTTATGTACTAGAAGCTGGTAACATAATTCTGACAGGCATTGGGTCAGATTTGCTAAAGGACGATCGAGTTAGGAGGGCATACTTAGGTTGACTTGGTTAATTTTAGGAATCTTGACCGCTTTCTTTGAAGCCGTCAAAGACGTTTTTAGCAAACAAAATCTCAAAAAAAGTGACGAATATGTCGTTGCTTGGTCTCTGGCATTCTTTTCGGTGATCTTTTTGATTCCCTGGGTAATTTATACCGGAATTCCGGCATTAAACACTCAATTTTGGATCTCCCTATTAATCGGAGGTAGCATCAACGCTGTCACAGCGGTTCTCTACATCAAAGCCATCAAAGTATCGGATTTATCTCTCACAATCCCCCTGGTAGCTTTGACACCGTTATTCATGTTGCTAACTTCGCCCTTAATTGTCGGTGAATATCCCAATTTTTTTGATTGTATTGGCATTTTGCTAATCGTCACAGGCTCTTATTTATTAAATATCAAAGAGAAATCTCAAGGATACTTAGCCCCATTCAAAGCACTGCTGAACGAACCGGGCCCGAAATTCATGTTAATCGTGGCATTCCTGTGGAGTATCACCTCAAATTTTGACAAAATAGGAGTTAAAAACTCATCGCCTATTTTTTGGCTATTCTCTTTGTTTAGTACAATGACTGTCTTGCTACTGCCAGTTTTATTGCACAAAACCCCAAATCCCAGCCGCAAAATCCTCAAACAATTACCAATGCTAGCAGCTATGGGATTTTTCAATGCTGTAGGAGTGCTTTGTCAAATGCAAGCTTTGACATTAACTTTGGTAGTGCAAGTAATCGCCATTAAACGTACTAGCGTGTTAATGGGTGTTTTATTCGGTCACTTTATTTTTAAGGAAAAAGATATTCAACAAAGGTTATTAGGGGCGGGAATCATGATTTTGGGAGTTTTCTTTATCAGTTTATAAACCCACATTCTACACCCAAAAATGGGCAGTGTACATAGATTGATATCAAATACGTTAGCATCGGAATAGTAGCCGAAATTAGGAGACGGCAGTGCCGTGTCCCTACCCAAAATAACACTGTAGGGACACG
>JAYSVM010000031.1:0-25695 GCA_043718495.1 Oscillatoriales bacterium | reverse complement strand
AAAGCGTGGGGAGAAGACTGCCTCTACTATAAAAGGGAAGCCTGATATAGCAAGTGGACTTCTGTGAACCATGAACAAGAATCCCCGTGCCTTTAGGTGGGGGAGTATGTCAAAGGCTCGTATATAATAAATTATAAAATTATGACTCAGGCGGAGACAGGCGTGACAGTTAAGCCACAGTGGTTGCGAGTTAAAGCCCCCCAGTGGGAGCGCGTCGGCAACGTCAAAGAAATTTTGCGGGATTTAGCCCTGAATACGGTGTGCGAAGAGGCATCGTGTCCTAACATCGGTGAGTGCTTCAGTGCAGGTACTGCCACATTTTTAATTATGGGGCCTGCCTGTACTCGGGCCTGTCCTTATTGCGACATTGACTTTGAGAAAAAGCCTCAACCTCTAGATCCGACTGAACCAGAAAGATTGGCGCAAGCAGTAGAGCGACTCAAACTCAACCATGTCGTGATTACCTCTGTCAACCGTGACGACTTGCCCGATGGGGGTGCATCCCAGTTCGTGGAGTGTATTAAAGCGGTTCGCTCTGTGATGCCACAGACAACTATAGAGGTTTTGATTCCCGATTTGTGTGGTAACTGGCAAGCTTTAGAAACTATTCTTGCAGCTCGGCCGGAGGTACTCAATCACAATACCGAAACTGTAAAGCGACTTTACCGGAAGGTGCGGCCACAAGGAAAGTATGATCGCACCCTGGAACTTTTGCAACGCAGCCGTGACATCGCACCAGGGGTTTATACCAAATCTGGGATTATGGTGGGACTCGGAGAAACAGACGAGGAAGTTCGGGAAGCGATGGAGGACTTGCGGGCTGTGGGCTGTGATATTTTGACGATGGGACAGTACCTGCAACCAACTCAAAAGCACTTGAATGTGGAAAACTTTGTGCCACCAGAACAGTTTGATGCTTGGAGAGAATTTGGCGAATCTTTGGGATTTTTGCAAGTTGTAGCTTCTCCCTTAACTCGTAGTTCTTATCATGCTGAACAGGTGAGGGAACTAATGAAACTTTACCCACGTCACTAATTTTAATTTTGGTGATGTGGTTTTAGTTCCGTTTCCTTTTACGGATCAAACTACAAATAAAAAACGTCCAGCAGTTGTGATTAGTTATGATGTTTATAATGCAGAATATCCCGATCGCATTCTTATGGCTATAACGAGTCAAGTTAGCAGTAGCCCGAAAGTCGGTGATATCATCATCACAGATTGGCGTTCGGCTGGGCTTTTAAACCCACATTCCGCACCCTCAACTGGCACATACGCGAATTGAGGAGGTAAAAGTGAATCATCCGAGACAAGAGCGAGTAAAAATACTCAATTATTTTGGTAGCGTTCGGTAAAAAACCAAGTTTATGACGTATCCGTGACCCGATCGCAGCCGCGAAAATGCCTTAATTGCGATCGCTCTTCCCTAACGAATCATCACCAAAATAGTGTAAACTGGCGATCGCGATGAACGCTCAAATCAAGATTCAGTAGCCTATACAGAAAGCATCTGAAATGAAAAGAGAGCCGTTTACGCCGTGATGCCGACAACGTAAATTATCAAAAAACCTCAAAAAAGCTGAAGTTGAGGGTCAGAAAAAGTTGCGAGAGTTATCAAATATTGAATTTGCTTGTGACGCCGATGCCTCAGCAGCAGCAAATCGTTTATCCAAACAACTAAAATATCATAATTTAACTCAAATTAGCAGTAGACAAACTACAGCAAAACCAGCTACTAATTCGACAATTTCTCATGACAAATCTACCTCTAGCTTGATATTTAAAGTTGAAGCAAAACTGGAATTAGATGCTAGTGTGGTAGCCCGCATAACCAAAGCTAGTGGCAGATTTATCTTAGCTACTAATGTGCTGGATGCATCACAATTAAATCCTGATCAAATGATTGTGAAATATAAGGAACAGCAGGCAGCAGAGAGGGTTTGGGTTTCTGAAAGACTCACTATTATCTCGGATAATTCACTTTTACCCCCTCAATCCGCGTATGTGCCAGTTGGGGGTGCGGAATGTGGGTTTGAAGAGTGATATCAAGGTGTAGCAGGTATTGAAACGACAAAAGCCGATAACTTCGTAGAAAAAAGTTCTAGAAACAAGACTTAACAAAGGGCTGAAATCGCTATAGATTACAGCTTACAGCTCTTGATGCGAGAGAAGAGAGAACCATACAACCAACCCCAACCACCCCAACACCCCAACAACCCAACCCAATCCTTCTCCCCCCCACGCAAACACACGCGCACACGACGGGAGGTGCCCCCGTGGTGCTTCCAGATTAAAGGTTAAATCATCGTACTCCAACCAACCTTTCCTCCCCTTTTTCCTCTTTCTCCAACCGACACGATCGCCTAGCTTGCATTCAGTGTCATAATCAACTTGGCCCCCTACTTCCAACCAAATTTTTTTCTGGACGCTAAAGCCAAAGTGACCCTGACTGTATTTTACCCACAACTGGTCGATCGTCCGCAAATCATCGCCAGGAAAATTCTCGATCGAGTTCGTATCGAACCAACCTTCCTTCTCCCGTCTAGCAGCTTTTAACATTACCTTGAGTGTTTCCTCATCCGCCTCTTTCCACTTTCCTGCTGCTAATAAATCCCGCAGACGAGTATAGTCAACTCCCCGCGCCGATTTCAGGGAGTCTGGTGGCGGAGAAGGTGTTTGAGGTGATTGAGAAGCAAGAGCCTGCAAAACTTCAGTAGCAGATTGATAACGTTTTTTAATAGCAGGTTGTATCATTTTATCTAAAATCTGACCCAGTTCCGAACTGACAGATGTTTTTAAGTGTTCTCGCCACACCCACTCAAACTCGCTATCATCGAATAAATAAATCGGTTCCACCTCAGTTAACAGACACAGACAAGTGACACCCAGACTATAAATATCACTCGCATGAATAGCTTTGCCGTTGGCTTGTTCTGGTGCCGTATATCCAGCCGTCCCGATCCTCGTTCCCGTTACCGCTAAAGCCGTTTGTGTCGCATATTTCGCGGCTCCAAAGTCAACGATAACCAGTTGCCCATCTTGCCGAAGAATAATATTTTCTGGCTTGATATCTCGGTGAATAATTTGGCGGGAATGAATGAACTCGAATACTGGCAATAAATTATTAAGCAAGTCGCGAATCTGCATTTCGCTAAAATATCCCTTAGATTCTAGTGCTTCGGCTAAATTTTCACCGTCGATGAATTCTTGGACTAAATACTGCCGTTCATCTTGACTAAAATATGCTAATAAGTCGGGAATTTGAGAATGTTTACCCAACTGTTCTAGGCGGACTGCTTCAAGCTCAAATAACTCAGCAGCTTTCTGGATACTAGAAGTGCCTTGAAATTGAGGGTAAAATTGTTTAATAACGCAAGGAGGTTTTGAGGGTTTATACTCGTCAACGGCTAAAAAAGTGCGCCCAAATCCCCCTTGTCCAATGATTTTTTGGGCTCCGTAGCGATCGCCCAATAGCAGTTTATTACCACACTTTTGACAAAAGTTTGTAGTGCCGAATGGGTTTTGGTTGAGGCAATCAGGGTTTAGACACTGGCTCATAAGTATAGGAGGTTGTTTAAATTCTCTTTAATTGCTATCATAAACTGTCTCGCCTTTAAAAAGCAATGAAGAGGAAGCATTCTCAGGATTTACGCACTCCGATTGAAGAAACCGGGTTTTTAGAGAATCTCTCGGTGACAATGCGTCTTACCGTAAAAACCCGGTTTCTGGACTAAAGTCGTTACTAGCAACAAAAATATGGTTTTAAATTCAAGCAGTTATTTTGACTGGATGCAGGGGAAAGAAAACAGCGGGCGAGACAGAGAAAAATTCAGCAAGTCTTTGTATGTGTTCCGTTGTAAGTTGGCGCTTTTCCCGGAGGATATCTGAGACAATAGACTCGGTTTTGAAAATAGGAACTAGGTCTTTTTGTCTCAGTTCAAATTCTTCGATTAAAGCCTTTAATAGTTCTATGCCGTAAATATCAGGTATGGGTTCTAAAGTTTGCTCGTACTCATAAACCAGGGTTCCTAGTACATGGAGGTAATCGCGTTCGTCTGGAGTCAGTTCGCCTTTATCCAACAAAGAGTCGATCGCCTTTTGAGTTGCCATTAACTCCTCCTCACCAGTTATGGGTCGCGGCGGAAATGTTTTGAGTAGTTCGATATAAGCGCTAGAGTTTTTCATGTGACTATGCAATATTAAGAAAGTAGAATATTATCTATTATTGATACCACGGGTCTTTTTTCCATTTATCTTCATCATATTCTTCATGGGTAAGTACAGCTCGAATAAAAACCTTTTTAGGTCGATATTCATAATCTATGAAGGTAATCAGTCTGTAGTTATTACCTCTGATGTTAAAGACAGTAAAGTTTCCCACTCGATCTGCTGAGGAAAAAACTGCTTTCACTTCCGCTAAATTTGACCACTCTGCGGTTGTTGCTATTTTGTACCAAGAGCGCAGACTTGTTTCGGCATCAGGATACTTTTCCCAGAATTTCCTGAGTGCTGATTGAGAGATAACGTGCATACAGTTCCTCGATAACAAACAAATTTACGCATCGATTAGACTCTCGCTAAAATCATTTTAATCTCATCTTAGCAAATTGCGAAGTGATTTGTCAACGACGATTCGCAGTACAATTGATTAATATTGCATAGGAAGGACTCCACTGATGTCAGAACAGTTTTCGATTGAGATTAGCGATCGCATCTGCACCCACATGAATGACGACCATGCTAGCGCTGTAGTGCTTTATGCTCAAGCATTTGGCGACAAACCGGATGCAACATCGGCTCAAATGCTGGCTATTGATGCCAATGGTATGGATTTAACCGCAGAAGTCAATGGCGAAACTTTGCCAGTCAGAGTAAATTTCGATCGCACTTTGAAAGATGCTGAAGATGCTCACCACACTCTGATTGAAATGCTCAAACAAGCTCGCAAATCTGCAAAATAACCAATAGTCTCTTATTCTGTTATACTTTAAAAGTTCGTAGTGAAAACTTTAGTCTTTTTAAAATAGTTTATGATGACTAAAGTCCTGACTACGAACTGTATTTTTAATCTAAATTAAATTCTTAAATTCATTCTAAAATTTTGAATAAAATGACAAAAAATTACCTCGAACTTGAATCAGATGATGATATCAGGAGCGATCGCAATAATCCTTTCGAGGCACTGATAAAACGACTGGATTTGATGATTCGCGCCCACTATTCCCTCCTGTACATTGTGGGTGCAGAAGAAGAACCTGTGGAAGCAGTAATTGCCCAAGTAGCGCTACAAGTAACTCCCGCCCGCCGGGTGTTGTTCTGGGATATCGTGCGCGGCTGGGAAGATAACGGTTCTGGGAAAGGTTCGGTGATGGCGGCGCTCGATCGCATCGGCAAGACTGCTGTGGAAGAATATACCATATTTGTGCTGCGGGATTTACACCCAATTTTGAAATATCCCTACACCGAAAAAAATGTACCAGTAATCCGAGAATTACGCAATTTAACGCGGGAATTGAAGCGTAGCAAGAAAACAATTGTTCTGACTTCTCACGCACTGGAATTGCCGGCAGAATTGAAAGAAGAAGTGACAGTAATTGATTTCCCTTTGCCCAATGTTCAGGAAATTGAACATTTAATTTCCCAAGTTGTGACCAATCCAGAACAATTGCAAGTTACGGGTTTAGCAAGGGAACAGTTAGTTAAAGCTTTCCAAGGTTTGAGTCGTGCTAAAATCGGACGAATTTTAGCTACAGCTTTAGCGGCTAAAGAACAGATTAATGAGTCAGATATTGATGAAATTTTGGAGGAGAAACAGCAAGCTATTTGTCAGACAGGAATTTTGGAGTTTTTCAGCTATCAAGAATCTCTGAAAAGTATGGGCGGATTGGAGAATTTGAAGCTGTGGATTAAGATGCGACAAGATGCCTTTACGGATGAAGCTCGACGCTACGGATTACCGAATCCCAAGGGTATTTTATTGGTGGGAGTTCAAGGTACTGGCAAATCTTTGTCTGCGAAAATAATCGCCTCGGAATGGCGTTTGCCACTGCTCAGGTTGGATATTAGTAGGTTGTTTGGTGGGATTGTTGGGGAAAGCGAGAGTCGGGTTAGACAGATGATAGAATTGGCAGAGGCGATCGCACCTTGCGTGTTGTGGATCGATCAAATAGACCAGGTTTTCGGTAATAATCATACTGGTGCTGATAACGATTCGGGAACATCGTGCCGGGTATTCGGTAGCTTGATTACTTGGATGCAGGAAAAAACCAGTCAGGTGTTTATTGTAGCAACTGCAAATAATGTGCGAGGTTTGCCGGCACAGTTGTTAAGAAAGGGTAGATTTGATGAGATTTTCTTTTTGCATTTGCCTTCAGAATTGGAACGACAAGATATTTTTCAAGTGCATTTGCAGCGGTTGCGATCGACTATCTGGCGAGAGTTTGATTTGGGAATTTTGGCGAAGCGGACTGAAAATTTTAGCGGTGTAGAAATTGAGCAGGTTGTAATTGATGGATTGTATCGAGCTTTTGGAACGCTTGTCAACGGTCAGCGACGAGATTTGACAACGGAGGATATTTTGAGGTCGATCGAGGATACAGTGCCTGCTTCTGCGATCGCGCGATCGCAAATCGAAGATTTGAAACGCTGGGCAGCCCAAGCAGGGGCGAAAACAGCTTCTAATAATACTCAATTAGTTGATGAATTAAAGCGCTATAGTCAGCGGAGTTAACATCTGTTTCAAGAAATCTGTTTATTTCTAGCTAAATCTACTCATTTACCCAGAATTTGAAAACTGGTGACAATAGCTGTATAGTTAAGTTGCGCTTGATTCATGCGAGTTGCTCTC
Organism: Oscillatoriales bacterium; assembly: GCA_043718495.1. Lineage (GTDB taxonomy): Bacteria > Cyanobacteriota > Cyanobacteriia > Cyanobacteriales > Microcoleaceae > Microcoleus. The sequence continues at coordinate 18,851 of JAYSVM010000031.1, read as the reverse complement.
GTCTTAGTTGGTGTGATAACCGAACATACACCTGGCACGAATGAATCATTTCACTTTCTTCAATCTAAAATCAAAAATCTAAAATCGATCAACCGAACCAACCGAGGCGGATACCACCCTAATTGAAGTATTAACATCCTCGTTACATTTCGTTACGATAAGGGAACAGAGAAAAAAACTGTCCCCCATAATATCAGAGGTAGCGATTATGAATGGTACATTTCGCGTCGGCAACCTGTTTGGAATTCCTTTTTACATCAACGCATCCTGGTTTTTAGTCCTAGGCTTGGTAACGTGGCAATACGGTGGCGCACTAGCTGCTCTATTTCCCACATTAGGCCCCGTAGCGCCCTGGATGCTGGGATTATTCACAGCACTGTTGTTATTTGCTTCCGTTATCGCCCACGAATTGGGACACAGTTGGGTCGCTATTAAACAGGGAATTGGCGTGAAATCGATATCGCTATTTCTGTTTGGCGGATTGGCTAATTTGGAAAGAGAATCCAAAACTCCGGCTGAGGCTTTTTGGGTGGCGATCGCAGGGCCGTTAGTTAGTCTATTATTATCTGGTTTGTTAGCAGCGATCGGTATTGGTGCGGCTCTCACAGGCCCCGCAGCAGCCATCGTCCAACTTTTAGCCTCGATTAACTTAGCTTTAGCCCTGTTTAATCTGATTCCTGGTTTGCCTCTAGATGGTGGTAACATCCTCAAAGCGATCGTCTGGAAAGTTACAGGGAATCCTTACAAAGGCATCATTTTTGCTAGTCGGGTTGGTCAAATCATTGGTTGGATTGCTATTGCTACAGGCATATTTGGCAGCACCTGGAATTTGATTATGGGTTGGTTTCTGTTGCAAAATGCTGGTCAATCTGCACAGTCTGCCGCAATCCAAAATCAACTGGCTGGGCTGACAGCCGCAGATGCAGTGACTCCTGGAAGTCCCATCGTTTCTCAAGACTTATCCCTGAGAGAATTTGCTAACGACTATCTGATTGGTAATACTCACAACTGGCGTCGGTATCTGGTGACAGATGATGCGGGACAATTAGTAGGTGCGATCGAGACTGATGACCTTAAAGCAATTCCTACGGGTAACTGGCCATCTGTTCAAGTGAAAGAACTCCTAAAGGCGATCGAATTTTCTGCCACCGTCGAACCAGAATTATCCCTCCTAGAAGTCGTCACTCTCTTTGAACAACTAAAAGTCCAAGAACTCCCCGTGATTCGCGACAATGGCGTCCTTCTCGGACTGGTAGAAAAAACTGAAATTGCCCGACTCTTAGAAAAACGAGCTCTTGGAAACGCTGCTTAATCAATACCAATGACCAAGGGCTCAAAAAAAAGATAGCACACACATCCCCGACTTTTCTAAGAAGTCGGGGATTTAATCAATATATATTTTGTTTGAAGTTAATGCTTGAACTTCAATGAACCAGTTTAAGCAAGTCCAAGCAAGTCCAAGCAAAAAATCAAGTGCTTAGGCTACTTCTTCTTCTTGATCGATTTGGCGCAGGTGAATGTGCTTGCGTCCCAGAGAGATTTCAAACTCATCTCCAGGCTGAAGTTCCATCTGTTTGGTGTAAGCGGCTCCAATCAGCAAGTTGCCGTTAGATTGAACGCTAATGCGATAGCTAGCTGAGCGTCCGCCCCGTCCGTTGCCGTTTTGCTTACCATCTAGCTGAATGCCTTCTGCATCAATCAGAGCATTCAGAAATTTCATCATGTTGACCCGTTCTACTCCATTTTTGGTAACGGTGTAGTAGCCACAGGCTCTTGCTTTCTCTTCCTTGGTCAGGTTCTCTAGGTCTTTAACCTTTTTGATCAGACCTTCGCCTTCAAGGGGTTCAATGCTTTTCTTTTTAACCATCTACTGAGTCCTGAAATATTCAACTGGTGTACGGGTTTTTCTTGGTTGGTTTTGACTTGGCCAAGAAACTTTAGCTTTATAGCTGGTGGTAAAACTATATTACACCTATTGACTCGATTATTAACCACTATTATCTAAATATTTTTAACAATATGCACTTTTTTTTGAGAAGTAGCTGTCGATTGCGAGCAATCTCTAAACTCTGTAGCATAAGCTATCAGCTATCAGCTAGCTGAATATTTGCCCCAAATTTTAAAATCCCATGAAGTTAACTGCACGCGGACACTACAGTGTCAAAGCTCTACTGGATCTAAGTTTGCAACCTCGGTTCGAGCCGACATCGGTAAAATCGATCGCGAAACGACAGGAGTTACCGGCTCCATATCTCGAAAAATTGCTGATTGAAATGCGACGTGCGGGTTTAGTCCAATCAGTTCGAGGTGCACAGGGAGGCTATAAATTGGCTCGTGAACCCGCTCAAATCTCTCTAGGACAAATCTTAGAGGCTGTCGGTGAAACTATTGAACCTTTGGCTCGACACTCTCCTGATGCTTCTCTTGCAGAGGACTGGGTAACTTTCAGTTTGTGGAACCAACTTCACAAAAAACTGGTGTTGGCGCTCTACAGTATTTCTCTGGAAGACTTATACTATGATGTCCGAAGTTGGCAAGCAGCCCTGGGTGAAGAAACCAGCTTTATTATTTAGATAGTAAGGAAGAAGGAAGAAGGAAAATCCAATAAAATCAATGGTTTCAGCAATTAAAAACGCCCTAACTACCGAGAAGGTTACGATCAGCTCAAAAATTAGATCGCCAGTCAATATGGATGAAAAACTTGTTATGTACGAAGGTGGCTGTCACTGTGGCGCTGTCCGGTTCCGAGTCACCGTTGACAAACACGAAGCCGCTGATTGCAATTGCTCTATCTGTCACAAGAAGGGGTTTTTGCATCTAATTGTGCCACCAGAACATTTTACTTTGCTAAGCGGGGAAGATGTTTTGACAACCTATACGTTTAATACGGGCATTGCCAAACATACTTTCTGCCGGATTTGCGGTATTCACCCGTTTTATCGACCCCGATCGCATCCCGATCAATTTGATGTGAATGTCCGCTGTCTAGACTCCGATGCAATTGCTCAATTTCGGATCATACCCTTTGATGGTGTTAATTGGGAGCAGAACGTACACCTGCTGCGGGACGAAAACAATCTGTGAACTTAAAACCGTATCTATATAATGTCGGATGAATTTGCTATTTTGATTTTGGCTGCTGTATTAGATTACTCGATCGGCGATCCTTGGGGTTGGCCACATCCTGTACAGGCGATGGGTTGGGCGATCGATCGCTATACTCGACTTGTCTTTAATCTCTGGAATAATCCCCCTGGTAAAAGACCGAACTTGGCCGATAGTCTCCCAGGTGCTCGACCTAAACTGCTGCTTCGCGGTGCTGGTATAATTCTCGCGATCGGGCTGATTCTAGGCAGTTATACTGTCAGTTGGTCGATCGTGCAAGCTGCTAGTTGGGTACATCCTCTGTTCGGTATTGCGATCGAGACCATTTTACTAGCAAGCTGTTTCGCCGCGCGAAGTTTGAGAGCTGCTGCTGAGGATGTGCTGACGCCTCTAAATGTGGGAGATTTAGTTAAGGCGCGAAAACGGTTGAGTCTTTATGTCGGTCGGGATACTGAAAATTTATCCCAGCCAGAAATTCTCCGAGCATTGTTAGAAACTGTAACAGAGAATGCAGTCGATGGTGTGAGTGCCCCGCTATTTTATGCCTTAGTTGGGTTCGCTCTCCCACATCTATATCTATTACTAAGTGTTGGGGATTTGCCGATCGCCGATTACTCTATGTCAATGAGTGCGATCGTCCCCTTGGCGATCGCCTATAAAGCAGCCAGTACCTTAGATTCTACAGTCGGCTACAAAGAAGCACCTTACACCGATTTAGGATGGTTTAGCGCCAAACTAGAAGATGTCTTGACTTGGCTTCCTTGCCGATTAACAGTAATTACTTTAGCGATCATATCAGGGAAACCGCTATACATTTGGAGGATGTGTCAGAGAGATGCAGTCAAAGATGCCAGTCCGAATTCCGGTTGGAGTGAATGCGCCTACGCCGCCATCTTGGGAGTGCAACTAGGAGGTACAAGTTCCTATCGGGGAATTGTTAAACACAAACCGTTGTTAGGGGATCCAAATCAACCTATCACAGTTCACCATATTGACCAAGCAATGCAATTAACTCGGTATTGCTTTCTGATTTGGTTGGGATTATCATTGCTTTTTTATGCTTGCTTCGTTTTTGTCCGCTAACTGTCGATCCGCCCACAGCCAGCAATTAGCAACCAATGACTAAAATTATCGAAATTTTATCCCCGGATGAAGTGCGACGCACTCTCACCCGCATCGCTTCTCAGATTGTGGAAAGATCTGGCAATCCAGAAGAATTAGTTTTGTTAGGCATTCATACTAGAGGAGTGCCTTTAGCTAAAATTCTCGCGGCTCAAATTGAAGTCCTGGAACAAGTTAAAGTATCGATCGGTGCTTTGGATATTACGTTTTACCGAGACGATTTGGATCGAGTTGCGATGCGGACACCAGCTAAAACAGAAATCCCCTTCGATTTAACAGGGAAAACTGTTGTGTTGGTAGATGATGTCATATATAAAGGTAGAACAATTCGAGCGGCTTTGAATGCAGTCAATGATTATGGGCGACCAGAGAAAATTTGGTTAGCAGTTTTAGTCGATCGCGGACACCGAGAAGTACCGATTCAGCCGGATTTCACGGGTAAAAAGTTGCCGACGGCGAAGGAAGAACAAGTTAAGGTTTATGTTTTCGATGTTGACGGGCGCGACGGAGTGGAGTTGATTAAGGGTTGACATGGGCGGGCAGGATGCCCACCCCACAAGAAAATCAATTCTTTGTGGAACAGGCATCTTGCCTGTTCTAGAAAATGGTGCAATGTATTAGTTCCGAGAAACGAAATTAGGGACACGGCATTGCCGTGTCCTAATTTCTCACCTAGTATTTTTATGAAACATTTTTTGTCAAAATCGGCAGTGCAGGAGTTGAACCTGCCTGGGGCGAATTATGAGTTCGCTGCCTAAACCGCTCGGCCAACTGCCGTTAAATCGCTAAGCGCGATCGAACTTAAAGTAAGTATAACATAATTTCCCAGTCCGTGCTAAAACTAAATAACTTAAATCAAAATTTTTGATTTGCTGAGAACCGATCGCCACTCGCCCACAAAAGCTAGAGTCGATCGGGCAAACAAAGCAGTTTCGTTTCTAGAACTGGGCATAAAACTTACAGGCAATGGTACTGAATTCGACGGTAGTGCTGACTTTGATTCTCCTGGCTCTGATGTTTGGAGCTGGTGTGACGAGTTCTGTTTGGGGATTTACTTTAGGTCGCGAAGCTTTGAAAGGAACGACTCAACCAGACGTTCGCCCCAGTAGTAATGCTGGCGGCAAGCAGGGAACTCCCGCTAACAAAGACCAAGTGAGCATTTTGAAAGAAAAAGACATTCTCAAAATAGTCAAAGCACGGGTAGAAGGTCGCGATCCTGAGAAATTAGCCACTCAAAATGCCAAAGAAAAGGCTAGCCCTAAACCAGCTAAAGCCAAAAAACCAGCCACTGGACAAAATGCCAGCGCCAAGTTTCCCATGAACAGTCGCGACGGGGGAATCACGCTGGAAGTGAGTGCAGCCAATCAGCGAGGCAACTCAATGCTTCTAGACGTGAGTATGAAAAACGAAGGCTCCCAAGCCGTAAGATTTCTCTACAGTTTCTTAAACGTCACTGACAATCAGGGCCGGCCCCTGAGTGCCACGGCCGAAGACTTGCCAGCAGAACTGCCCCCCAACGGGCAAGTATTCTACGGTACGGTTAGTATTCCCACAGCTTTGCTGGAAAATGCCAAAGAACTTTCGCTGACACTCACAGATTATCCCGGTCAAAAACTCCAGTTGCAAATAGCTGGCATTCCAGTGCCGAAGTGAATTCAAAGCGTCTTTCGATTATTGACATTCCTCGGCCTCAAGGTACGAGGATTCTCAAGACTTTTGGGTCTTAATATCCCTATTTCTAGGGTTCCCAGGCTGACTACGTTTGCACAAAATAGTGCGTAGTCATATCTCCTCAAAAGTGTTTTGGGCGTAGACTTTCCCCCAGTCCAGGGGTAGGTTTTTAAATCTTGTCTGATGCCTTGACAATACCACACATTTGTCGTGGAGATGTTTATCAAATACATGAGGATTTGTGACTATGGACTTTTCTCGGAAAAAGCCGTCCTATAAAGACGGGGTTTTAAACCCAATTTTTCTGATAATTGGAAAATATTTTCAAATGCTTGCCCCTGTTGTGTTCGTGTTAGGGGGATTGTCAACAATTTTAGCTTGCTACAGGGTCGGAAAAACCGACCGACGGGTTCTCAGGTTCTGCCAAGAAAGTTGTTCTAGGCAGAGCTGTTTCACTCCCAGGAGCCTTCGCCCGGAGAGTGCAGAAGATGGCTGACTTGCCTCCAATGACTTGGACAGAAGTGCTGTTACGGTTGCTGTCAGTGCTGCTGCTGATTGCGATCAATGCTTTTTTTGTGACGGCTGAGTTTTCGATGGTGACGGTGCGCCGATCGCGAATTAATCAGTTAGTAGAAGCTGGCGATGTTCCAGCTCTAACTGTTCAATCCTTGTTGCAAAGTATCGATCGACTGCTTTCGACCATGCAGTTGGGGATCACTCTTTCTAGTTTAGCTCTCGGCTGGATTGGGGAAGATACGATCGCCGTCCTAATCAGAGTTTCGATCGGCTTTTTGCCTCTGCCAACTTATATTCAGGAGTCGATCGCCCATTCCTTCAGCATATCAATAGTAACTTTTTTCCTGCTAGCTTATCTACAAATCGTACTCGGCGAACTCCTCCCGAAATCTGTAGCGTTACTTTATTCAGAAAAATTAGCCAGAGGTTTAAGCGCTCCCAGTTTACTAATTGCTCGTTTATTCAATCCATTTGTTTCATTTCTCAATCAATCAACTCGATCGCTCTTGTGGCTGGCGGGCATTGAATACGATGTCACCCATCGACCCGTTACCCCCGAAGAACTACAATTAATTATCGCTACTTCCAGCGAATCCAGCGGTTTACAAGCCGATGAGCGAGAATTGCTCAACAACGTGTTTGAATTTGGCGAAGTTCTGGTAGAAGAAGTAATGGTGCCGAGGCCAAGCATTGTCGTGCTTCCCAAAACAGCGACATTTCAATGTTTGCTCTCAGAAATTGCGATTTCCAACCATTCTCGCTATCCAATTACCGGAGATTCTTTTGATGATATCATCGGGATTATTGACTTCAAACAACTCGCTATACCCCTAGCTGAAGGCTTGTTATCAGCCGACACACTAATTATAGATTGGATACGTCCGGTAAGGTTTGTGCCGGAAATGATGTTGCTGGGGGAATTGCTACCTTTGATGCAGCGTTCATCGGAAGAAATTGCGATCGTCGTCGATGAATTTGGCGGTATTTCCGGGTTAGTTACATTGCGGGATTTGATTGCGGAAATTATCGGCCTCAGCTACGAGTCACGCGACAGCAAAGAAATAGCTTTGCAAGTATTGGACGATCGCACTTTTTTAGTCCAAGCCCAGTTAAATTTAGATGATGTCAATCAAATATTGAATTTGGATTTGCCAGTAACTGACGAATATCAAACCATTGGAGGTTTTTTGAGCTATCAGTTGCAGAGAATGCCGGCTGTGGGGGAAGTGTGGCGCTGCGAAAATGTGGAACTAGCGGTGGTTTCTGTTTGCGGGCCGCGGTTGGATCAAATTCAAATTCAGTTGCTGGAAGGGGCTGCGGGCGATCGAACTTTGAGTAAAGTTGCAGCAGCAGATGGGGAAATTGTGGGAAAAGCTAATGCCGGAATGATATAGAGGAGACGGCAGTGCCGTCTCCCTACAATTAATCATGGTAGGGACACGGCACTGCCGTCTCCGAATTTCCGCTCCGAATTTCCGCCGTCTCCGAATTTCTGCTAATAATAATTACGATGCTACCAGATTTGATATAAGTCATCTAGAAGCTTGACACTCCCCTGCCTGAAGGCGAGGGGATTCTTGGTTCTGCGACATACCTTAAAACTATCTATCCTTGCGGCAGTGTTTAAACCAGGTATCCGTTCAAAAGAACCAAATATCGAGCTTAATTTAGATAGCCTCAGAGGGTTTGTCTCCCCAAGATGAGAGAGAATTGCTTCTCTTGTTTCTGTGTGCCCCACAGTACATTTTAGAAATAAAAAGTTTAGTCTCTGATTTTGGCTTACATTAGTTAGCCTAGCTATGTTTTTCGTGGTTTTCGCCACCCACTAACCATTATTGTTTTCCGACCAGTCGTTTGAGGGTGGTGTCTCATGTGTATCGGCGGTTATTCTACCTGTAGTATAGTTATTTTACTCTACAATGAACACAATGCAAGAAAGTTTAAGAAAACACTTAACAAAAGTTGATAATTAATTAAAGCCGTCCACTGAAGAAGGGGCTTTAGACCCAATTTCTTGGTAAAGCACCGGATCTTTCAACCCCAATTCCTCAAAAGCAGCCAGCCGCAGCCGACAAGAATCGCAAACACCGCACGCAGTTTCGCCGCCTGCGTAGCAAGACCAAGTTTGCTTCCAAGGCACTCCTAACTTGTTGCCCAATTCAATAATTTCGGTTTTTTTTAATTCAATCAAAGGTGTGATAATTTTAATAGATTCTCCTTCCCTTCCCTGCTTTGTTCCTAAGCGAAATACTTCCTGCATGGCTTGGATGTAATCGAGGCGACAGTCGGGATAGCCGGAATAATCTAAAGCGTTGACACCGATATAAATCCGCTGAGCTCCTAGAGTTTCGGCGTAGGCTAGGGCAAAACTGAGAAAAATCGTATTTCTAGCTGGAACATAGGTAATGGGGATGTTTTGGGACATTTCTGTGAGACTGCGCTCGATCGGCAAATCAATCTCATTATCCGTCAGCGCCGAACCTCCCCAAAGCGTCAAGTCAAAGTTGACTATCTGATGTGCCTTAACACCTGCCGAAAGTGCGATCGCCTTTGCTGACTCCAACTCTCGCCGATGTCTTTGCTGGTAGTCAAAGGAAATGCTATAACACTCGCAACCATCCGCCTTAGCTTGATACAAAACTGTTGAGGAATCTAGCCCTCCTGATAATAAAATAACTGCTTTCACTTAAAAACATCCTAGATGAAATTAGCTTTTATATTTATATCAAATCTCTTGTGAATTGACAAGATGGCAATTTCTATAATTTAGTGCTATCGTCTGTAACTAAGTTTTTGGTGTATAATGCTAGAAAACGGCAGGCTGGAGGCGATCGCGCCGATGCGTATTTTACTCGCACTGAATGCGTTGCGGGAGTTCCAGATATGCGGTTTCAAGAACTAATGCAAGATGTGTTGCACTGGTTAGAAATTTCTCGTATTGACCGTTTAGTTTCCATGAGCGCTCTGAAATACAATGCGATTATCAATTCTGGCATTAAAGTGTGCGATCGCATCCCAATTCCAGAAGATCGGATTCCCGCAGACGCACAAGTCGAAATCATCGCCAAAAAAGCTGCTGGCTACTACACACCAGACGCAGTACCAGATGCTACAATTCTGGAGAAACTCAAGGACGGGATTTAGGAGATTGAGGTGGCAAAGGCGCGATTTATCGCATCTTTGTGAAATAACATTCATTACTGTTTTTTAATCAATCAAGGCAGATTATGGCTAATTTGCGTTCTACTGTGATCGTAAAAACAGATATTTGCGGATATACCGCCAGGGTTAAAAAATTATCTCAGTCGGAGTTAAGTAGCTTGTTAAACGAGCATAAAACTTTTATTTCAGATATTAGTATCAGAAATGAAGGCAGTTTGATTAAAGGAGAAGGAGATTCATTTTGGCTGATTTTTCCCAGCGTCACAGCCGCAGCTATGGCAGCCCTGGAAATGCAGCAGGAATTGAGAGCACAACAATCTAGCAAATCCAACGATGAACGATTGGCTATTCGCGTATCAATTACATTAGGAGATGTTTTGCACCAAGATAAAGATATCTTTGGTGATACAGTTAATTTAACAGCTCGCATAGAATCTGTTACTCCCCAGGATGAAATATATTTATCCCAAGCGGCTTGGCTAGCGCTCAACAAAGCAGAAGTGCAAACATCCTTCGTCAATGAGTTTTCCTTGAAGGGGATGAGTGAACCTGAAAAAGTTTATAAAGTTGACCAAAGTCATAAAACACGAATTATTGAAAATCAAGCAATAGTTAAAGCAGATTTGAGAGGATTTATTGCTTATCAAGAATCTAATTCCATCAAAGACGTTGAATATTTACTCACAAATTTCGATGCTTTTGAAAAAATAGTTTGTGAAGAATATGGCGGCACAATTCGGAGTATCGTTGGCGATTCGCACCTGTTAACTTTCGCCGAAGCTCACTCAGCCTTAGCAGCAATGGAAAGTTTGTGTAAAAATTGGAAGATTTTTATCGATAGTCATAAAATACCTTGTGGCTTGTCTGTGGGAGTCACTAAAGGAAATTTGTATATATTTCGGTCTTGTACTTATGGTAAAGATATAAACATAGCTGACAGATTGGAAGATTTAAGTAAAATAGTATCTCCAAAAAATGAAAAAAATTCGGTGATAGTTTCTGAACAAATCAAACGCGAAGTCAGCGGCTCCAAGTGGGAGTATCAGTTAATAAAAATAGATAGAAATGCGATATTGGATAATATCTTAGATTACAGTCAATTTGACTTTTTCAAGGAAAATGATGTTTACCGGTGCTTAGTTATATGAAGTTGAATAGAAGTAGGTTGGGTTGAGAGATAAGGCATATCTAGCGCTTCTGCAATTTGTTCGTCGCTCAAGCCAACTGCCGTAATTTGCCGGCCCCAACGATCGAAGTATTGCAGAAGAGTATAATCAAAGCTATAAAGAAGGGATGATGAGTGAAGAGATGTATCCTAAAATCGGTAGTGCGATCGGTGCAATTATTGTTGGATATAACGAGGCTAATTTTGGTGAAGTGTATCTTAGTGCGAAGCCTAGTATTTTGCATGAAATTCTTGTGCCGCTGAGAAGTCGTCCGGTGCTAACTAGGTGAACACAAATAAAAGCTATGATGTCATTGCGAGGAACGAAGCAATGACACGTAAATATATATGCTTACCTAATCTACACTAAGGCAACCTTCGATTGCGACCTAAAGATTTTGCAGCAATTCCTCAAAAGTTTCTCCCTCAGTTGCACAGCCAGGAATAGCAGGAACTTCTGCCCAGAATCCGCTTTCTTCTGCTTCGTGAATGATAATTTTGATTTTCAATTTACTCTCCTAATTTATTCTCAAAAGTTACCTCTTCATTACTTTAGCAGACTTTACTCATCCGAGTCCACCTGCTTAACCTGCTCTAAAGGTATATCTAGCGCTTCTGCAATTTGCTCGTCGCTCAAGCCAAACTGCCGTAATTTCTCTATTGTTTCAGTCTTAGTTTGATTTTTGATTTTCTGCTGGAAGTCGGGATTTTCCGGCTGACTTTTATCTGGGGTAGAAGTAGAGGGATTAGGGCAATTGTTAATATAGTTAATACCAATAATTTTTTGATTATTTTTATTGCCAAGAGTTGTTATATTTTGATTTATATGCCTTTCTAAGACAGATTCAAGATTACTTTTTTTAACTTGTTTGCCAAACACCTCAGATAACATTTGCAAAAGCTCGTGACTGGCTTTTTTAACGTGCTGGGAACTATAACCATAAGTTTCTGCAACATCAGCATATCTTTGACGCTTCAGTATTCCCGAAATAATCCCTCGCTGCAAGTTATTTAGATGTTTGCCTGTCTTGGCCCAGACAGCTCGATCGACAAATTGCAATATCTGAGGACTGTCCATAGGTGGGATGGTGGATAATTTTAGTTACTATACCAAACTTTTCCCCACTTTTTGCAACTTTTTTTGGCTTCGGATCGGATTTTGAGGAAGTTCCCACTTTTTCCCACTTTTTTTCCTTTACAGTTTTTGTGCGATCGGTCTAGCATGGACAAAGCAGACACAGGAATCTTACTAGAGTGTTTATTGAGAGGTGTGTAATTGCACATCTGAGCTGAAAAGGGTGTCGTCACATATTCCAAAACATCTACTTTACGCGAGTTGCCTAAGTTATAGACAAAATCAAAAACAACTTCACTGTACGTTTTTACGCGCAGACACATCCAGGTAAATTTATTAAGTGACTGAAGTAATATATGACTGACCCAATCATTGCTGTAACTACTGCTAAAATTCTCGAACTTGCTTTCAATGAATTTATAAAATCAAGTGCTGGGGAAACTGCTAAAAAGCTGACAGATGAAGCTTTCACTAAAGCAGGTGAGTTACGTCAGAAGATTGTGACATGGTTCAAGAACAAACAGGATATTAAAGTAGAAAAAGCCATTACCGCAATCCAAGAGCAAGGATCTCCAGAAGCACTGAGCAAGCTGACTACCTATCTAGATGATGAAATGGAGGCAGAACCAACTTTTGCTCAAGATTTGCAGCAAGTTGCCCAGCAAATTATCAAAATTGAATCTCATAACGCTTCAAATCGGCAGTATAGCAGCTATGGACGAGACATGATTAACATTGAAAATATGCATGGCAATCAAAAAATTGGTGGCTCGTAAGTATGACAAGGCGATACGATAGTCATGGACGCGATCAGATAAACATAGAAAACATCCACTTTGGTCCACAAATTCCTGAAATTACTGGGCAAGAGCTGTTGAATAGAGGAATTCAACTGCTAAATAAACGAGCTTATCGAGAGGCTATTGATGTACTGAGTGAGGCGACAAAGACTGATCGGTCATTATCTGATGCTTACTATTACTTGGCAATTGCACTATTAAGTGGTAAAAAGCCCAAGAAAACTGATGGATGGACTATTACAAGTATTGAAGAAAAGCTAAATTCAGCAGTTTACGGAGATACACACTCTTCAAAATCTTACCTACTTTGGGCAATTGTTAAGCATGGTTACTATGCCATGAATGGTTTTATAGAAAAGCCTCCTACCTCTGCTCAACTCTTTAGTCAAGGTGAATCAATACAAGCTGAACACGCGAGAGAAATCCTTTACTACCTAAACGATCCTCAAAATCCTTACTGGATGTACTTGTACAATAAATTTGGAATAACTAACTAGAAAGAGGACAATTATTGCCATGAGTGTTTTTCCAATTCGTTCTGAAGCAGTACGCAAATATTTTACAGAAACTCCCATTAAACCCGATCAGCCTGACAATTCTGGAAATCAGAATCAAATGATTACGGGATGTGTACTGCTTTTTGTTGCGCTTTTTTTATTCTTCTCTGGAAATGGTCTTCTCGTATTTTTAGGCATGGCTGGGGGATTCTTTGGTTTTCGCTCCCTGAGTAGGGGATATTCTGAATACTCAGAGAAAAAAAGAAGTTATGAACAAGCTTATGCAAGATATCAAGATGATTATGCAAAAGCAGAACCAAAGCCATCAGATGAACAAATGGATCGATGGATGAGTAGTGACATAGAAAACATCATTGAAGAGTCATTAAAAAGGCTGGGTTTAGAACATGATGATTATAGAGCAAATCCTTTCTTGCTTGGTGGACCCGCAGACTTACAGGAAACACAACTTGCTGTCGGTAGAGATGGTAAAATCCGATATTCACATCTTAACATTTTGATTGTTTTCCTCACAGAACACAATATTGCAAGCTATCAATGCACGCATAATCTAATTTATGGACAGACATTAGATGATAACACGCAAGAGTTTCCCTATAAGGAAATTACAAATCTGCAAATTAAAACGATTAATAAAAAAATTTCTATCGTTAATGGTCGGCGGGAATTTGCTAACGGCGTGCAACAATTTGCTCTCTATACAACTGGAGCAAATGTTATCGAAGTAGTCTATTCATTTTCGCAGAGTGCAGATCTTAATGGTGAGCTAATCAAAGTTGGGTCTGAAGACACGATCTCAGTCATACGCAAGAAGCTAGAGGAGTACAAAAAGAAGTACCAAAGGTGAAACGGAATCAGCCAATTAAGCGATCGCAGGTTTTATGGATGTCTACAGTGATTAAGAAATGAGGTGAAAAAGTAATGGGTTGTCTTGCTATTTTCTTAAACTTACTATTTCCTGGCTTGGGAACTCTTTTATTTACCAGTAAAAGAGTGCAAGGATTTATCCAGCTTTTTTTAGCTGTTGTTAATCTTATTCTTACCCTAGTGACTCTTGGATTTTGGGGTATTATTGGTATCTTTATACACCTAGGGATTTTCGTGTGGTCACTAGCATCTACCATTGGCTTTATGAGTGAGCAGGCAGCAAAAAAGGCAGTTCAGCAGGAGCGAGAGCGTCAAGGTTGATCCTTATTGAACTACTCCTCTACTGCGTGTGCGCCAAACACCACTACGTTGTCGCGATCGCAACTAAAATGCGATCGCGCCGATTTTTGTTAAACTCCCCTAGAAGTTGCAATTACTACGTTGACCTGCTACCGTTAACATAGACGCATCGTCGTAGGAAAACAACCGATGACACTAACAGAATTACTCCCTACCATTAGACAACTATCTGCGATCGACAAACGAGAGTTAATCCGCATTCTCATGGCGGAAGAGGATATCAGTGAGGATATTTTTCCTTTGGAACCTTACAAGATTTACTACCTACCAACGCCCTACGATAGTTTTGGTGCTGGTGCAGCTTTAATGCAGGCAATGAATCTGGCTAACCACGACGAAAACTGATTATTATGCGATTTCAATACTCTACCAATGACCCCTCCCAAGATGAGTTTGACAGCCTACCGCGCATTCCCTTGATTCTGCACCATAATAACCAGAGAGTCGAAGTTGTTGGGTTAGTAGATAGCGGTGCAACTGTGAATGTATTGCCTTACCAAATAGGCATTCAGCTTGGCTTAGTTTGGGATGATAGCAAAGCCATCATTCGACTGGCAGGCAATATTGGTAATCAACCAGCGATGCCAGTATTTTTAATCGCTGAAATAGGAGACTTTGCTCCTGTAAGATTAGCATTTGCTTGGACAAAAAGTGACAGCGTATCATTGATTCTGGGACAAACAAATTTCTTTTTAGAATTTGATGTTCACTTTTATCGTTCTCGGCTTGAGTTCGATATTGAGCCGAAGCGTTAATTTACCCTATAATTTATTTGCTATAGCGCATCCTATAAATCTGGCATCGGTTCATCAAAATCCTTAGTCATTCTCTAACTTCTGACAACCGATCGCACAAACAGCATTACTCCCTATCATTAGACAACTGTCTGCGATCGTTCTCAATCCATCACATCATCTGTTGCAGGTTCACCAGGATAAAAGCGATCGCTAAAAATGTCTTCTAGCGTATATGGACAATTCTCTGGAAAGGTTTTTCGTGGCAGATTTGTTTCTCCTGTTGCCAAATCTCTACCGCTTTCATATATCTTTTGTAATGCTTCCTGAAGATAGGGTTTAAGACTAGGATTTTCTGACAGCAATTCTTGAGTATCGCGACGCTGAATGCGAATCGTCATTAACCTGCTACGGCTGCGTCGTTCTACTTGATATTCCCATTTTAATAAATGCCCAACTAACACCTTTAAGCGATTTCTTAGTTCGGTACGTTGTTGTTTTCCCAATGACTCAATCTCCTCGATTAAATTTGGTAAATCTAGTTGATTCCATGCTTGATGTTTGAGGAGTTTTGCTTGTTCCTGAGTCCAAGCAAAAAAATCTGTTTCATACAGATTTTCTCTTAAATCTCCCGGTATTGGTTCGACTTGTGGTGTTTGCATAAATATATCAAAATTTAGGGTTTCTTCATTGTATAACATGGACAATTATCTAAAAAGTGGTAATCCTAACTTCTGACGTAGATAGAGGACACGGCAGTGCCGTTTCCCTACGCCAGATTGATTGATAGAGGACACGGCAGTGCCGTTTCCCTACGCCAGATTGATAGGGACACGGCACTGCCGTGTCCCTAGGAGGTTGAATGCACCTCATAAACCTGGAATACGCCGTATCACTTCCGGCAGCATCGGAATCATATCATAGCGATTGCTTTGCGCTTGAGCTCGCAATGACATATTTGTATCAAGACAAAATCTCTTCGAGTGCAGATTTTAAGTTCGGATATTCATATTGAAAACCACTAGCTAAAGTCTGTTTTGGCAACACTTGCTGACCTTCCAAAACAACTTTTGCCCCATCTCCCAATAGCAATTCCAAAGCAAAACTTGGCACTGGCAACCAAGAAGGCCGCTGCAAAACTTCTCCTAAAGTTTGGCACAATTCATTCATCCGCACTGGATTAGGTGCTGTTGCATTCAAAATACCTTCAATTTGCGGATTTTGCAAAGCGAACAATATTAAATTAACTACATCATCTCGGTGAATCCAAGAAAACCATTGTTTCCCAGTGCCGATCGGACCACCAGCAAATAATTTAAAAGGTGGTAGCATTTTTGCGAGTGCTCCTCCCATTCCCAAAACTATCCCCAGCCGCAAAATTGCCAGCCGTGTGCCCGCATTTTTCACCGGTTGTGCCGCACTTTCCCAGTCTTTGCAAACTGTGGCTAAAAAATCATCCCCAGCAGGGCTATTTTCGTCAAACTCGGCGGTTTCGCTGGTTCCGTAATAGCCGATCGCACTTGCACTCACCAACACAGATGGTTTAGGATTAGCATTCGCGATCGCCTCGACCAATTTAGCGGTTGTTAATTTACGACTATCGAGAATTGCTTGCTGTCTCGCCGCTGTCCATCTTTCCTCGGCGATGGGCACTCCTGCTAAATTTACAACACCGTCGCAGCCGGCGATCGACTTTTGCCAATCACCAGACTCCGCCGGACTGTAACCGACAATTTCCAGATTGGGATAAGCTGAAGTGGGAAAGACTCGCCGAGCTCGCTCCGAGTCGCGGGCTAAAACCACCACGCTATGTCCTTCCAAATGCAGCCTCTCTACCAAACGGCTACCTACAAATCCCGTTGCACCGGCGATCGCTACTTTCATTTTTTACCCATGATTCACATTTTTAGTAGTTTAGACGATCGCCCAAACTTGTGTCTTAGATGATACAAAACTCAAGCCAGCCCGATCGCCTTCCCACAAGTCAAGTCGATTTTAACTACACTAATAGGAGACGCGAAAATCACAAACAATGTCTGCAACAAAATCAAAACTTCTAATTGCTGCCGCTATCCTCGTCGCAGCGGGTAGCGCCGGGGGCTACTTTTACATCCAGAGTTTGACGAACAAAGTATCGAACCCTCAAGAAAGTGCCAAAGTTGTACCCGATGAAGCAATGATGGCGGCGTTTATCTCCCCCAATCCCCAAGCGCTGTCTCAGTTGCAGCTATTTGGCACTCCAGGCGCTCAAAAGTTGGTCGCCGAGAATTTGAAGACTTTTCAAGATCAGAGCTTGGCGGGTACTCAAATTGACTTTGAGAAGGACTTAAAGCCTTGGTTAGGCGGTGTGATGGTGGCTTTGCTTCCCCCTGATGGTGAGGCGAAGACGAAGCCCCTACAATTGCTACTGGTGGTGAGTGTGAAAAATAAAATTAGCGCTTGGAATTTTGCCAATAGATTAAAATCTCAGCCCGGTACAAAAACTCAGGAAAGCGAGTATCAAGGGGTGAAAATTGCTGAGATTGTAGAAACAAGTGGTAAGGCTTATAGTGTAGCTTTGTTGGACGATCAATTAGCGATCGCTCCTTTGAAAAAAACTGTGGAATTGGCGATCGATACTTTCAAAGGACAGCCTTCTCTCGCCACACAACAGAATGCAAGTAAGTTTTTCTCTGAAAGTGCAGGGGTATCAAATCCGATCGCCACTGTTTATATTCCTGACTATCCGGCGGCGATGGAACAATTTCAAGCTAATTTGCAGCCAGATGTGAAGTTGTCTTCAACGGTGATTTCACAATTCAAACAAGTTAAGTCAATGGTTGCCGGAATTGGGGTGGACACTGCGGGATTGAGGGTGAAAACCCTTGCTCAATTAGACCCGAAATTCGTTCAGCAAAATCCACAGGTTGCATCGAAATTGTTGCCGAGATTTCCTGGTGAAACCCTAGCTTTAGTTGGGGGGAAGGGCATTGATAAAGTTTGGTCGGAAGCAACCGCCGAGGCGAAAAATAGCCCGGAACTTACTAACAGTATGAAGCAGATTCGAGATGGTTTGAAGGGGGTGAATCTGGATGCGGATCGAGATGTTTTTGGTTGGATGAATGGAGAATTTGCGATCGGGGCGATCGCTTCAAATCAAGGTATTCTGTCTCAGTTTGGCATGGGCGCGACGATGATTTTTGAAACAAGCGATCGCCCCGCAGCGGAAGCAGCCCTGAAAAAACTCGATGCGATCGCCAAAAGTAATCCTACAGTCAGCATCGCCCCCCGACAAGTTCAGGGAAAGGAGGTTACAGAGTGGACGATACCCCAGCAAGGCACTTTATTCGGGCATGGCTGGCTGGATAAAAATACGCTGTTTGTAGCTTTTGGCGGGCCTTTAGTGGATGTGATTAGCGCTACTCCACCACAGCCGTTAAGTAGCAGTTCAAATTTTAAGGCGATCGCAACTTCTGTCTCACCAGGCGATCGGGGTTACTTTTATTTAGATATGGACAAAACCATGTCTTGGGCTAACCAATACCTGCTTAAAGCAGCGCCAACTTTAGTTTCGCCACCCACCGCTGAAGTCCTCAATTCTATTCGAGGAGTTAGCGTTGTTACAACTTCCCCAGAGCCCTCAATTGCCCAAGTGGAAATGCTATTTTCCTTCAAATCTAATTAGAAATTAGGACACGGCAGTGCCGTTTCCCTACATTATTATTTGGGTAGGGACACGGCATTGCCGTCTCCTCTATAAACCTGAAGCAGAAATTA
>JAYSVM010000004.1:0-29379 GCA_043718495.1 Oscillatoriales bacterium | reverse complement strand
GTAGGGAAACGGCACTGCCGTGTCCTGATTTCTTGCTTGCTATTAACTCTTAATTTGCAAAGCTCTACCTCGCCAAGTCCATCCCCAACCAGTTTCGGTTTTAATCGCAGAACCGATCGCAATTGCCGCGATCAATATTCCTCCCAAACCTCCCAACCACCAGTATTTAGTCGGACAGTCGGAAATCTGGGCACCCAAATCTCGCAAAGTATACTGTTGCCAAATTACTGTTACTGCTAAACAGATAGTTAACAGAGTAACTGGTAATTGGTAATCGGTAATTGGTAATTGGTAATTGGTAAATATGTTTGCAACTTCGCCGTTAGCTAGTAGAATACCTAATGCCAACCACGGCACAGGATAAAGAAATAACATAATTGCCGCCATATAAATCATCATGCCCCAACTGCGGTTAGCACCAAGATACAAATTCTTCGTCCAGCCTTCCCACAAGGCGCTCCAAGACCGATACATCCGCACAAATGCTAAATTTGACCCGGCATAAAGTCCTAGCTTTAAACCCGCACGTTTGATGCGTCTTGCTAATTCCACATCTTCGACAATTTCGCTGGCAACTGCCTCGTGACCGCCGATTTTGTCATAAGCCGATCGCCTAAATAGCATAAATGGCCCAGCAGCAAAAGCACTTTCTGTCGTCGGATCGTTGACTGCGGTGAAGTCGAAGCAAACTGCTAGGTGATTGAACATTAATGGCTGTACTAACCACTCGGCAAAACACTCACAAACCAGGGCTGGCATACAAGTGAGTAGGTCGATTTTTTCGGTTTGGACTGTTTCGATGGCGGTTTCGATCGCCCCCGGTTTGAGTCGCACATCGGCATCGATAAATAATAAGAAGTCTCCGGTTGCTACTTGCACAGCTTCGGCGCAGGCCCAATTTTTGCCCGCCCAATATTGGTTGGCTGGTCGCGCCTGACCTGCTAATATTTTGAGGCGGGGGTCATTGAGCTGTTGTTGGAGAGTTTGAGCGATCGCCAGTGTGTCGTCTGTCGAGCGATCGTCTACAATCAAAACTTCTAGGTTGTCCACAGACAGCCGTGTACTCTCCAATATGGCGATCGCGCAATCCCGAATATTCTCTGCCTCGTTGTATGCTGGTACGATGACCGAGACTTTAGGGAACTGAGTTTTGGGTGACTGCTGAGTAGGACTTTTGCCCGTTCGAGGTGCGTTTTTGACCGATCGGCGCAAATTCTTAGTGTAGGCTGTACTGACGATTAAGGAAAAAATTAGCAGAGTTAACAATATCAAAGGGAAGTGACCTCAAAATTTCGGTGGCGTAGTTTGTCTCCTTAAATATTAAAAAACATTACAGCAAAAAGCTAGGCGATCGGCAGAAAGTTATTTTGAGCGTCCAAGGAGCTATAATTTGTGAGCATCTTTCGTTGCACCTGCCAAAAGGGGTACAACCCCTCACCCAGTCAGCAACAGAAAAGCCGAGCATAAAAATCAGTTGTCAGAGGATAGTGCAATGGGCGAATTTATTACAGTCGATATATTGGCAAACAGCATAGCAATGTTGGGATCTTTGGGCTTCTTCTTTTTGGGATATCAAGCTCTACAGATGTTGAAAAAATAAATTATGGCAGAAGGAAGAAGGCCCTTCGACTCCGCTCAGGGAACGCTTCAGGAAGAAGGAAGAAGGAAGGAAAAACTATTCCCAATGCCCAATGCCCCATGCCCAATGCTCCATGCCCCATGCCCAATGCCCCATGCCCAGGAACAACTAAGTTATTATCATGGTGAGCCAACTTTTAGATGGACGCTATCAAATCATTGAAGTCATAGAAACAGGAGAATTTGGACTAACCTATCTAGCCAAAGATACTCGTCGTCCCGGTGAACCTCAGTGTTTTGTCAAACATTTGCGCCCTGGTAGCAGTGAACCGAAATTAATTAATGCTACGCGCCGTCTTTTCCAAAAAGAAGCAGAAGTTCTAGAAAGGCTCGGTTTACATGACCAAATCCCTCAATTATTTGCTTATTTTGAAGAAAATGAAGAGTTTTTCTTAGTAGAATCTTTTGTTGCTGGCCATTCTCTATCAACAGAGATTGTTCCCGGCAAACCTGTATCAGAAGAAAGAATAATTCCTTTGTTGAAAGAACTATTAGAAATTTTAGTATTTGTACACGGACAAGGAGTAATTCATCGAGATATAAAACCGGGAAACTTAATCCGCCGCTATTCAGATAATAAGTTAGTTTTGATTGATTTTGGATCGGTGAAAGAAATTCATATAGCTCAAAGACAAGCACCAGTGACTGTGCGAATCGGGACGCTGGAATATATGCCGATCGAACAATTTCAATATAACCCACAACTAAATAGCGATATCTACGCTTTGGGAATGATTGGTATCCAAGCAATCACAGGTTTGCCAGCTTATGATTTGCCGAAACTGCGAGATTTGAAAAATTCCAATAAAGGCGAAATTATTTGGCGACATTTAACAGCGTGCTCCCAAGGAGTAGCCGATGTTTTAGACAATATGGTGCGCTACGATTTTCGCGAAAGATATCAGTCGGCTGCGGAAGCTTTAGCCGATTTGAGGAAAATAGGCGATCGCACACGAGCACGAATTCCCAAACTCACAATATATCGCGAAGAAGTCGATCGGCGCACTAGCAGTCGCGGTGACATTACAGTTGTCGGTCGGAGAATATTAGAAGAACTATCCGTCAGTTTGGAATTGCTACCAGAAGAAGCAGAAGCAATCGAAGACGAGGTATTGAACCCTTACCGAAAATACAGAGAAAAAGGAGAGCGTTACGAACAAGCACTGCAAGAAGCAATGCAGCAAGAATATCCCTTTTCTGTGGCAACTCGCGAGGAATTAAAACGGTTACAGCAAGTGTTAGGACTCACAGACGAAGATGCGACAAAAATAGAAGAATTAGTCGTTCCTAAATCTTTATTCTCGAAATTATACAAAGCAATCACCACAGTTTTAGAAGGACACCGCAAGTCAAATTTGCCACCGCCAGAAAGCATTTCTCCACTCAACTTGCAGCCGAGTTCAACCACATCTCCGCTGCTTAACTTGAACGGAAAAACCGACTTGCCGATCCAGAATATACCAGCAATTACACAGAAGGAACCTCGTAAATTCAATCCTTTTCTCGCCGGTGCCGCCCTTGCTGCTATCTTAGCTGCGATCGGAGGAATTTATGGATATCTCAAATGGCAAGAATGGCAACAATGGCAGCAGCGAGTAGAAAGAGAATCCCAACAATTGAATCAAATTAATGCTCTTTATCAAGCCAGCAATTACTACGGCTGCATCGGTGAAATTCCCAACATTTCCAATGCTTCCACCAGCTATGCCTCCGCTCAAAACCTAGAAGGACAATGCCAAGCAGGCCTGCGCTGGAAAAACGCTAAAGTCAAAAGCTTTGCTCAGCATTTAGATGCCGTTGGAGCGGTTGCTTTCAGTCCAGACGGCTTGATGTTAGCTAGCGGTTCCAAGGACAAAACTATCCAAATTTGGGATTTAGCCACAGGCAAATCTATCCGAACTTTTGAAGGAGATTCATCCACCATTTGGTCAGTTGCTTTTGACTCAAATGGCGGGCGCTTAGCCACAGGCACTGGTTTTTGGAGAGTGATGCTGTGGGATCTAAAAACAGGGCAATTGATTCGTACTCTCGACCATGCTGCTTCAGTTTGGTCTGTCGCTATTAGTCGCGATGGACAACTACTTGCCAGCGGCAGTGGAGACAAAACAACTAAGATTTGGAATGCTACTAATGGTAATTTAATTTACAATTTGCCCGACCATACAGATTTTGTTTATTCTGTGGCTTTTAGTCCTGATGGCAAAACTTTGGTTAGCGGTTCTAAAGATAACAAAATTACAATTGTTGACGTAGCAACCGGGAGGTTGATCAAGACTCTTGATGGTCATGCTGACGTGGTGAGGTCAGTGGCTATTAGCCCGGATGGAAAGACAATAGTTAGCGGTGCATATGATGAAACTATTAAAGTTTGGAATCTCGAAACTGGGGAGTTGATTCGCTCTCTTAGGGGACATTCTGATGATATTGTATCGGTGGCGGTGAGTCCGGATGGGGAATTTATTGCTAGCGGGAGTAAGGATAAAACTATTAAAATTTGGGATTTAGCTACTGGTGAATTGCTGAATACTTTAACGGGACATTCTGATGAGGTTTATGTGGTGACTTTTAGTCCAGATGGTAAAATTATTGCTAGCGGGTCTAAAGATAATACTATTAAGTTGTGGTTGAAGTAGTTATGGGTTATGGGTTATTGGTTATTGGTAGCAGCCATAGCAGCCGCCAAGGCGCTTTGGTCATCATTAATGATATAGAGGAGACGGCAGTGCCGTGTCCCTACCGACAATAATATTGTAGGGACACGACACTGTCGTCTCCTAATTTTGGCTAATAATTCCGATGCTACCGGAATTGATATAACCTCTTCACTATGGCAAAAGTATTACAAACTTGGGCGCAGTCCATAATGACGGTATCGCCAATAATCGCGTAAAATGCGATCGTGATCGAAACAAAGTTCTGCGGGCATTTGCCAAAATTCAAAGATTTCTAAATTTTTAGCATCGTCAGCGGCTTGGGGAATTCCGGTGGCGGAGGCTAAGAATACAATGCTGATTGTGTGTTGGCGGGGGTCGCGATTTGGGTCGGAATAAACGTAGAATTGCTCTATTAATTCTACTTTTAAGCTGGTTTCTTCGAGAGCTTCGCGTTTTGCTGCTGTTTCTGCGGATTCTCCGCAATCCATGAATCCTCCGGGAATTGCCCAGCCGTAGGGAGGATTGCGACGTTCTATGAGGACGATCGGGCGGTGGGGGCGATCGACTAATTCGATGATAATATCAACTGTAGGGGTAGGATTTTGATAAGTCATTGTGCTGGGAATTGGGAATTGGGAATTGGGCATCGGGCATTGAACTGGTTCCCAGGCTCTGGCCTGGGAACCCATATCTAGAGGCTTTGCCTCGCTGCTCTTGGGACTTGGAGGAGACAGAGCCTCCGGATCTGCGTCCCCAGGCCAGAGCCTGGGGACGAGCATTCTTCCTTCTTCCTTCTTCCTTCTGAATTATGCCAAGCCGCGAACTGGTACGCGCTGACCTTGCAAAACTTCTGTATAAAGCTTTTCTAACTCAGTAATATTTTGACTGAGAGTGTACCGCTCGATCGCCCTTTGTCGAGCTTTTTGACCAAGCATCTGTGACATTTCGGGGTGATCACAAAACAGCGGTAGCAAGGTTTGCAACTGACTCCGTACCCGTTGAGTGTTCAAAACTATGCCAGCCCCTCCTTCCAAGGCTTCCCCGTCAGCACCGGCATCAGTAGCTAAACAGGCCAAACCAGTGGCCATTGCTTCGAGCAGCGACAGTGATAATCCCTCTACCAAAGAAGGCAAAATAAATACGTCTGCGCCACGCAAAATTTCGATGCGGCGTTCTTCGTCGGCGACGAATCCGAGCCACACAATGCCGTCATCTTCGCCGTAGGATAGTTGCAGCGAGGCGGCTAGGGGCCCGTTACCTACGATCGCCAATACATTTCCAGGGCCGAAATTACATTGTTTCCAGGCTTTCAGCAGGGACTCGACGTTTTTCTCTGGGGCAATGCGGCCTTGGTAAACAAAAATGCGATCGGCTTTTAATTCCGACTTCAAGCTAGAAGCTCCCGGAGAATACTTAACCGCGTCTACTCCGTTGGGAATCACGGCGACTCGCTCGAACGGCACTCCCAACTTCACCAATATATCCCGCTGAATCTGAGAAAAAACGATTGTTGAGTTGTAGTGAGCCAAAAATGGGGCGTACAGTTGATACATCAGGTGTTGGGTTCCTGATGTCAAATTCCGCAATTTGCGATCGAAGGGCGGGTGGAAAGTTGCTACCAGAGGTATGTTCAATTCTTGGCAGATTTCCGGTAGCAGAAAGTCTAGAGGCGAAAGCGTCAGGGAAGCGTGGACTACATCCGGTTGCAGTCTCCGCAGGGATTTCATCAGCACTTTGCTGGATTTGAAAGTGGGGATTGTATAAATTTGTGACTTATAGAGACAGGGTAAGGAGACATCGTTGCAACTTGCGGGTGCGAGTGACTGAGCGAATGAGGTTGGAGCAATTCCTGTTCCCCATTTTCCATTGGCCATACTCCACGCGGCCTTGTTCCTGTCAAGTTCTGCCTCTTGGGCAAAATGCAGGAAACTGACCTGGTATCCACGGTCTAAAAGTGCGTTGGTGACTTCCCTAGAATAAGTGACGTTACCGCAAAAAGGTGATTTTTTTCCCAGCCAAGCGATGTGCATTCAAGTAAATTTGAGTTTGTGATCAGAGTCGATCGACTGTGCTATTACCGGAAATATACCAGGTTAAGACACCCCCAACGATCGCTAACCCAGCCAAAGCCAAAAATACTGTCGGCAAACCCAGAAATGTTTCGGCGACTCCCGCCAAAGCCAAGGGTAAACTCAAGGCGATATTAGTAGCATTATTTTGCAGCCCAAAAACTTTTCCCCGCATTTCTTCTGGAGTTTCTGCTTGAATTGTCGTCTGCATCGGCACTCCCACAATCGCGGCAAATACACCCAACAGGGTAATGAAGAGCACGGATATCCACAAATTGTGTGTAAATACAGAAAGACCAATCAGAGCAACGGCCATGCCGATCGATCCGATTAAACTAAATTGGGTATGAGAAAATTTGTTACCCAGATAGCCGACTGTTGTCGCCCCAACCGCCATCCCGACACCCACAGCCGCCAGCAAAAAGCCAAACTGCGAAGCTTTCATACCTGGAAGTATTTCTGCTAGCCGCACCGCTAAAACTGCTAAGGCTGCAAAAATCGAAAATAGAATAATTAGTTGAATTAAAGCATTGCGGACTTTAGGTTGATCGTTGATGTAACGCAGTCCGTCTTTCAAATCTGCTAGGGGATGTGGCGGTTCGTGTTCTACCTCGTTTTTTTCGCCTGTGTTCATCGACAGCAACAATACTCCGGCGAGTGCGTAACTTCCTCCTACTACTAATTCTTTGCCAATACCGAGTCCGCCACCGAGGTTAGTGAATAGGGTGTCGGCTAAAGCTAGTAGGGGTTCTCCTACTGCAAAACCAATAATTACTGACCCCATCATGGTTGTGGTGTAGAGGGAGTTGGCCAATAGCAGGTGGCGACGTTCTACCATCAGCGGAATGGCTGACTGTTCTGCTGGGGCAAAAAATTGAGTTAGGGTCGAAACTAGGAATGTCACCAACAGCAGCAAGCAGAATCCGAGGGGCAATTGACCTATTTCTAAGCCGTCAGAGAGCCATAGCAGCAGGGGAAGGCTTAACACTAAACCTCCCCGCAGCAGGTTTGTGGCAACTAGCACTGCTTTTTTTGGCCACCTATCGACGTAGACTCCGGCGGCTGCCCCGAATAGTACAGCGGGAATTGTAAAGGCGATCATGATTGCTGACACCCATCTGCTGATGGTTTGATCGGCGGCTTGGAAGTGGCTGGCTACAAGGGCGATGGTCAGTACGAGATAAACTTTATCTGCTAGTTGGGAGAAAACTTGGCCACTCCACAGTGCTAGAAAATTGCGGTTTTTGAGGATTGGCAGAAATCCTGTTTCTGCGTCGGGATTTGCCACAACTGCTTGGGCTGTGGTGGCTGCTGGTTCGGAGGTGGTTAACTGGGGGGGTGTTTCTGTTCGTGGTTCGCCGTTACCATTTCCCCAGTTTGGTTCTGGAGTTGTGGGATATTTATCCATTTCTGGGTCTTGGGCCTTGCTCCATTGTGGAGCGGAAATGGGATGAGAGTCACAGTCGGGCAAATTTTCTCGTTCTTCCATCTTGTGGTGAGTCACGGCTAAAACAGATATTTTCAAATCAGAATCGGAAAGTCGCATCATAGGATTGGGGAGAGGGTCGCCTGGGATGGTGAAGATTCGGTGGAAGGTGAAATTTCAATTAAGGCTTTGACAGCCAAATTTAATAATTCGTAACTTTTGTTATTATCTAACGTTTGCTCTATTCAAAACTCAAAACTTTCTAAGTAAGCATCGATCGAGCTTCCCGATCGAATCACACAACCCAAATGATACTGTGCATATTGTCGCAAAATATTTTCGACTGATATCCAAGCGGCTCGATCGCCGATCGCCTCGGCTGCTAGTTCTGGACTACCCAACTGTTGCAGTGCATTTAGTTCCATAGCATTAATCTGGAAATCTGTCAAGTGTTTGCTTGCAGATGTTTTGGGGGAACGGGAGGCGAAATTATAACCAGATCCGGTTGTTTGCGATCGCTCTATCTCTAAGTTAACTAACTCGGACAAGCTGAAGGTTCCCCCCGAAGGTATGCTAAATCCTATTTGCCATTTAGGATCGGTGAAATTTGGGGTCAAGGGCTGTCTGGTGGCGCAGCAAACGTGGACTTGGGGTGCAACGCCGGCTAAGGCTAGCAGATGAAAAATTCCCTGATCTAGGTGGGCGACAAGTAAGGCTAGGGAGTCCGTATCTGTGCGATCGGGCAAACGCTCTAAACGGCTCAGGTGTTCGCTCAGCAAGCAAAACAGTTCTTCTTGGGGCTCGTCGGAAAGAGCGCTGGCGATCGCCAATTCAGCTAAATATTGGGCCGATGCGAGTTTTCCCAGGTTGCGACTCAGCCCCGGATGTGATTGTACAGTTTCGGCTTGGGTAATTTTGTCGAGCGATCGACCTTTGGCAATTAGCAATTCGTTGACTACAAATAATTCGCTTCTACCGCCGATAGTCGATCGTGGCTTGCGTACACCCGGTGCTACAGCTCGAATCAACCCGAACTCCCGTGTTAAAACTGTCAACACGCGATCGGATTCCCCCATCGGTGCACTCTTAAGATTAATGCCAGTGGCTTTGTAAGTTCTAATCATTTGTTAGTTGACTGTTGACTGTTGACTGTTGACTGTTGACTGTTGGCTGTTAACCTTTAGTTTTTTGTTTTAGTGAATTAAGATAGGCATTAAGTTTTGGTGAAAGTTCATTCAATAACGGATGTAATCGATCGCTCTGTTCTTGAGTTAAAAGGTTGCGAGCGTAAGCAAGTCTTAACCAGTGTCTTGTTTCGTTTAATTAACCTCTGGCAATTTTTACGAAACGCTGATTATCTTGACAACTATGGCATCCATGTCCTTCTGCAATATTAGCGCCAACACTATCAGCAGATCTCACGATTTGTTTGCCCATCGTATCCTTCGTAAAGTAGTCCAACTTTTTAACGATAAACCATATTTCATTGGATATTTTTTCAGCTAATTGATAAACTTGTAGCTGTTGGAAGTTCTCCATATTAACTCCTTTAAACAATTGATTAATGACCAAAAGCCAACAGTCAACAGTCAACAGCCAACAGTCAACAGTCAACAGTCAACGATTATCTAAATTATCGCGCTGACGGAGTAATTCAGGGCCACGAGAAGTCCCCAAACGAGTTGCACCAGCTAGTACCAAATCTATCGCTTGTTCATGGGTACGAATTCCCCCAGCAGCTTTAATCCCAATCCGTCCCTTCGTCACTTCCTTCAACAATCGCACATCATCAACAGTCGCCGCGCCAAAAAAGCCAGTGTTGGTTTTGATATACGCCACACCAGCTTCCATGCAAATCTCAGCAGCTAATTGTTTTTCTGCATCGGAAAGAAGCGAACTTTCGATAATTGCCTTGATGGTGAGATTAGTTTCTTCGCAAATTTGAGCTAATTCTCGGTGGAATTCATCGATTCTTCCAGCTTTCAATAATCCCAAGTTAACGGACACATCTAACTCTACGGCTCCATTATCTGCCGCTTCTAGAGCTTCGTAAAGTTTCACCGTTGAAGTCGAAGCACCAGTGGGAAAACCGATAACAGTACAAACTTTAGGGCGTTTGTCATGCAGTAACTCAACAGCCTGTCGGACGTAGGAGGGGTACACACAGACGGTGACAAAGCCAAATCTATCTGCTTGTTGACAAAAGTGTTCTACTTGCTCTGGCGTGGCTGTCGGGTCGATCAGGCCGTAATCTATCAAGGGGGCAATATCGATATCTGGCTGGTTTGAACGCATTGTGGGTTTTTATCCGAAATAACTACCTCCTTATTATGTAGTGAATTTACCGGAAATTTGGGTACAAGCCCTCCGATTCATCTATGAGGTCGCTTTTTTCAATTCTCAAATCTAAAATCGATCGACCTTACTACGGATTCGATCGAGTACAAATACTCAATTTGGTCTTCGTAAAAACTCTCACGGAAATTAGGTTAGATATTTACACCGAGAAAATAAATTTTAGTATCTATCTTTAGATACATTTTTTATCTGTCTTTAGGTATACTTTGTTAAAAGGAGTTGCGGTAAAACCTACGTCAGCTACGTTATGGTAGAGCTTGGTAGCAACTACTGCTTTTATTCTTTCTTAGTAGTGCTTTAAAAATTTAAGAGTCAAGCATGAATCATTTGGAACTCGAACAAGAAATTGGGAAGATGGCTAGGGCGATGATGACTCGCAATAGTCTAATTGGTAAAGATTTGATTGGGGATCTCAGAGGGCGGCTGCCTGTCGAAAGTGTAGCTGCTGTGATGATTGTCAGTATTGAACGTTTGATTTGGTCGGACTGTGAATCTGTGGTTTGGAGTGTAAGTTATTTGATTCCTGCTGATTTAATGGAAGAAATTCGCCGAATTACTTCGCTGGTTGTTTGCAAGCGTTTGATGGGCAAAGGTTTTTTGCTGGGGAAAGATTTTAGTATTGATTCGCGAGGCAATTTGCTGTTGAGCGCTCAGGCTAAAACGGCGGTTGTTGTTGGTTAAATTATCACAGTTATTGGCGTATAGTTGACGGCGAATTAATTCGCCACATCGTGTTTCCTCCCCACTTAAAAGATGGGATTTTTCACACTCCTGAAATTAATTAATTTATGAACTTAATTCAAAACTTGGAAGCTGCTTGGTATTATCATCTGGGTTCACGTCAGCTCGAAGCTCAAGACAATGATGCAGCCCTTGCCAACTTTGACACAGCTCTGAACTTGCAACCGGGTCATTATAAGGCTTGGTTCGGGCAGGGCATGGCTTTGGGGAATTTAGAACGGCACGAGGATGCACTCAGGAGTTTTGACGAGGCTCTGGGCTTACAGCCGGATGCGAGCTTTGGCTGGCACAATCGCGCGATCGCTTTAGGAAAGTTGGGCCGCTGCTTGGATGCTCTCAATAGTTTTGATAGGGCGATCGAGTTCAACCCTTGTGCCGCCAGTATTTGGCACAACCGGGGACTTTTGCTAATTGATATGGGGCTTTACTACAAGGCGGTTTTGAGTTTCGATCGCTCTTTACATCTACAGCCGGATGCTCATTGGACGTGGTACAACCGGGGTAATGCTCTTTTGGAGCTCAGGCTGTACTATCTGGCGCTCAACAGTTTTGACAGGGCGATCGAGTTCAACCCCGATGACGCAAAAGCTTGGTATAATCGCGGTCTAGCTGCGAACTCTATGAAGCTTTACAAACAGGCGATTGCTAGTTTTAATCGATCGCTCGCTTGTCAAACCGACTCTTTTAAAGCAGTTGGCGAGGAAAGGATTGGTTTGCAGAGATTAGTTAGTTTGAGTCAGAAGACTTCAACATTCCCTCAGATATTTGAGTGTCAATCCCAGGATTATTTGATTTGGTACAATCGGGGGGTGAAATTGGGGAGTAGTGGCAACCACTCGGAGGCAATTGCTTGCTACTCGAAGGCTTTGCAACTCCAACCTGCTTTTGTTAGCGCTGTGTACAATCAAGCTTGCTGTTATGCGTTGCTGGGCTTTGCAGATTTGGCCCTTGACAATTTGCAACGGGCTGTGGAGTTTATGCCTAATTTGTACCGAGAGCTCGCTTTAACTGACTCGGATTTGAGAGGGTTGAGGAAACAGCAACGTTTTGAAGCGTTGATCCAAGGTTGATTTTAATTGTCAAAGTATCTACAAAATGATATAATGCTTTTTGACACTCCCCGGCGTAAACGCGCGGGGATTCTTGGATCAGTCAGTCAACTTGCTCGTTGATGTCACCACCAATGAGTAGAGGTCGGTCTGTCCCCAAGCGTTAATTTCGGCGTGCCCCGCCGTATTTGAATTAATTCCTGTTTGCCTCAATCCGAGGGCCAAAATATTCAAAGCTGCGTTGTGATCTCGGTCTAATACCGCCCCACAACTACAAACATGAGTTCTAACAGACAGCGATTTCTGAACACGATTTCCACAACTTGAGCAATCTTGGGAAGTATACTGAGGGGCAACAGCAACAACTGTTTTACCGTACACTTTCCCAAAATATTGCAACCATTGAGCAAACTGTGACCACGCTGCATCGCTAATCGATTTAGCAAGTTTATGGTTTTTCACCATGTTGCTTACTTGAAGGTTCTCATAGGCTACAAAATCGTTAGATTTCACTACGTACAACGCCGTCTTAATGGCGAAGTCTTTACGCTGCCTACTAACCTTCAAGTGTTTTCTTCCTAACTTATTAATCGCTTTCTTACGATTACTGGAACCTTTCTTTTTCCGAGAAACTCGTTTCTGCAACCGCTTTAAAGCTTTTTCACTTTTACGCAACTGCCGAGGGTTTGTCATGGTTTCCCCGCTACTATCGGTATAAAAATGGTTTAATCCCACGTCTATGCCAATAGTTTTACCAGTAGGAACTACTTCCTCCGTTCGCTCTACATTGATACAAAACTGAGCGTAGTAACCGTCGGCTCGACGAATTACTCGGACTCGCTTGATTTCCTTGGGTGCGTAGAAATGCAAATCTCGACTACCCAGTAATCTCAAGGTTCCCGCAGCAAAACCGTCCGTGAATGTGAGACATCTTTTATCGGTGGAAAGCGCCCAGCCTGATGTTTTGTATTCTACGGAACGAGTGTACTTTTTGAATTGGGGATATCCTTTTTTTCCCGGCTTCTTAGCTTTGCAATTAGAGAAGAAACGTTGAATAGCAAAAATGGCACGTTCGGCAGAAGCCTGACGTGCCATTGAGTTAAGCTTGCCAGCCCATTCAAACTCTTTTGCCATAATGGCGCATTGCTTGTACAGGTCAACTAGCTTAATTCTGGAATTGTCTCTCCAATATCTAAGAGTTTTATTTCGGACAAATTGAGCAGTCCGAATCATTTCGTCAATGATCCGATATTGCTCCGCTTTGCCTTTTAATTTAAACTCTAATGTTATCATACAAATATCATACCCTATTAGTTAATAACTACACTATCAATGTATGTATATTTAACTAATATTTACACTTTGTAGAAATTAAAGCCGTCCTAGAAGGACGGGGCTTTAGACCAAAATTTTCGGTAAACAAGGATTACACTTCTCAAGTTTGCCCTAATTGTGATACCCATACTGGCAAGAAAACACTTGATAATAGAGTACATAATTGTCCAGAATGCGGGTATACGACACATAGAGATGTAGCAGCAGCGCAAGTTATTCGAAATCGCGGATTGTCGGCGGAGGGACGCTTCGTAGACAGTAAAGAAGTTGCCTGTGGAGGCGGTCTGACGGGGACTGGAAACAGTCTAGTTAAGAGCCAAAGAGACAGGAAGAAGAAAGTCTGAAGGTGTGGCTTTAGCCCGCCGTAAGACAACCTTTGAGAATCCTCGCGCATTTATGCCGAGGAGTACGTCAATGTAGAGAAACTTTGATTGATGGCTTGATTGGTCTGTTGGCAACTACTAGAACTCGGTAAACTCCCGATTCTGGCAGTTGAGCGAAAGTTTGACCTTCCCCTTGATCTAGGAGTGTTCCTGACGGAGATTCGATCGCGACATCTATATTTTTGTTGCTAGCAGTGACTGTCATTGTCTGTCCCCGCTTGCCCTGAACTGTCAGGGGCTGGATTTGGTAGCCAGACATTTTCAGTTTGATTTTACCTTCTTTGTCGCCGAATGCTATGGGAATTGCGCGATCGGGCCGATAAGTCCACTTGGCGTTAAAGTCCCGTTCCAATACAAAACTACTTGTCTGTTCTTTGGGGGTAGCCCGCACCCGATAAATGCCAGACTCCGGCAACTTACCTACCCATTGATTATCTCTTTTTTCGATCACTCCCAAATTTTCGCCACTGGGACTATACAGTTCGGCGGTTAGGTGTCCAGCCCACAAAGAAAGTGTAAGTTCTCGCCCTTTGATACCTTCAAAAATATAAGTGGTAGATTTGTTAATGGTTTCCCGAATTTCCGAAGTTGCCATCGGCTTGATTGGTTCAATTTGTGGGGCGGTGGCAGTGGTGGTAGGTTTATTCAGGGTTTCTTGAATTTCCGAGGTTGCCATCCGATCAATTGTTTCAATTTTTGGGGCTACTGGGCTGGCAAATACTGTTTTTACCATCATCATTAGTAGCAGTCCAGTCAGTAAAATTAGTTTTTTCATGTCGCTGTTCCCAAGGTAATGAGTTGTATATGGTTACTTATGCTGGCCTGTTGATACCGGATTGAAGCGTATGATCGCGATCGGGCTACAGGAGTATTTCGGCAAATATAAGTATACTCTAGGTCAACATCAAAAACAGGCAGAGAAAAAAAGCCTTAGTCCGATGCAACGGAGATCTTACTGTTGGGGGCGGGCGGGTTTATTGAGATTGTTGGTTCTTGTTATATATTGTTGGTGAACCCGCCCCTACAGCTAATTGAGAATGGTGCCTGATCTCTGATGCAACCGGAATTGAGATCAGTCGATAAATCCTGTTACATTTGGGCGATTCTCTCCAAAGCCTCCACCAACTGCTGAAGGTGTGCCGACTCATGGTTTGCCATCAGCGAAATCCGAATTCGACTCACACTCACAGTAGGAGGGCGAATCGCCGGAGCAAAAATGCCCATTTCCTTCAGCTTGGTACTAGCAGCTAAAGCTGTGGCCGCATCTTTTAAGGGAAAACTAAAAATTGGGGAGATTGAATTGCTAATTGGTAATTGACAATTGTTAAAAGCACTATGTTTCAAGGTTTCTATATTTTGGTGCAATCGATCGCGTCGATCGGGTTCTTGTTGTACAATTTTCACAGCTTCCAAAGCAGCGGCTGTATCCGCCGGAGTCAATCCGGTAGTATAAATCCAAGTCGGAGCTCGATTGCGGAGAAAATCAATTAAAGCAGCAGAACCGGCAACATAGCCACCCAAACTTCCCAAAGCTTTGCTGAGCGTGCCAACTTGAATCAACTCTTGTCCAGTACACCCGAAATGTTCGACACAACCAGCACCACTAGCACCAAAAACTCCTGTAGCGTGAGCTTCATCTACTAATATCATGCAGTTAAATTGTTTGGCCAAATCTAGCAACTCTGGTAATGGGCATAAATCTCCATCCATGCTAAAAACGCTATCAGTAACAATCAGACACTTGCGATAGCTGGTGCGGTTTTGCTCTAGCTGAGCTTTCAAATCCTCAACATTACAGTGAGCATATTCTATAGTCTGAGCTTGGCTAAGTGTGGCTCCGTTTTTCAGACTAGAATGATTGTACTTATCAGATAATATCAGATCGCGCTGACCGACGATGGATGCGATCGCCCCTAAATTCGCCAAATATCCCGAACTGAATACTAAAGCATCCTCAGTTTGTTTTAAATTAGCAATAGCCAGTTCTAGCTTTCGGTGCAAATCGCGGTGTCCGCCGACTAGCCTCGAACCAGTCGTACCCGTACCAAATTCTTGAGTTGCAGCAATAGCGGCTTGAATCAACCTGCCATCGCCGGTTAATCCCAAATAATCATTGCTCGCAAAGTTAATTAGCCAGTCACCTGCTAATTTTACCCTAGGCCCTGGACAACTTTCGATCAATTGTGGCGATCGATACCAATCGGCGCGGCGAATAGTGTCTAGAGATTTTTCTATCCAAGCATAGGGGTTAGGGTTCATGTTGTAGTGCGATCGGGTAATAAGTTATATGATCAGATAGTGCAATTCCGACCTATCTCACAATAATCATATGTCAGACACTAAAAAATACAGATTAGTCACCCGCAGCGATTTTGACGGTCTTGTCTGTGCCGTTCTACTCAAAGAACTGGATATAATCGACGAAATTAAATTCGTCCATCCTAAAGATATGCAGGACGGCAAAATCGCTATCACCAACAATGATATTACCACTAATTTACCCTATGTTGAAGGCGCTTATCTAGTTTTCGACCACCATTTTAGCGAAACTCTCAGACACGAAAAAATTCAGAAAAACCATATCATCGACCCCTATGCAGCTTCAGCAGCCAGGGTACTATACAAATATTATGGAGGCAAAGCCAAGTTTCCCCAGATTTCGGAAGCGATGATGGAGGCTGTTGACAAATCCGACTCGGCTCAATTTTCCCAAGAAGAGGTTTTACATCCCACAGAATGGGTGCTGCTAAACTTTATTATGGATGCTAGAACTGGATTAGGCAGATTCAAGGAATTTACTGTTTCCAACTACCAGTTAATGATGCAATTAATTGATTATTGCAAGAATCATAAAATCGAAGAAATCTTGGAACTTTCCGATGTCAAAGAAAGGGTAGAACTCTACTTCCATCAAGAAGAAAAATTCAAAGATCAAGTACAGCGTTGTGCAAAAGTATATAATGACTTAGTTGTTTTGGATTTACGAAACGAAGAGATAATTTATGCGGGAAACCGATTTGTAATTTATGCTTTGTTCCCCAAATGCAGTATATCGATTCACACACTTTGGGGACTTAAGCAGCAAAACACTGTTTTCGCAGTTGGCAAGTCAATCTTTAACAAAAATTCTCAGGTAAATATTGGACATTTAATGTTAAGATATGGTGGTGGCGGACACCTGAATGCTGGAACTTGTCAAATTGAAAATGACAAAGCTAGTAAAATTTTGAATGAGCTAATTGCACAAATCGATCAAGATAGTTGAAGATAAATATGTAGGTTGGGTAGAGCGATAGCGAAACCCAACATCTTATTTAAAATAGACATCTGTAA
This sequence comes from Oscillatoriales bacterium, assembly GCA_043718495.1. Taxonomy (GTDB): domain Bacteria; phylum Cyanobacteriota; class Cyanobacteriia; order Cyanobacteriales; family Microcoleaceae; genus Microcoleus. Next base: position 12,393 of record JAYSVM010000004.1, on the reverse strand, counting down.
TCAAGAGTTGGGTTTCGTACCTCAACCCAATCTATATATTTTGGATTTTACTTGATAATAATCAAGAGTTGGGTTTCGTACCTCAACCCAATCTATATATTTTGGATTTTACTTGATAATAATCAAGAGTTGGGTTTCGTACCTCAACTCAATCTACATATTTTGGATTTTACTTGATAATAATCAAGAGTTGGGTTTCGTACCTCAACCCAACCTACATATTTTGGATTTTACTTGATAGTTTGTGAACTATTGTCTTTTGTAGGTGGCAAATGGTCTACCAAACCCATATCAAAAGCGACATCCGGTAAATCAGCTACCTGATATTTTCCTGGTTCAAATAATCGTCCTGGAGTAAAACAAGGTTGTTTTAATTGGACAATTTCTCCCGGTTTAAACATTCCTCTAAATCTTTTGCTTTCCAGTGCCATAATTTTACTCCTAAAACAACTCTCGCATTAATCTTAACAACTTTTTGCTCGTCGCTTCCCAGTTAAACAAATCTGCGGTGTCTCTGGCTTTTTGAGCTACCTGAAAACGCTTTGAATCTGCAACTATGTTTCGCAATTGCTCTCGAACTGACTGGACATTGGGTTCTGCCCAGTGAGGAGAATTTTTAATGTTTAGATATTGAGTATCATAACACTTTCCTACGGGAATTAGATCGTAAGCAATGGGATAACAATTATCAACATTAGCATACTCTGTCGGACCGCCGTACAGAGGCATTGCTACAGGCAAACCGGCTGCAAAGGCATCCAAGATTTTGATGGCAAAACCCTCGCCACGAAATGGCGCTAAAAAAGCATCGGCTGATAAGTATAAATCAGCTAGTTCTTGTTTATCTAGAAACCTAGGCATTACTTCAATCTTTGGCTTGAATTTCCCAAATCTATTTTGAATATCGATAATTATTTCTACTATTGCTTGAGGGTTATTTCCACCATCTTTGATGATTAATTCTACATTCGAGTCGTGTTTAAATTCTTGACAAAAAGCTTGGATTGCTACATCTGTGCCAAATCGATATAAATCAACAGAATTGGTCATGTGCAAAATAGATGTTACATTTTTTTCGGTTTTTTGCGGTTTACTAGAATACAGTTCGGAGATTAAAGGATTGAAGCCCAAAGGAATGACTGAGATATTTTTAGCCGGACAGCCTGCTTGGATTAATACGTTTTTGGAGTATTCGCTGACAGCTAGCTTGTGGGATGAATTGTTGACTGCATCGTGCATCCAATAATCTAATTCTTGATCATTTTTGGTAAATTCATAATTGATGGCAAAGAATTCAAGATTGAGATGACCGTTTAGTTCTTTTAAAAAGTAGGGTTTCCAGTAATGTGACCATTTTAGTTGAAACAAATCTGATGGATTGTTGTTCATCCACTTTGCAATCAGAGTGTTTTCTTCTTCGGTGCAAATGCGTTTGATATGAGGTGCGATTTCTGACTGTTCGACGGAAATAGGAATTCCCATTTTGTCTAAGGTTTTCGCCAGGGAGAGTGTAATGTCGGCGAAGGAGTTGAAGTGTTGAAAGCCGATGTTGAAATGAACCATAAGTTAGTTGTTAGTTGTTATTTTCTACTCGTTACCAGGCTCTGCCTGGTAACGCAGATCCGGAGGCTCTGCCTCCATCTAATGTTCCTCCCCAAACGAGGCAGAGCCTCTAGATATGTGTTCCCAGGCAGAGCCGGGGAACAAGACTAACAAGACCAAACGAGGCAGAGCCTCTAGATATGTGTTCCCAGGCAGAGCCGGGGAACAAGACTACTAACTAATAACTAATAACTAATAACTAATTTGCCGATCGCACTAAAATGATTGTACACTCACAGGCGCGGGCCACAGCTTCGGGGATATTCCCTTGCATCACTTGCTTCAGCAGCCCTTCACGACTGGCTCCTAGGACGATCGCATCGCACTGATCATTTTGAGCTAAATCAATTAAAGCATCAGATACCGACTTAGCGCAAACCGAAGTTGCCACTACCTCACAGTTAACCTTGCGCTTGAGAAACTCCGTCGCCTGATTCAATTCGTGGCGATCGGGCATTTCGACAGAAGGATGATAAACTTGGCATAATTTAATCTCCGGTACTTCACTCATCGCCACAAATGCAGGTAACAGTCGTAAAGCGGCGGCTTGTTTATGACTGCCGCGAATTGGCACCAACCAGCGTTGCAAACCCATTAGCGTGTGCAGCCCCAATTCTTCGCTTTCAATGTTTGAATATGGTGCAGGATTTTCTGTGACTTTTGATTTGGGATGACCGTCTCCTTTCTGGCTTTTTTGTAATAGTTTTTCGCTCCATTTTACCAAAATTACTTCACACTCAGCTTCCCGAATTACGGTATCCACAACATCACCAAAAATGCGTCCGGTTGTGGAAATTTCGCCTTGCCAGCCCATCAAAATTAGATCGATGTGTCGCTCCCTAATCGTCTCCAAGATCGCGCTAGGAACGTCGTGAGCTACCCGTATTTGTGTGTGTAATGGGACATTCCAATGGCGGGCGAGGCGATCGGCTATTTGCAGGAGGCGACGGCTTCTTGTCGTCCGCACCGTCGTTTCTGAGGGAGAACTATTGCGCGGTACTAACATGATTTGCAGGCATTCTAGTTCATAGTTGCGATCGCGCGCAATTGTCGCCGCCAGTCGTAGCAAAGCTGGTGCTGTGTAGGGATTGGAGAGTGGTACTAACAGGCGGCCGTTTCCTACCTGGGGAGCTCTGGTTTGGTAAACAACGTAGGATGGTTCTGGATGTGGGCCTTGGGTGATTTCTCCGCTGAGGCGATCGGACTCAACTCGAATAATATCACTGCGGGTAATAATTCCGACTAAATGTCGTCCTTCTGTGACGGGTAAGCGGCTGAGATTGTATTGGGTAAGTCTATATAAAACTTCGCTTAAAGTATCGGTTGCTTCCACAGTAATTGGCTGTGGAGTCATGAATTCTTTCAGTAGGGAATTGCTAGAAAGATTGCGTTTTTTGGCATTGGCTAAATCTGTTTGACTAATAATTCCGACCAATTTGCCAGCTTCAACTACCGGAAAACCACGATGAGTCGATCGCGAAAAAGCCTGCATTACCTCATCAAAAGTCAGTAGACTGGAAAGAGTTTCCACCTGGCGCTGCATCACATTGGCTGCATATAAGTCGCTCAAAGCATCAACGGCTGGTTTATCTTTGGTGAGTTGAATGCCGTTAAACTCTAAAAGGCGATCGTACAAAGAGCCGCTGTCCACCTTTTCTGCAACTAAATAAGCAACTACAGAACAAATCATCAAAGGTAGCACTAACTTGAAATCTGCCGTAATTTCAAACACAATAACTACCGCAGTAATTGGCGCTCTAGAAACCGCACAAAAAAACGCTCCCATTCCCGCCAAAGCATAAGTTACGGGCAAACCGACACCAAGCAAATGTGCCTGGAAAATACCGACTATATGACCGAGTGCAGAACCGAGAACTAAAGAAGGTGCAAATAATCCTCCCGGAGCTCCTGAAGCCGCAGATATAATAGTCAGAAAAAAGTGAGCTATAAAAGCAATTAAACTTGTTTTTGCGCTAGCTTCTCCAGTCAAGAGAAACTCCCGTAAACCCGTATTGTTTCGGAAGGTTTCTGGTAAAGATGCTATTACTAAACCGCAGATTAACCCAGCTAAGCCTACTCGCCAAGGCAAAGCTAATTTGAGTGTTTTGCGATTGAATTGCAAGCCAGCAATAATTCCTTTGCTGAACAAAGCTCCCAGCAATCCTGCTAAAATTCCTAACAGCAGATAAAAGGGAATTTCCCTAGCAGAAAAACTGGTTTGATACTCTCGTAAATTTATATTTAAGCTGTCTCCGCCCAAAAGTTGCGAGACAACCGCACCGATGAAAGAAGCAATAATTGCAGTACCTAAAGTTAGGCCAGAAACATCGTGCAGCAGTTCTTCAACTACAAACAAAACCCCTGCAATCGGAGCATTGAAACCAGCAGCTAATCCGGCAGCCGCACCGCAAGCAATCAATTGTCGGCGGTAGTCTGGGGAAGTTGGCATCAAGTGACCAATCCAGCTAGCCAATGATGCACCAATTTGGACAGTCGGGCCTTGTCTTCCCAGGGTTAAACCGGAACCAACTGCTAAAATAGTGGTGGCTAGTTTAGCGACAGCTACTCGTAAATTCAAAGAAAGATTGACACCAGCGAGGGCAGCTTTGACGTGAGGAATGCCACTACCAGCAGTTTCTGGAGCGAAGCGTTCAACTAAGAAACCTGTGAGAAACCCGCCTAATAAACCGACAGTGGGAAGTAATATCAAAGCAGGGATTATGGCCGATGTAGCGACTCGCCAACTACCGAGCCATCCGACTCCTAATTTGAGTAAAACACCTGCCAATCCTGATACTAAACCGATCAGACAAGCTTCAAAAATAGCGAGACGTTTCGGCTTTAAAAAAAGTTGAGATTCGATGACCCTGGAAGCTTCCCTAAATTGTTTAGGGATAGGAATATGCCGCATAAATAGGGTTGATGATCTGCGATTTTTGGGTTTGACATGACTTTAGCAACAAAATCGATCAATGATCGCTGGGGTTATATATTCGGTTGAATTTTGGCGGGCTGTGAATTTTTATTTCTTGGAAATCACTCAAACGATCGCAACACTTATATGAAAAGATGTACCTTACGGGGGATGTGGGTATAGAGCCCGCGTGTAAGTCAAAAGGCGCGATCGCTCTCTCCCCCTAGCAAAGTGCTTTCACAACCACTGCAGGTTCTATTGTCGGCCAAGGCGCAATTACGCCTTGGTCAATCGAAAGCCGCGTCTGTGTCAATATCCCTTGGGAACTTGCACCCCAGAATCCAGCAGCAACTTAGAAAATAGGAAAAATAACATGGCAACAACCTGGCAAGAACAAGGGCCGCGCCCCATACTAGGCGGTGGCAACGTCAAAACAACAGGCCAACCTCAAGTAGGAGCAATTTTAGCAGTTGCTCCGCACCCGAAAAATCAAGACATCATCTGGGTTGCCGGAGTCAACGGCGGTATCTGGAAAACCACCAATGCCACAACCGCAACTCCCACTTGGACGAACTTAACAGACAATGCCGCTTCCCTATCCATCAGCTCGATCGATGTAGACCTTGCCGATACTAATTACCAAACCCTAATCGCAGGTGTGGGTAGATTCTCCTCCTTTAGCAGTATCGGCGGTAACTTAACAGGTCTTTTAAAAAGTACCGACGGTGGCACCACCTGGAACCCAACAGGTGGAACAACTTTAAATGACTTCAATATCAGCGATGTTGCTGTTTACGGGACTACAGTCATAGTTAGCGCTTCTTCACGTCAAATCTTTAGTGATGGGGGTGGACTTTTTCTCAGTAAAGACAGCGGCGCTACCTTCACCCAAATCACAGGTTTACCAACGGGAACCAACTTTAAAGATTTAGCCAAAGATCCCGCCAATCCCACCAACTTTTACGTCACCGTTTATGGGGGGAGTGCTACCGGCAATGGCATCTACAGAAGTGCTGATAGCGGGGCAACTTGGACAAATATTACCGGCGCGATCGCAGGCATCAACAATACCACCAACAATCTTAGAGTTTCCGTTCATTCCAACGCCGGAACCACAGCAATTTATGTAGGCATAGTCAACAGTAAACAATTAGCAAGCGTTTGGCGATCGGCCGACAACGGCACCAACTGGAAGCAAATGGATTTGCCTACCACTACAGAGGCTGGTGGCATAACTCCCGGTATCCATCCAGGAACCCAAGGGGATCTTCACTTTTCCTTTGTCGCCCATCCCACCGATCCAAACATCGTTTATGTAGGCGGGGACAGGACACCAGACAAGTTGCCCAACTCAATTGGAGCCGACTCTTACTACGGCTTACTATTCCGGGGTGACGCTTCCAAAGCCACAGGTTCTCAGTGGACACCAATTACAAACAACTTTGCCAAAGACGCAACAGCACCTCACGCCGACTCCCGGAATATGATTTTCGATGCTGGGGGAAACCTGATTGAAGTCGATGATGGCGGCATTTACAAACGCTCCAGCCCAACTACAGATACCGGAATTTGGACATCCCTCAACAACGGTCTGGGTATTAGCGAGCTTCACTCAGTTGATTACGATGCTAATACCAAAACAATTATGGGCGGTGCCCAAGACAACGGCGCTGATGAAGGGGCCGCTTTCAGGAACGAACCTTGGCGAGAATTATTAGGCGGGGACGGTGGCCGAGTTCGAGTTGACGACCTCAAAAGTGAATACTCGATTCGTTATGCTAGCAGCCAAGAGCTGGGGGATTTTGAATACCGTCAAGTTGATACAGCTACGGGGGTACTCACTAACCACATTTCCCCAGCACTGACAGTAGCAGGTACTAACCAAACCCTTAAAAAATACGACAAGTTAAGCTTTCTGACTCCCTTGGAAGTGAACAAAGTCCAATCTGACTGGCTGGTGATTGGTGGTACTCAAGGAGTTTATGAGTCAAAAGACCGAGGTAAGAACGTCACTGACTTGATTAACAAAGGTTTGACCGCAGAAGTAGGTGCGATCGCCTATGGGGGTAAGTCTGGCGGCGTTACCAATCCCAATCTCCTCTATGTCGCCGCTGGGAATAAAATCTACCTCCGCAGCGAAGCCGCAGGCACACTAGCTCAACTGACAGCCTACCCCGGCACAAACCCAATTAAGGATCTGGCCTTAGATCCGAATGATTGGAAAAAAGCTTACGCACTCGATCAAAACACCATCTACCGTACCGTAGATGCAGGAGCAACTTGGACTAACATTACCGGGGATTTAGTTACCAACAAACTAGGTATCAACAGCCTCCAAACACTCGAATATGTCGCTGGAGATGATGCTACCGGGACTAAGGACGGGCTTTTAGTAGGTGGATTAGGAGGAGTTTACTCCATCTCTTCTCCTGCTGCTGCTGCCGCGCCCACTTGGACAAAATTTGGTGCAGGCCTGCCCAACTTAGTTGTCCACGAGTTAAATTACGATGCCAAAGACAATGTTTTAGTTGCCGGAACTATGGGGCGGGGCGCATGGACGGCACAAAATGTCAAAGCCGAATTCGGCAATGCTGGTACACCTGCACTGACACCGCCACCGCGAGGCGTAATCGCGGGTGGTTCTACTTCTGGATCTGCTGGTGCGAAGGCTTCAATCCAACCGACAGCAGTTGCGGGTACGCCAAATTTGTACATTTCTGATGCCGAAATCCCGCAGAATATTCTTGATTTTAAAGCGCCTGGAGACGATATAGACGATCCAGGCGAACCTTTGTCTGAAGCTGCTTTTCCGCCTTCCCTCTGGGTTAATATCAACTTGGATGTCGCCAGCACTGTGCCAGTGAGTGTAAAAGTCTCTACAGAAGACGGTTCCGCTAAAGCTGGCAGCGATTATACTGCTGTCACCCAGACTCTCACTTTTGATCCCGGCGTAACCAGTAAGCGCGTCCGCATTCCCATTCCTGACGATCCTACAAACGACCCCGATCAGTTCTTTTACGTGAATCTGACTGATGCAGTCGGTGCCCCAGTAGCTAAGGCGAAAGCTAAAGTAATTATCAACAGCGAACCAGGCCAGAATCCCAGCGATATTGAAGATGGCAGCCCCTATGCAGACTACCTGATCGGAGGGGATGGCGATGACACCATCAGCGGGTTTGAATCTGACGATACCCTCGACGGTGGTGTCGGCAATGACATTCTTGACGGCGGTACAGAAAATGACATTTTGTTTGGCGACTTAGGCGACGACAGTCTCTTCGGTGGCGACGGCAATGACACTCTCCAAGGAGATGAAGGCAACGACACCCTCGACGGCGGCTTAGGCAAAGACATCCTCAAGGGCGGTGAAGGCAACGACACCCTCAGCGGCGATGCTGCCGACGATTCCTTGGTTGGCGGTCCCGGCAACGACAGTCTAGTCGGCGGTGATGGCAAAGACACCCTCAGCGGCGATACTGGCGACGATTCCCTGGTTGGCGGTGCGGGCGACGATTCCCTTGTCGGCGGTGATGGCAAAGACATCCTCAATGGCGGTGAAGGCAACGACACCCTCAGCGGCGATGCTGGCGACGATTCCTTGGTTGGCGGTGCGGGCGACGACAATCTAGTCGGCGGTGATGGCAAAGACACTCTGCAAGGTGGCGAAGGCAATAACACCATTGACGGCGGCTTAGGCGACGACAGCATTGTCGGCGGCCCCGGCAATGACAGTATCGATGGCGGTGCAGGAATAGATACCCTTTCCTACGGCACTTCTACATCACCAGTCAATATCAACCTCGCCACCGGCAACATCAAAAACATTGAAGCGATCGTCGGTACAACTCTCGCCGATACAATTGTCGGTAGCAGCGGCAATGAAAGCTTAATCGGTAACGGCGGTGCCGATATCCTAACTGGTGGTGGCGGCAATGACACCTTTATCCTCGACTCCACAAAATCTGGTGGTAGCAAAATTCAAGGCGCTGCTGGTACTGACAATCTCATTGTTAGTGGTAATACCTTAGTGACGTCTCTGACTCCCGGTTCAATGGGAATTGGCCGTAGTGGTACTAGCTTAATAGTAGACCTGAATAAAGATGGTCAAATCAACCTCACTAATGATGTCGAACTGCTCAATTTCTTCGCATCTAACAGTGGCAATGTTCCCGGTACTGGATTCATCGAAAATGTTGCAGGTACTCCCGGCAATACTATTCTCGCTAAGTTTGCCACACCCATTTTCATACCGATACCCATACCAACTCCAACTCCCACACCAACTCCCACACCTCGCGGTCCCCGAATTTTAACGCCTCCCATTGAGATTCCGAATCCAAATACTAGCGTTGGTTCGACTTTGAATGGCGGTGCTCCTAATGATTTCTTGTTAGGAAGTCTGCAAGCTGATGCACTGAATGGTTTAGCTGGAGATGATACGATTTACGGCTTAGATGGTGCTGATAACATCGGTGGTGGCGACGGCAATGACTCGCTATTTGGGAATGCTGGCAATGACTTTATTGATGCTGGAAATGGCAATGATACTGTTTACGGTGGTAAAGCTTCCGATGGCATTTTAGGTGGCGGAGGTAATGATTGGTTGTACGCAAATAAAGGTTTGGATGTTGTTTTGGGAGGAGATGGTAACGATCTAATTTTTGGTGGCAAGGGTGATGATTCCCTGGGCGGTGACGCTGGAGATGACAGCGTTTTCGGTCAGTTGGGTAATGATTACTTACTTGGTGGCAGTGGTAATGATGTTGTCAGTGGTGGTGAAGGAGATGATACTATTGCGGGTATCGATCCGATCGCACTTACTCCCGGATCAGGAGAGTTTGATACTTTGACTGGCGGTACTGGCAATGACCGTTTCTTGTTGGGTGATAGCGATAAAATTTATTACTCTGGTGATGGTAATGCTGTGATTAGCGACTTTAATTCGGTGGATGATGCGATCGTCCTTTCGGGAGTTAAGGCTAATTATTCGCTGTCCGTTTCGGGGAATGTGACTAGCATTTTCTTGAAAAAATCTGGTCAGTCTGATGATCTAATTGCGACGGTGCAAGGGGTGACGGATCTAAATCTCGATCGCGCTTATTTCACTTTCATTTAGAAGTAGTGGCCCAAATTAGGACACGACAGTGTCGTGTCCCTACAGTATTATTTGCGGTAGGGACACGGCACTGCCGTCTCCTCTACTCTATGTCATTCCGGTAGCCGGAATTGATATGATTTTCTCCAAGTTTAGGGTTGGTATTCAGCAAATATTTCAATTTTTCCGATAATGTTTTGATTGAATTCTGCCAACTCTTCTGCCGGAATCCAATATTCTTGGTGAATGGAACTGCCAACAGTTTGTACGGGATATTTTTTTAAGAATTCTGTCGCAACTCGAAAGCGGGTTAGATAGCCGAAATATCCCGATGCTGCATCTTTTGTATTCCAATCTCGCGCTATTTGTATGGCATAGGCTTTGTGAAGTACGGGATAAAAAATAGGCTGAAATGATAGACGCGGGGGGAATTCCAGAAAATCACTTTCTTTAATCAGTTCCATTTCTTTTTTCCCGACTGCACGGTACAGCATTACTATGTCTTTATCTGATGTATTTATATTTTTAAACCAAGCTTTCCAACCCTCCCAATTGTGTACTATTTTAGCCAATTCACCGTAACCGATCGCACGGGGATGTGAACCGTCGTTATCCGTAAGTTCTTTTTGCCAAATGTCTGATTTTTGCAGTGGGGTACAAACATCGAGATAAGGCACTTCTAATTCGCTACAAAGTTTGGCAAACTGTTCTGATAAGTTGACAATCCGGTTAGTGCGATCGGTATCGATGACTGGTGCTGGGCCTATCATTAAAACTGGAAACATTTTTTGGGCAGACTTGAGAATTGATCCGACATTTTCAAGTGATTTGTCAATTTCGATGCGAGTCTTTTCGCGATCAACTGTAGTATCATTTACTCCAAAAGAAAATACTATTCTGCCGTCACAATAGTGAGGTAAGCGGCAAGAAGCTTCGCTTAACCAGCGAGTTTCTATATCGGTACTGGTTTCTCCTCTGATTCCTAAATTGTAGTAGGTAATATCGTGTCCTTGTCCGCTAGTTGCCGCGCAAATTCGCCCTGTCCAACCGAGACATTTTGGATCGCAAGTACCGTTGACCAAAGAATCGCCGATAAAACAAATTCGCATATTATTTCTAGGAATTGGGAATTGGGAATTGGGCATCGGGCATTGGGCATCGGGCATCGGGCGCGGGGCATCGGGGCACTTGTTATATTAATTCGGGTTGCACCGTCAGGTGATGTTGACGGTTGGCGGTTGACTGTTAACGGTGAACAGTTAACTGTTCACTCTAATTTACTATTCCGGTGGTAACGGATTTGATATAACTACTCACTATTTACTAATTACCAGTTACCAATTACCAATGCCCGATGCCCGATACCCGATGCCCGATGAATTTAATTTTTGCCTGTGACGGACAATCCTTCTACAATGACAGAGGGTGTATGGCAAGAACCGTTCCACTCTACGTCTCCTCCTAATTCTACTAATTGTTTGAGGGTGCTGTAGACGTTGCCGGCAACCATTGTATCTTTGATTCTGCCAACTATTTGACCTTTTTTGACGCGGTAGCCTAGATCGACATTAATCGAAAAGTCGCCGGAAATTCCGGCTGTTCCACCAAGCATTTGATCGATGACAATTCCGTCGTCTAATTGGGCAATTAAATCATGTAGGGTGCGCTCTCCTGATTTAATTAAAACATTGAACAAACTGGGTGTGGGATAACTGCCCAAACCGGGGCGAAATCCGTTGCCTGTGGTGCCACTGCCTAATGCTCGACCGGTGGTGCGATCGGTATAAAATAGCTGCAATACTCCTTTGTTGATGAATGTGATCGATCGCGTGGGAGTACCTTCATCGTCAAAGGGACAGCTATAGGGCCCGATATCCGGCTGTTGGGAGATGGTAACTAGGGGTGATGTGACTTGTTGGCCCAATCGATCGCTCCAAGGCGAAGCCCCTTCGAGTACCTGTTTGCCGTTCAAAGCTGCACACACAGTCCCCCACAGCAAATCGGCGGCTTTGGCTGTGAACAAAACTGGTACGCGCCCTGTGGCTGGTGCTACATTGTTTTTCGCCCATTCTAACCGCTGCAAAATTCGCTTGGTGATGGTGTTGATGTCGAGAGTGCCCCGTTCGGTTTCGCCTTCCCAAATATTCAAAAAGTCTTCTCCCCGCACTAATTCTGCTGACAAATAACCGCTGAGGGTGGTGTCGGTGTGGCTGCAATCCAAGCCTCTACTGTTCAGTAAACGGGTGCTTTCTATTTCGCAGTCGAATTCGGCGGTACAGATGCTTTCTGGATAGGCTTCGCGAATGGTGGCGATCGCACTTTTTCCCCATTCTACTAGCTGTTCGACTGGGATCGAGTGTCCGAGATCGGGATAGACTATTTTGTTATTGCTACCGAGTTCGATGATTTCGGGTTCGTTGAGTTGGGAAAGGGCGATCGCGCGATCGACCAAAATCTGCGGTTCCACAGGCCCGTAAGCCACCGCCAAACCAGGTCGCCCATCCCTCCACAGCCGTAGGGCAATGCCTTCTGCTTGGGCTGTCTCTAGCTGTTTGAGGCGGTTTGCTTCAAAAAAAACTGGCCGCGAGAACGATTGCGACTCCAATACCTCAGCAGCTTCGGCACCTGCTTTGGTGGCTAATTCTAGCAGTTGTTCTGCTGATTGGTGATTGGTCATGTTGTCGGTAGTTGGGAATTGGGAATTGGGAATTGGGAATTGGGAATTGGGAATTGGGAATTGGGAATTGGGAATTGGGAATTGGGAATTGGGAATTGGGAATTG
>JAYSVM010000030.1:0-7654 GCA_043718495.1 Oscillatoriales bacterium | reverse complement strand
GTGTCCCTACCCAAAATAACATTGTAGGGACACGGCACTGCCGTCTCCTAATTTCTTCAATCTGCCTACTTCAAAAATGCGATCGTCACACCTCCACCTCCTTCTTTTTGACTAGCCAACTCATAGCGAGAAACCTGCGGATGAGTGTCCAGAAATTCGTGAATACCCCGCCGCAACTGTCCCGTACCTTTGCCATGAACTATCCACAACACTCCGTATTCCACTGCTTTGGAAAGTGCTCTGTCTACTTCAATTTCCCCATCGGAAACCCTCGCACCCCGCAAGTCGATCGTATTATTAGCAGTCCGAATTGCGATTTCAGGATTTGGTTTCGGAGTTTCCGACTGAGCTTGTTTCGCCTTAGCAGTAGCCTGTGCTTGGGCGGCTATCTTTGCTAATTGAGCTTTGGTTTCAGGTTTTTGACCATCAAGAGATTCAATTTCTGCCAGTTTGACTGTCATTTTCATAATCCCAAACCTGACGCTCAATTCTTCGTTAGCGTCTGGGCTAGTGAGGACTTCGGCGGTTTGGCCTAAGCTGGGAATGCGGATGCGATCGCCCACTTTTGGCATAAAACCCGGTTTCGGTTTCGCCGGTTCCTTTCGCGAGGGCAGGTGTTTGGCGGAAATTTGATTTAAGGTTTCTGTCGCCGCTTGAGCATTTTGAGCCGTTTGGTTGCCAGATTGCAAGCGGCGAATGATTTGAGCAATTTCTGATTTTGCCGTGCCTATTGCCTCATTTACTGCCACTTCCTGAGCTATTTTTAGTTCTCGCTCCCTTTCTTTCAAAGCAGTTGCTTTTTGAGAAACTTCCCGGTGCAGTTGTTCGGTTTGTTGCAGCAGTTGAGTGGCTTCTCTAGCTTTGGTTTCCTGTTTCCGCCGCTGGGCTTCGAGTCCAGCAATTACTTGATTGACATCCTGGGATGCTCCCCCAACATAGGTTTGTGCTTCTGCAACTATTTCTGCTAGCAAACCGAGTCTTTTGGCAATGCTGAGGGCGTTGGAACGTCCGGGAATTCCCCACAGTAACCGATAGGTGGGCTGCATGGAACTGTCGTCAAATTCCACTGAGGCATTTTCAAAACGGGAGTCTTGATATTTGAGGGCTTTGAGTTCGCCAAAGTGGGTGGTTGCGACTGTTAGTAGGGAGTGTTGGGCGAGGTATTGCAAAAGTGCGATCGCCAATGCACTGCCTTCTGATGGATCAGTCCCCGCTCCTACTTCATCTAATAAAACTAAAGATTTGGGAATTGGGCATGGGGCATCGGGCATGGGGCATAGGGCATCGGGAACCGTGTCCCCTGAGCGTAGTCGAAGGGTAGTCGAAGTATCGGAAACCGTGTCCCCTGAGCGTAGTCGAAGGGTTGTGGAAGTATCAGGAATTGGGAGGTTTGAATCTTGTTCTCCTCCTTGTTTCAATACTGCTAAGATGCGACTGATGCGACGAATATGACCACTGAAAGTAGACAAACTTTGCTGCAAAGATTGCTCGTCACCAATATCTGCCAAAATATTGTCAAACCACGGCAATTCTACAGGTTCGCGGGCCGCCACAAACATTCCGGCTTTTGCCATTAAAGCGGCCAATCCCAAGGTTTTGAGGGTGACAGTTTTGCCACCGGTGTTGGGGCCGGTGATGGCGACTACACGAATGTGCGGTGCGATGGTTAAGTCGATCGGCACTACTGCAAAACCTTGTTCGTATTGCTGCTGCCAAACTAACAGGGGATGGCGCAAGTGACGCAGGGTGATTTGCGATCGCAAGTTGGGAATTTGTACTTTGGTGTTTTCTGAGTTTTCCTCCTCTGTTATTTCTCCATTTTTTGGTGCTATTTCTGTGTTTCCAAGTTCAATGAATGTCGGCGGATTTGCTTGTAACCAAAAGCCGTAACGTGCTTTAGCAGTGGCTAAATCTAAAGTTGTGACTACAACCACTAATCTATCTAAGTCGGGTTTGACTGCTGCTACTTGCTCAGTCAGGGCGCGGCGAACTGCTTCTTCTTCGACTTGTTCTTGTCTCAGAAATTGCCGCATTTGGTTGTTGAGATTTACTGTATTGTGGGGTTCTACATACAGTGTCGCGCCGCTGGCTGAGGAGTCGTGAACGATGCCCGGTATGGCATCTTTTTGGGGAGCTTTGACGGGAATTACAAAGCGCGAGTTCCTTTGGGTAATTACCTGTTCTTGGACGGCGTTGGATTGTCGCTGCAAAATTCCCTGTAATATTTGATAAATGCGATCGCGCAACGTTCGCATTTGAACTCTAATTCCTGCTAATTTAGGAGTGGCTCGATCGGCTACTTGACCGCGATCGTCTATACAGCGATGTATTTCTTGTTCGATTTCGGGATAAGTCCGCAATTGGGCTGCCAATTCCTTGAGTGTCGGCACATCTGGCTGACTGTCAATGATTCGGCGCAATTGCCTTGCTCCCGCTAGGGTGGTAGCAATCGCCAGCAATTCTTCGCCACTGAGCAAACCTTGCCGTTCGGCTCGCTGCAACGAAGTACCGATGTCTTGGATGCCTTCAAAAGCCAAAGCACTTCCAGGGCGGTTATCTAGCTGATAAGCTTCCTGAGTTTGGGCTAGGAGTTCTGCTGTCTGAGCTTGAGTTGGCGGGATTTGGACGTCAAGGGCGGCGGCGACACCAAGTTTGGTGGCCGCGAAGGTAGCCAAGTGCTGACACAAGCGCGACCATTCTAATAGTTCGAGTGTTTCGGATTGAATCAAAGTTGAGGGGTTGTTGGTAATTGGCATTTCTCAGGCGCTGACCGAGAAGGTTAATTGATGATTAGTTAATTTTAAAGTTTTTTTGTGTTTCTGGGCGCGGTTTTTGGTAATTTTGGGTAACATTTAATTATTCTAATTTTAAATATATCGGGATAATTCTGGCTGTTGTGTCCTGAAGAGTAATTTGTGGAGTGGGTGTTATGGGAAAGATTCTGGCGATCGCGGATACTATGACTTTTGAAATCATACAAGAGTTACTTTCAGGCAAGGGACATCAGGTGAGATTCGCCCCCAACACTAGGGAGGGTATGGATTTGGCTCGCCAAATATCCCCTGATTTGGTAATTTGCGATGGGACTTCCCCTGAAATCGAGTGGTTGGATGTGTGCCGGTTGCTGAATGCCGATCGAGAATTAGCTTCCGTTTATGTGATTATGCTGACTACACCAGCCCAGTTTGATGCGGAAAAATTGGACGTGGTGGTTGACGATTTTGTGTTTAAACCGATAGTTAAACAGGAATTATTGGGGAGAGTACGTGCAGGTTTGCGATCGCGCGAGTTGAGGGAGCAGTTAGAGCGATCGCAGCAAGAATTGGAACAATCACGCCATCAGATTCTGCAAAATGAAAAAATGTCTAATTTGGGAGAGTTAATATCTGGTATTGCCCACCAAATCAACAATCCGATTACTTTCATTTATAGCAATCTGACTCACGTCCAAACTTACGCCAATGATTTAAGTCAACTGCTACGAATGTATCAAAAAGAGTTAGTTAATTCCAGCCAAGATATCCTGCAAAAACAGCAAGATATGGATGTGGAATTCGTGCTAGAAGATTTGTTGAAAATTGTGAGTTCAATGCGGACAGGGAGCGATCGCATTAGGCAAATTATCTTGTCAGTACAAGAATTTTCCCGTAGCGATCAATCGGGATGGCAATTATTTGATGTTTCTGACGGCTTGGAAAACACTCTTTTACTATTACAGCACCGCTTACCTGCTCGCGAAGGCAGGCGCGATATCAAGGTGGTCAAAGAGTACGGAAATTTACCACAGATTGAGTGTTATGCCGGTCAACTCAATCAAGCTTTTCTGAATATTATCAATTATGCGATCGATGTTTTAGAAGAGTCAAGTCAAGAGTTAAATGAGTCGGAATCAGTCAACTTTAAACCAGTGATTTGGATTCGCACTAAAGTTATGAGTGGTCAGCGGATTTCCATTGAGATTAGTGACAATGGCATGGCAATGAGCGAAGAAGTGAAAACCCAAATTTTTGACCCATTTTTTGTGGCGAAACCTGCAAGGGAAGCCAGCGCATTAGGACTTGCTATCAGCTATGGGATCATTGTTGAGCAGCACAAAGGGGGATTGAAGTGTTTTTCCCAAGATGGTAAAGGCACTCAATTTCGGATAGAACTGCCGCAACAACATAGTTGGACATAGGGAATTGGGAATAGGGCATAGGGCATAGGGCATTGGGCATTGGGCATAGGGCATTGGGAATTGGGAATTGGGAATTGGTTATGAGTTATTGGTTATTAGTTATTAGTTATTAGAACAACCAACAACTGACAACCAACAACTGACAACTTTAAGTTGCTTCACTTTTAATTAAAGCCAATTCAATTTGGTCTTCACCAGTTTGAGTCACTGTTGCGTGCAAATTAGGGCCGAAAAACGTAGCTATTTTTGCCTGTTTTTCTTCCCAAAGTTCGATCGCAATTAAGGGCGAATTAAACTCTAGAATCAATCCATAGCAACCATCCACAGAAATTTCTCGCAACCCTCGCAGCACTGGTCTTTCCTCGTCTGTAGGTGCCAAACCCAGGCGCTCCAGGGCATCATCCAAGTGAGCTGGTTGGCCGTAGCGAAATCGGGTGACATCTTTGCGAACTTGGTTTTGAGTCTCTGTGGCCTGGTGTTCTCTCAGCAGCAGAACTTCAGGAGAAGTCGGTTCGGTGAAATCCGCTGGTTCGAGTTCAGCAGCCTTCAGGGCCAAACCCCCCAGCAACAGCGGAATACCATAGAAAAAACCCGCCAGATTCAAAGTCGGTTGGTCCGTGAAGTAAGCGACGAAACCGACTACTGCTAAAATAGAACCAACAACTAAGGCTAGGTTTGCTAAAGAAATTTTACGGAACATATCAGTGAGGTAGTTAGCTGGAATCAGTAATATACTTTAATTATTATCAGTCAAAAAGTCTGGGATAAATTTAGATTTTTTGACAAAATGTCTACAAAAACTGCTAAAATCTAAGAGCGCGGGATAGGGGTACATCCAAAAGCCTGTCCCTAAATTCAAAAAATTATCCCCCCTCGACTTGTCGCCAACACCTATAAATATTGGTGCTAATCATGTGTATTTGGTTTCAGAAGGCGATCGAGATCACCAGTATCATTAAATTATATACATTTAGGGTTGCGATCGACCCTTTGCCCTTTTAACCAATTCTTGAGACATGATCAAAGACGAAGACAGACAAACTCCAGGAGCAAACAAGTCGGTTTTAGAGCAGATCAACTCGCTCAAGCGCGAAGATGAAAGACTTTATAACATCTTAGCCATAGATGTCTGGGCCCTAGCCAAGACAATGGATGAATATCAACCAGGATTTTGGGCTGCTTTCATGAAAAATCGCGAAAAAGCTCTGAAGCGATTTTTAGCTGAAATGATCAAAAACAAGTCCACAGACAGCAAACGTCCCCCTTTTCTGCGCTGATATTCAACAACGATTTATTTTATATCAAATTTGTTGTTATATGAAATTATTCCTTCAATATCTCCTATAGTAGGCAATCTTTAAGATTTTGTTTTGACATACTCCCCTGCCTAAAGGCGAGGGGATTCTAAGCTCAAACAGCAATTGCAGGCATAGCCTGTCTAACATCACCTAACTTAACGGTTGATGCCCCAACCGCACAAATATTTATCGCCGCGTTCTCGTCTCTGTCGTTCACCTTTTGACAGGACGGACAGCGCCATTCACGAACTGACAGATCCAACTCTTTCAGAACGTATCCACAATGGGAACAAGTTTTACTAGATGGATACCAACGGTCGATGAAAACTACTTGTTTTCCTTTCTTTTTGGCAACCCATTCGAGAATTTGGAGAAATTCGCCAAATGCAAGATCTGAGATTTTACGCCCCCAAAGTCGTTGCATTCCTTTTAGATTCAAAGTCTCAAAGCACAGCACGTCGAACTTATCAGTTAGTTCGTGAGCCAATTTCCAGAACCAATCAGAGCGACGATTCACTACGTCCTCGTATTTGCGAACTAGATTAAGTCTTGCTCTTTCTCGGTTCGCTGAGCCTTTCCGTTTTTTGGAATGCTGACGATTTGCTTTCTTAATAGCGTTGAGGGACTGTTTCAGAAATTGCGGTGATTCGATTTTCGTTCCATCTGAGCAGGTGAGAAACGTTTTTAAGCCGAAATCAAAGCCAGCGATTCTACTCGTCTCGACTTTGGTTTCAGGTTCTTCAACGCTGTCAACGACCACAACCATGAACAACTCTCCTAATGTCGTGCGTTTAATGGTTAATGTCTTAACCTTCCCTTCTATCTCTCTGGAATTCCAATACTGATAAACGCGATTCCCCATCTTAATTCGATTGCCGCCTAAGAATTTATAGCCCGCTTGCTTGAGAGTGAAAGATTTGTATTTGCGAACTTTCTTGAATCCGGGAGGTCTAACTCCTTTCTTGTGATGTTTAAAGAACAGTTGGTATGCCTTCTCAATGCGTTGACAGATCTCCTGCACAGCCTGAGATCCAACCTGTTGCCAGAATGCTTTACGCTTTCTGAGTTTGGCGATATGACTTTGAAGTTTGCTGCAATTCAAGGGAAGAGCCCCACATCCGGTAGTACCGTTTGTGAAGTGCGATGCAATGGTTATAAATTACCCCGGCAGCATTGATGCTTCGCTTGAGGTGTTTATTCCGCTTGCTTTGATATAGCTTGAACTTCAATGTTTTCATGCTAATTATGATATCATAGCGGGTAGCAATTGGGTAGCCAAATGGTTAAAGAAAGATTAAGTATTCGCATTGCCGTGAGTCGGCTAGAAAAGTTGCGGAGAATTGCCAAACAGAAAGAAAAAACAATGACCCAACTTGTAGAGGACTGGATTGATAAGCTTAAAGAGGAAAAGCCGTCCTAAAAGGACGGGGCTTTAGACCCAATTTCTTGGTAAAATACAAAAATTTAAACCGATTTACAGAGTCTTTGCAATCTTTGATACGGATTTTGGTATAATAATTAGACAAGAAATGTCAGTTGTTCAGGGAAAATAAGGAAAAAACAATGGATGCACAAACAATCAAAGAGCGCGTAGCAGAAATCGAGATTAAGCGGGAATCCCTAGTGCGCCTGCTAGATAGGTCGGATTTGGGAGCTCTGAGAATAGATGTGAGTCAGGCTATCGAAGAAATTGATGATTTGTTAGAAGAATTCAAACGTACTTTTAATTAATTGGAATTGGGCATGGGGAATTGGGAATTGGGCATGGGGAATTGGGAATTGGGCATTGAGCATTGTTGACTGTTGACTGTTGACAGATAACTAATAACTGTTAACCAATTACCAATTCCCAATTACCAATTACCATGACTAATTCATTGCCATATCCATCAGGATCTGTTGCGAACTCACTTCCGGGCAATTGGCAGGCGGCCGCCGCTGAGAATAGTGACCCCCAGGCTGCAAATCCCAAGCTTGGCGGTTGTCTGCCAACATTACACCCAAAATTTCTTGCAACTCCATAGCAATTGTCGAGTCTTCCACCTGGACTATCGCCTCAACCCGTCTTGTGAGATTGCGCTGCATCCAATCAGCAGAACCAATATAAACCTCCTCGTCGCCACCATTGAAAAAATAAAACATCCGAGAATGCTCTAAAAAGCGGCCGATAATACTGATA
>JAYSVM010000029.1:0-7700 GCA_043718495.1 Oscillatoriales bacterium | reverse complement strand
CAAGTCTAGACATTTGCTTCTTACTTCATCGGGAGCATGGGAGCGGCTATCCCTCGGTAAGCTTTCACGGTTTAGCCAACCGTGATAAATTTATCGCTGCATTCAAATCCCTGTCCATCGAATGACCACAACTTTCACAGTTGTAAATCCTTTCTTTCAATGGCATATCTTGGATGTGTCCACAATTTGAACAAGTTTTGCTTGATGGAAACCAGCGATCGGCAACAATCACTTCACAGCCAAATTTTTGAGCCTTATATTCCAGTTGACGCTTAAATTCATAGAATCCGCAGTCAGCTATTACCTGGGCTAGCTTGTGATTCTTTAGCATCCCACTGACATTCAAATCTTCTACTACTATCGTTACGTGGTTTTTGCATAAGTAAGTAGTGATTTGATGCAGATTATTTTTTCTCTGGTTTGCTATTTTTGCATGATGTTTAGCGACGCGGATTTTGGCTTTATATCTATTACTAGAGCCTTTTACCTTTCTCGCTAAAACTCTTGATAACCTCTTGAGTTTTGCGAGATGCGCTTTATAGTGCTTTGGGTTCGGAAATACTACACCAGTTGAAAGTGTAGCCAACTCTTTAATACCCAAGTCAACTCCTACAGCGTCATAACTTTTGACTGTGGGTTCATGACTCTGTTCGTAGGCAAAAGCGATAAACCAACTATCAGCAATGCGCGAGATGGTGATTGACTTGCAAGTCGTGTGAGGCAACCCTTCGTGGGTTTTTACCCAGCCGATTGTCGGTAATTTTATAGACGTACCGCCCACGGGGATTGGCTTGCCACCCGCATCAATCGTAAAAGAGTCGTGATGCCCTTTTTTCTTAAATCTGGGATATCCACCTTTCTTTGAGAAAAATTTAGAGAACGAATCTCCAAGATTGTCAAAGGCATATTGAGTTATCTTTTGACAGATTCCTGTCTCTTTTATCCATGTGAACTCAGGCTTTACATGATTGTTGAAGAATTTCTTGAGCAGGTATTTATTGGGCTTCAATCCATCTTTGTAAAGGCTATTCCAAGTAGCCAATCCCCAATTATAAGTAAATCTCGCTATGCCAGCGTTTTTACTCATAGCCGTTGCTTGACTTTTGTTTAGCTTTAACTTTGTTTTGATGGACAGAAGCATTGTTCGACCTCAACACTGGATTTCTTTGTTTAATTCTGCCACGTCTTGTACGGGTTTGTTAACTGACAATCCAAGCTGTGAATGCAAATCGCGCAGGGTTTGAACATGGCACACCCTAGATTTGTCAACAAGTGTACCACTCTGTCTATTTATTTGCTACCTAGGTACTAGCTCAACGATTTGACTGGAAGTAGCACGATCGCGCGATCGAACCTTTTCTAATTTAGGATCATATCAATTCCAGCGTTACCGGAATTGATATCATATAGCAATCCTAAATCATTTGTAAATTTCTTACTCCCTCCCCTTGCTAAGGGGAGGGTTGGGGTGGGGTAAAAAACTTACGACTCCTGCAAGGATTGCTATATATCTTTAAGCTTCTGTAGTCAAAAGATTAAATTGCTCCGTATCAATACGATTTGCTTGATACAAAATCTGAGCAATTTCCGACAGTGCTAACACAGAATGTGCGCGATAACCATTCACCCGCAATCTATCTTTCACCCCCTGTTCGTGGTCAATCAAAACCACAATATCTTCCACATTCAACCCAGCAGATTGCAACTTAGCCGCACCTTCCATCACACTCTTGCCACTAATCAAAATATCATCAACTACCACAATAGTTTCTCCAGCCTGAAAATGTCCCTCAATTAACTTGCCTGCACCGTAAGTTTTCACTTCCTTGCGCGGAAAAATCATCGGGCGTTCCATCCGCAAAGCTAAACCTGTTGCTGTGGGTAAGGAACCGTAGGGAATTCCCGCAATGCGATCGAATTTTAAATCTTTGAGAATATCTGCATAGGCGCTAACTATTTGGTGGAAGATTTGCGGAATAGAGATAATTTTTCGCAAGTCTATATAATATGGAAAGGTAGCCCCCGATGCTTGTACATGATCGCCAAAAACCACACAGCCGATGTCAAAAAGTTGCAAGATTAAATCGCGGTGAGGTTCCGGTTGCAAAAAGCAAACATCCGGTAGCCACAAGTCACAAGTAGGACTACCTGCGATCGCCTTTAAACGCTCTTCGTTGATATTATCCCGCAATTTTTGAACTCCGGCACGGGGATTTGGTTCGGCGAATAAACTGGCAGGGATTGGTAGCAATAAATCCTCACCATTCTTGCTTAAACCGGCTGCTAGGAGTTGAGCGAGGTTTTTTTCTGCTTCGATGTCATTTTCTGCTACGATATCTCCTTCGACTAAAATTAGGCGTTCAGGAGCAGCCTGGCGAATGCGCGCCAACACATCGGGCATTACTCCTACTTCTAAACCCAGTTTTTCGGGAGTTCCCCAAGTCTGAGAAATCCCGACTAATTGCAAGTACAAAGGATTTTCTGGCGTTGGGTATTGTTGTACAGATGCGGCAGAAGGATTGGCAGTGGCACACAGGACAAAAACTGTTTTGCCGGGATACAATAGAAATGGCGCTACTTGGTCGAATCCGGCATAGGGACTTAAAGTCACAGCATCAACTTGCCAGTCTTCAAATATGGTTTTGGCAAATACTGTGCTGGTGTTTAAGTCGCAGTGTTTGGCATCTAAAATTACGGGAATGTGAGCCGGAATAATTGTCAAGATTTTTTGCAGCAATTCCAGGCCGGGAATGCCGAGAGATTGATAAAAACCGAGGGTGATCTTGTAGGCGCAAATTAAGTCGGCTGTTTGGTCGATCGCAAATTTAGCCTTTGCCAATAAATCCGTCGTTATTGACGATGAATCGAAAGTTTCGAGGTCTGGTTCGAGGGCTAAATACAGCAAAGTATGATTTTTTTCAATTGCCTCTAAAAGCCGATCGCAGAAGTTTGTTTGATTAATCATGGGTATGTGGGGATAGGAATTGAAAAGTCAGAATTGGCTGTTAAAATTGGGATAGGAGTTTTGCCAGAATAGACAAATTCCTGTTGAAGTTTTAATTTAGAATCTTTTAAGATTGTAGAAGATAAACGGCATGAAATCTATAAAAAACTTTCGTAGTAAGGATTTTAGTCCTTTTAAAAATAGTAAACTGTGATGATAAATACGAGCGCCTTTAAGATTTGGGACAATTTGCTACAATGCTATGTTGACGATTTTGGCCGCGTGAATTATCGGCGCTGGAAAGCTGAGTCGGCGGATGTTTTGAGACAGTGGCTGGAAAGTTTGGCGGATGTGGATTTGGCTGCGGAGACGGATGCGGATGCGTTGCTGGCTTTGTGGCTAAATGTGTATAATGCGATCGCGATTTCTCAAGTTATTGAAGTATATCCGATCGCGTCAATTCGTCCCAAAGTTTTGGGAATTCCCAACTGGCTGAGCTTTTTGGAATTTTTCACCCGTTCAACTTATACAATTGCGGGGAAAAAGTACAGTTTAAATCAAATCGAACACGGGATTTTACGCCGGGAATTTGCCGAACCGCGTATCCATTTTGCGTTGGTTTGTGCTGCTGTGGGATGTCCGATGTTGCGTCGCGGTGCTTATTTCCCGGAGTCGGTACAAACTCAACTGGAAATAGACGCGAACCGTTTTATTCACAATCCGGATAAGGTGCGGTATGATGCCGGGAAAAAGACGCTTTATTTGAGCAAGATTTTTAAGTGGTATGGTGAGGATTTTGTGAAGGTGGCGGGTTCGGTGGCTGGATATGTGGGTAGTTATTTGGGTGCGGATGTGGTGATGGGGGATGAATGTGCGATCGTTTTTTTACCCTATGATTGGAATTTGAATCGGGTTGATGGATAAAATTTGCGGAAGTGGATAGGTGTTTTTTTGAGGGGGTAATTTTTTTAGTTTGTCGTTACCCCTAGTCAAGAAGTTCTTGGAGAGTGTCATTGACTGCGAGAAAAACGCATCGGCGTCGCGATAAAAGGTAAAGTTGTAATTATTTTCTTTTTTGACTACCTTAAATCAATACTACTGTCGGCTTTGTCAGCCTACTATAGTGGTTCACGACTACTTCCCATTTTGGACGATAAAGGATGACAGGTATAGACTCCCTCTTGGCTTCGGTATCTACTGCTTGCGACGCTGGTTTACTAAACCGACATGATGTGGAAAGAGTTCACAAGATCAAAAAAGAAATTGAAATAGGAGGATCGGATGAACTAATAACAATCTCCTATGCTCTCATCTGTTATTACAACGATGTAGTCGCTGGACTCAATACAAAACAGTTTGTTCCGTCAGACGAGCTCAGAGAAGTTGTCTCTCTGTATCACAATACTCTTCTCCCGAAATTTCTTTACGGGCAGTTGTCCAATGTATTCGATAGCAATGGTAAATTGCTGGAAAACTATTCTAAGTCAAGCGTAGAGTTGGTATTAGGTATACTAGCACTTGTTAAAAGGATAGATGACCCTAGAGCATTGAGCCAAGAGGAAATCAAGTTGCTATTTTCCGAAGGCTTGCAGACACCGCGTGATCGCGCCCTAATCGGCATCTGTCTCTTCACGCCGACCCGAATCAAAGAAGCTTGTACCTTGCGGGTGAGAGACTATTACGCTCCTGACGGTTCCGTTCTGCCAGAGGTTCTCATCCGCACCAAGAAAAGACTCGCAACCCGCACCATCCCAGTAATTGAAGAGCTAAGGCTGATACTGGCTGCCTATCAACCAACCCATGATATTTACCTGTTCCCAGCTCTTGAAGGCCCTAGAAACATCAACCTGGAATCGGCATCAGAAATTTTTTCTAATGCCTTACAACAGGCAAATATCATCGGTGCTAGCATCCACAGCTTGAGGCGGACAAGCCTAATACCTAATATTGATGAGTAATGTGGGTATCCCCTTTGCCTTAATCAGGTTGAGAGTGGAGATTTTCACTAATCGGTAGGTGGTTAGATGAATGCTAACCAATTAGCTATTGATCCGCCCTTAAACCTCTCCACTCAAAATCTGTTGAACCGTTAAACTTAACTGTGGAAACATTGGAGATATAATCGCTTCTCCATCCCGAAATACTCCAACTTCAACATATTGCCCATCCTCAAGCCGCAGCACAGTAACTACTTGTTCAATTGGATCGATAACCCAATACTCTGCGATGCCCCGCGCTGCATACTGAACTCGTTTACGATTGTAATCCCGATCCCTGCCCACCCTACCGGGACTAACTACCTCCACAACCAACCGAGGAGGTAACATATCAAAGGTAATAGTTAACCTGTTTGCCGTCAGCGGAATATGTTCGGGTTCCAAAATAATCAAATCTGGGTAACGATTGGCAGCATCTCCCGATCGCAAAACAGCAACTTGAACTTCACAATTATGAGTTTTAATCAGCCTAAGTGGCACTAACCCGCTGCTAGCAAGATAGAAAAATAGATAGTTGGCAATAAAATTGTTAGGTTCAGATTCGGGTGGCAAAGCAATTAACTCTCCATCAATTAATTCATAGCGTTTATCCGTATCATTTGAGTAATTAAGGTACTCATTAAAAGTTATTTTTTTAGCTTGAGCTTGTGCCATAATATGACATTCCTTGATTTCTTCGTTGCAACTTAGACAGGTGTCTTACCTTCCACCTACAATTACTCGATAACTGACATATTGAAAGCTATCACCTCTCAAATCCTCTGGAATATACACCATGATTTCAGATCAATTTCGACGATAATTGGGATCGCAAGCTAAACTCTGGGAAGCAGAAGGACTCATCGATACTTCATTGTACCAACAACTTGCCGATCGCTACCAATTCAATACCCTGATATCAGTGAAGGTAGACAAAACAGACCATGCTGTGCCCGTGAGTTTGTGGGTGCGCGATCGCAATTATCGATTTTAGCCACCAGGGCGATCGACCATAATCTAAGTTTTTGAGTATTTATGCTGATTTTGGTATGAATTGTGGGCGATCGACCCTTGAATTGACGTAAGATAGATAAACTTGTGCAAATTTTGCAAATTTAACAAAAACACAAGTTCAGACTCTACTGGAGCTTCTCATGTTAGCCGAGCTAATCTCTTCCAGGCGTATACTCAAAGCCCAACTCCTCGAATTTTTAGGACTTCCTGACAATTGCCAAGACCAAACAGACCACCTCGTTAGTACAATTGTATCTGTGCTGGAATTAAACCCAGCCGAAGAGGAAAGATTTTGGGATAAATTCAAAAGTGAATTAGCCGTCGAGCCAGTAGAATTAGAAAAACTGCTCAAATGTTCCCCAAAAGAACGCCAGCAATGGATTGAACAAGGAAAACTCCCTATTTTGGAATACCGCACATTCCTCAAATCAGGACTTCACTTAGAATATCCCGTCCACGAGAGAAGATTTATCTTGAGTCTATCACAAACCGATATCAATAGTTGGCGAAAAGAACCAAAAGGGCAGATTCAAAATAATGGCAAAACAGCCACTCCAATCAGTAAAGAAAGCCATCAAGAAAAGGAAGACTCCCGATTAGCTTTTAGTTCCGCTTGGTCGAAAATTATTGCAGACTGGGAAGAACAAGGTTCAGCAGAAATTTCTGCAACTTTTCAACTAGCTTACTGGACAGTTTGGGCTTCGCGGTGGGCAAAAGAAAATCAGCTTAATGGTGCAAAAGCGCTCGAAAATAGGGAAATTTACGAAATTCATCGCCAGGAATGGTATCAGCGAAAAAATCAAGCAGTCAAGACACTGATTGAAATGCCCTACGCTATGCTCTACTTCTATCGTCCCAACGATGCTGACAAATTGTATCTAGAACTTTGTGACGATCATCAGGAAATGATGAAAGATGATTACTATTGGGATAAGTGGGATTTTTTCTATCAGAATCGCAGACAGGTAAGTAGGTGTCGCGACTGCGTGTATTCGGAAACTAAGGATTATTATTCGCTTTATTACCTTGAAATCAAGAGCGATAAGTTTCCAGATTTTAGTTTTTCGTACCACACTCCGTACACAATCGGCAGAAAGTTTTTGCCACATCCAGAAACTCTACCTGCTGTAGAGCATTTAGAACAGGATGGCATTTTTAGGTTCGGCAGACGACTATTGGAACAGGAGAAAGCTATTCACACAGAAGAGGATGTAGTGCTCAAGTTTGAGGCGGCTTTGGCCTACGCGAGAAAGTTTCTTTAGTTAATTGTTAACTGTTGACGGTTAACTGTTGACGGTTGACAGTTGCACTCAAACATGATGGTTCGGAGACGGCAATGCCGTGTCCCTACCCCAAAATAGTATTGTAGGGACACGGCATTGCCGTCTCCTAATTTCGGGTAATTAATATTAATTCCGATGCTACCGGATTTGATATAGTGCCCCCAGGCATCCAGTTTGGTGACATCTTGGGAGTATTGCACAAAAAACTGCGTAGTTCGATCGCGACTCTGAGCATCAAAACGGGCGATCGCACCTAAAACCATTCGTACTGATAACGTAAATCTAAAAAAATTGTTGCCAAACTCAAAATTATGTATATGTTGCTATCGACTTAAGATATGATAAAGCTATATTGTTAAAATAAATAACAGAACTAAGACGATGGGAGAGCTGTAATCGTTATGGGCCGTGTAGGAGTATTGCTATTAAACTTGGGCGGGCCCGATAAAATCGAGGATGTCCGCCCTTTCCTGTTCAACTTGT
>JAYSVM010000028.1:0-7739 GCA_043718495.1 Oscillatoriales bacterium | reverse complement strand
ATAGATAATTCTGGGGTAGGGAAACGGCACTGCCGTGTCCGTATTTCTTACGATAGATAATTCTGGGGTAGGGAAACGGCACTGCCGTGTCCGTATTTCTTACTGCCGTGTCCATTTCTTACGATATTCCTTACTTCTGATTAGCAGGAATCTTCTCAATACTAATCAGCGCCTCCATCACCGACTCCACAATCGGCGCCGCCACAGTCCCCCCTGAACCCCCCTTCGGCTCATCAACCACCGCCAAAACCACATACCGAGGCGCATCCACAGGCATAATTCCCACAAAGCTAGTAATAATTGCCTTAGAATAACCACCAGCACTAGCCTTTTGAGCTGTACCAGTTTTCCCCGCAATCCGATAGCCCGAAATCTGTGCAGCTTTCCCCGTACCCTCATCAACCACAGTTTCCATCATTTCTAAAACTTGCTTCGTAGTTTGTGGCGAAAAAACCTGCTTCCCTACACTTCTCGGAAGCTTCCAATAAGCTTCGCCTTCCCGATTGAAAAGTCCCCGCACAACGTGAGGAGTTACCAACTTACCACCATTTGCCAAAGCGCCATTAAGCTGCACCAATTGAATCGGAGTAATCGAAAAACCCTGACCAAAAGCAGTAGTAGCAACTTCTACCGGAGAATTAATAAATTGCTCTCGATTTTTGAGCTGACTGGTTACTTCAAAAGGCAAATCTGTTCCCGCACTTTGTCCCAATCCCAGTTTTTCTAAAGCTTGATAGTAAACAGAAGACTTCATTTTACTCATGACATGAACCATCCCCACATTACTAGAATTTTTCAAAATCTTAGTAACAGTAGAAGGCCCGCGCGCCCCTACTTGTGGATAGTCAGAATTTTGGATAGTCCAGGGATTCATGTAAATCCGACCTTCGTCATTAAACACACTATCAGGTTTGACGACACCGGCTTCTAGCGCGATCGCCACATTGATTGCTTTAAAAGTCGAACCAGGCTCGTAAACATCAGTTACAGCCCAATTTTTATAACGTTCCAAACCAAAGTTAAAATACTTATTTGGGTCATAAGAAGGTTCCGCCACCATCGATAGCAACTCCCCATTACGGGCATCCATTACAATCACTGTGCCCCGCTTCGCCCCGTGTTCCTTCATTTTATCCTTCAGAGCAATTCGAGCCGCCCGCTGCAAACGGCTGTCGATCGTCAATTGCAACTTCAAGTCATCAAACTGAACAAAACCCGCCGCCAGTCGATCGGGAAGCCAATTCCCATTAATCGATTTGCTAAATTGAATCGACGGCATCGATCGCTCCAGCAAATTCTGCTGACTGTATTCTACCCCCGCTTGCCCCTTCCGCTCCCCATCCACATAACCCAGGACATCCGCCACCAATTCCTGCTGCGGATAAAAACGCTGCTGTTGTCGCACCAACTCCAACCCATCAACCGGACTATTTTTAATTAACATCCGAGAAACTCGATCGGCCACTTCTTGAGCCAAGGAATCCGCGATCGTAATTCCGCTCTCAGCAAGATTGAACTTTTGCAGCAATTCAGTTTCCGCCGTATTATTTGCACTAGCTTTGATGGGCAACATCGGAGCCAATGCAGCCGCGACTTCCCCCTTCGTGTGCTTGAATAACTTCGGGTGAGCATAGAGCGTGTACACCTGTCGGTCGATCGCCAAAACATTCCCACTGCGGTCAATAATCGGGCGTCTCGGCACAAACGGCTTAGTTTTGAGAGTTTGCTGTTGCTGCGCCTGTTTTTGCAGCGCCGAGGCTCGTGTCACCTGCAAATAAAACAAATTCACCGCCAGCCCCAGCCCGGAAAACATCAACACCGCCCACACCACCCACAAGCGAAACTTGCTGCGTTTTAAACGTTCCATCGGCTGCCGAGGCTGCCTGCTAGGGTTGCCAGAAACAGAGCTTTTTGTTGTTTTAGGCGATCGAATGCGATCGTCCGGCTGTTTTGGACGTTTTGAGTTCGGCGATCTATGGCGGTCAAAACGGGGGTCGTAGGTCATTCGATTTTAGATTTTAGATTTTAGATTTTGGATTGACCCCAGGGATAAATTCGGGGGCTAGATCCGGTTCCCCTCCTGGGAGGGGCTAGGGCGTGTTTTCTCTCCCCTGAATTGCCTTAAATTGTAGGTTGGGTTGAGGAACGAAACCCAACATTTTTCCTAGATTTGTTGGGTTGCGCTACGCTTAACCCAACCTACAGAAGAGGCAAGAAAACACGCCCTAGGGGTGGGTCAGGGGGAGTTGCCCGATGCCCGATGCCCAATTCCCAATTCCCGATGCCCAATTCCCAATTCCCAATTCCCAATTCCCCATGCCCAAAATCAATAACCCAGCGGCGCTTCAATAGCACCTTGATTTGATCGCGCTGGTTCTGGACTTGGTATAGTTGTCGCTTGGGGCGATCGACCAACTGGGGCTGGCTGCAAGAAAATCATCTCTCCAGGCTTCTGAGAAGCCAAACCTGTTTCTGGATTTTCCGCCTCTTTCGCCAGTTGGTGTTTCAAGACTTCGCTGGCGGCACTCAACTGCTGTTCTCGGAGGCGCAGAGTTTCCAGCTTTTGATACTCCTGACTCCAGCGCTGCTCGCTGTACACAGTCAAGCCGTAGAGACTCAAAGCCCCGCCCAGAATCAACATGACTGCCACAGAAGAAGCGCGTTGTACTTGCAGGAGCGATCGCAGCCACGCCGGTTGGAAGCGAGAATTCGGCAGCACTTTCAGCACCGATGCTTCCGATCGAGGTAGTGCCTGATCTGGTTCGGCTGCGGAGTAGTTAGGCAGTACCGGCCCTGTTTTGGCACGCCTCCTTTGAGCAATCGAAGTAACCTTGCTGGTGGCAGGCCCCACAACGGGTTTGCGGGCGGCTGCGCGGCGGCGAGAATCCGTGGATCTGATAGTAGCAGTCATAACATTCACTAATACTTGACTTAGGTTAGAATTTCTTTTGGAGCGATCGGATAGCCAGTTGTGGCAATTTCGCCTAGATCGGTTATCCTTGCCAAGGATAGCTCACAAACCACTAAACCATCCTAATCACGGGTATATTTTCCTGCTCATTGTGCCAGAAAGATATAATCCTTGCTGATGGGGATGCTGGGGAGTAGAACTAATCAAGTAGCCGATCGGCAGTCGGGTATGGCATAATCCTCACAATAAAACCCTGTAGAGGTATACCTCGAAGGAAAATTCAACATATCCTCAATGGGTCTGTTGTCAGCCCACAAAATAATCTTTG
Source organism: Oscillatoriales bacterium (assembly GCA_043718495.1). Classification (GTDB taxonomy): domain Bacteria; phylum Cyanobacteriota; class Cyanobacteriia; order Cyanobacteriales; family Microcoleaceae; genus Microcoleus. Next base: position 4,500 of record JAYSVM010000028.1, on the reverse strand, counting down.
ATTTGATGTGGGAAAATGTGACTAAATGCAGTATTGTAATCAACGAGCGAATCGTCGATCTATTCGTGCCACCAATTAGTTCTCAAGTAAACTATTCCCTTCCTTGCGATGGGTTTTTAACCTCGGAGATTTTTTATGAACAAGGAATTGATTCGTCTGACTTTGGTACTGGGCTTAGCAGCCACTCTTGGCGCCTGCGCTGGTGAAACTGCCCCTACCGCTACCCCTTCAACAGGTAGTGACACAAGTTCCCCTGCTGCTTCTACTCCAGCACCGAAAGAATCCATGAAGAGCACTCCTGGGTCTGACAAGGCTCCTGGGGCTGACAAATCTTCAACACCAAAGGAATCTGCATCTCCTTCTGCATCTCCTGCTGCACCTAAAAAGCCGTAACCACGGCTATAGCGAAGTACAGCCCCAACAGGCCTAGTCTGCTGCTAAAAAATCGTTCGCTTCTCACATTTTTTAACGACACGGATCTGGGCCTTAAGTTGGGTGTTGATGGATCGCACACCACAACAAACAAAAAAAGTCAATCATAGGTACGGAGTTGACCAAATCTTTCTTCTGTGACCTTTACTATTTGTGACAATATGTAGTAGTGCTGTCAGAGCAAGAGGTGGTATTAGATGCTCCACAAAACTGTACAAGTTCGTTTATACCCGTCCAAAGAGCAGGAGATATTGCTAGCGCAAACATTTGGATGTTCGCGGTGGTGGTGGAATTACGCTCTGAATAAGTCAATTGAAGTCTATAAAGATGCGGGAAAAGGACTTGGGCAGGTAGCTCTCAATGCACTACTCCCTAAACTCAAGAAGGAAAAAGGGACGCTGTGGTTAGCCAGTTGCTACAGTCAGGTTTTGCAAGCCACGACGCTTAATCTAACAACGGCTTACAAAAACTTTTTTGACAAACGAGCAGGCTTTCCCAAATTCAAGTCCAAGCACGGCAAACAGTCAATTCAGTATCCTCAAAACGTCAAGATTGTAGGTGGTAATGTCAAGATTCCGGGTAATATTGGCATAATTACGGCCAAGATACACAGACTAATCGAGGGGAAGATTAAGACTGTGACAATTACCAAAACGCCATCAGGTAAATACTTGGCATCCATATTGACCGAAGTTGAGGGTGAAAATCCTACTACCACAGAAGGTAAAATTTATGGTATTGACCTAGGGTTGAAGCATTTTGCAGTCGTTACTGATGGCACAAAAGTGTCTAAATATGACAACCCCAAGCATCAAGCTCGGCACGAAAAAAACTTAAAGCGCAAACAGCAAAAGTTAGCGCACAAACAAAAGGGAAGTAAATCACGACAAAAATATAGAAAAGTTGTTGCCAAGGTGTACGAACGAGTTAGCAACTCACGGCAGGATTTCCTACATAAACTTAGTCATAAGTTAGTCAGCGATAGCCTCGTGGTCATCATAGAAAATCTTCATGTTAAGGGCATGGTTCGTAATCATAATTTGGCGCGAGCAATTTCTGATGCAGGATGGGGAACTTTTAGCAATTTCTTAGCCTACAAATTAGAACGCAAAGGCGGCAAGTTAGTTGAAATAGATAGATGGTTTCCTAGTTCAAAACTCTGTTCTAATTGTTGTCATAAAGTCAGTGAAATGCCATTGAATGTTAGGGAATGGACTTGCCCTCATTGTGGTACTCACCATGACCGAGATGGAAATGCTGCAATTAATATTAGAGCAGAAGGAATCAGAATGCTACAGACGGATGGAACAGCCGTCTCTGCTGTAGGAGGGGAAGTAAGACCAAAGGGTGGACGGAAGTCTGTTCTGAGGCATTCGCCTGTGAGTACAGAAGCGAACGCTATACCTGGAGTAACAGGTTAGCGGTGAGTAGTTCACTATTTCTATAATTAGATATTAGCCCTGGTTCAGTAAGACCCCAGCTCAATGGCAGGCAAAAACAGTTAACCTGCTGTCTGAGTCGATCGGGCGCGCAGCAGCCGTGCCTGGTCAAGTGATGTCACTTAAGTGGTAAGATTAGCAACAAAAAATGTAAAAAAATGTAAAGTGATACGTTGCTCTAGTTTTTTTGTTTTGAAAATGATTAAGTTAAGTGATTGAGGTAAGTAGTTTTATGTCTGCGACCGTCCCATTTGAACAGATTGACCGGATTGTGGGGAATCAGCACCACGATCCATTTGAAGTGCTTGGCCCCCACGCGATCGAACAAAACGGCAAAAAATTCTGGGCCGTGCGAGTTTATCTGCCCAATGCGGATGCAGTATCGGTGGTTTTGCCAGAATCGAGGGCAGAACACCCGATGCAGTCAGTACACCACCCTCATTTCTTTGAATGTGCGATCGAAACTCCCGAACTCGCTAACTACCAACTGCGAGTTAAAGAAGGAGAACACGAACGTTTTATCTACGATCCCTACGCCTTTCGATCGCCCAAACTCACAGAATTCGACCAACACCTATTCTCAGAAGGCAATCACCACCGGATCTACGAAAAACTCGGAGCACACATCACCCAAGTAGACGGCATCTCAGGAGTGTACTTCGCCGTTTGGGCTCCCAATGCCCGCAACGTCTCAGTTTTAGGGGATTTTAACTATTGGGACGGCCGCGAACATCAAATGCGGAAATCCCAAAACGGCATCTGGGAATTATTTATTCCGGCACTAGATGCGGGGACTCACTACAAGTACGAAGTGAAAAACCAAGAGGGACATCCCTATGAAAAGTCAGATCCCTACGGTTTCCAGCAAGAAGTGCGACCGAAAACAGCATCAATTGTCACCAACTTAGACACCTATACTTGGAACGACAGCGCTTGGATCGAAAAACGGCGGCAGACAGACCAACTAGCACAGCCGATTTCAGTTTACGAGTGCCACATCGGTTCTTGGCTACACGCTGCTACTGACGAACCAGCCCTGTTACCAAATGGTGACATTGAACCCTCTGTGGCAGTTTCGGAACTGAAACCAGGGGCGCGGTTTCTGACTTACCGGGAATTGGCCGATCGACTAATTCCTTACGTCCAAGATTTGGGATATACTCACATTGAAATTCTGCCAGTAGCAGAACATCCCTTCGATGGTTCTTGGGGCTATCAGGTTACGGGCTATTTCGCCCCAACTTCCCGCTACGGAACGCCTGAAGATTTCATGTATTTTGTTGACCAATGTCACGCCGCAGGAATTGGTGTACTTGTTGACTGGGTGCCAGGACATTTCCCCAAAGATGGTCACGGTTTGGCATTCTTTGACGGAACTCACTTGTACGAACACGCTGATCCGCGCAAGGGCGAGCACAAAGAATGGGGAACCTTAGTATTTAACTACGGCCGCAACGAGGTGCGGAATTTCTTAGTAGCAAATGCTCTGTTCTGGTTTGACAAGTACCACATCGACGGAATTCGGGTGGATGCGGTGGCTTCGATGCTGTATTTGGATTACTGCCGCGAACCCGGAGAATGGCTGACAAACCAGTACGGTGGTCGCGAAAATATCGAGGCGGCAGATTTTCTGCGCCAGGTGAATCATGCAATTTTCAGCTATTTCCCTGGTGCACTGTCAATCGCCGAAGAATCTACCTCTTGGCCGATGGTTTCTTGGCCAACTTATGTAGGTGGTTTGGGCTTCAACCTGAAGTGGAACATGGGTTGGATGCACGATATGCTGGACTATTTCCACATGGATCCGTGGTTCCGCCAGTTTCATCAGAACAACATAACTTTCAGTATGTGGTACAACCACAGCGAGAATTTTATGCTAGCTCTGTCCCACGATGAGGTAGTTCACGGGAAGGCTCACATCATTGGGAAAATGCCGGGAGATGAATGGCAAAAGTGTGCGAACGTGCGCTGTTTGTTTACCTTTATGTTTGCTCACCCCGGCAAGAAAACCATGTTTATGGGGATGGAGTTCGGCCAGTGGCAAGAGTGGAATGTTTGGGGGGATTTGCAGTGGGATTTGCTGCAATTTGAGCCGCACCAAAAGTTGAAGCTGTTTTTTAAGGATTTGAACAATTTGTACCGCAGCGAATCGGCACTTTATAGTCAAGATTTTGCTGAGGAAGGATTTGAGTGGATTGATTGCAGCGACAATCGCCACAGCGTGGTAGCTTTTGTGCGTCGCTCGAAGGATGGTAATGAGTTTGTGGTGACGGTTTGCAATTTTACACCGCAGCCGCATTCTCATTATCGGGTAGGAGTGCCGGAACCGGGTTTCTATACGGAGTTGTTTAACAGCGACGCGCGGGAGTACGGTGGCAGCAATATGGGCAATTTGGGGGGTAAGTGGACTGATGAGTGGTGGTTCCACAATAGTGCTTATTCGATCGACTTGTGTTTGCCGCCTTTAGGTGTGTTGATCTTAAAGATCGATCGGGTAAAGACATCAGCAAAATCTCAACAGTTTTGATAACGGTTGACTGTTGACTGTTGACCATTGACGGTTGACAGTTGACGGTTGACTGTTGACTGTTGTTATTGGTTCAGAATTAGGAGACGGCAGTGCCGTTTC
>JAYSVM010000027.1:0-7884 GCA_043718495.1 Oscillatoriales bacterium | reverse complement strand
CCAGGGTCTAAGGCCATAGCCAAATTACTTTGGGTCTGAAGAGGCTTTGCGGTGTCAACTGCATAGCAGATAAACCATTGCCCATTGATTAGTGATAGCGTTGGCTCGTGTTCCATCACTTCTATGATTGGTTCAGATGCTTTAAATGATAGTCCTTTGGTTGCTTGTGGATAAAAGGTTTTAGACTTCCAATTACTAACTTGAAATCTGATGGTCTGAGATACATCAAAGCGACTTCTAAATTTGGCAGTTCCTTTTAACTTTTGGGCGGCTTTGTGTGCTTCAAAAGCTTGAAATACTGCCATTTGTCGTGGGTTGTAAGGTTGTTCGGAAACCCAGATTGGCGCTGAGTCCATAATCTTTTTTCTAAGATCATATTTGCCAATCCTTTCGGTTTTAAGGATAGCAATTGCTTGGTTATAGCACCATCTGCTTGCTGCAATCCAAGTCCTCCATTTTGCTGCTAGCCTGGTTTCTGGGTAAACTCGAATCTTCTTTGATAGTAGATTTGTACTTACGCCTGGAGTAGAGTCGGCAGCTAAAGACGTGGATGATGGCAAGGATATCTTCAACCATTTCTCGTTCTGGAGACAACTCGTTTCTACTGAGAACCATGAGTTGGCAATTGTTTTGCTCACCAAACCATTTGATGAGGTCGCCACCAAACCTTGCAAGCCTGTCTTGATGTCTGACCACAATTGTTGAGATATCTCCTGACATGACTTGTCCCAAAAGGGCAAGCATCGCTTTTCTTTTGAAATTGAATCCGCCTCCAATGTCTTTAAAGATTTTTTTTTCATCTATAGTACCGGGTTTTACTAGGATTTTTCGTGACTTTTTAGGAAATCGTTTACTTTATGCCAGCAGTGCGATCGCCAATTTTAACGCCCTAGTTTATTTGGAATACCTTCGCAACCACCGGGGATAGTCTCTCTCGATTTCGAGCCACACCAAGCGCAGCAGTATTTTCGTTGCTCCTCTGACAAGCGCTTGACAGCAGTAAAATCAACACGTTCTACCACAGCGCCAGTATATTCCCCCGTGGTGTAGTTGGGAAATTCACTGCGACTGCGGGGGGAAGCGGTTTCGACGGAACCATAAAAGAATGTGGTACCTTTCATGTCAGCGCGGGCGAGATTGGCGTCGTACAAGACAGCGCGGGAGAGGTTGGCTTTGACTAAGGCGCACTTGCTGAGATCGGCGCGGACGAGATTGGCTTCGCTTAAATCTGTCCACCGCAAGTCAGTGCTGGCGAGGTCGGCACCGGCTAACATGACGTTGAGATCGATGACGCGGATACCGTGGTCTCTGTCTTCAGCATAGCCGCCGTCGCCGTCAAGGATGGGGCGACCTAAAAGTCGATCGCGCTTGAGAGGAGTAACCAATCTCGACTGCGACAAAAACCGGAGAATTTTAGCTTTACCTTCAGCATCTACACTGCTCATAATCGCAGCAGTTCGACCTTCGGCGATCGCCCTTTCCTGTGGCCAATCTTCCAAAAACCCTTGTTCGTCAAGAGCTAAGTCGGAAACCCCTTGAAAATAAGCATCTATCGTTTGCTGCTGCGTGATTCTGTTTTGCTGAATAGTCAAATCTTTCGAGATCACGTACTGTCGCCAAGCTACATAAACGCCCAAAATTGCGATCAAAATTTGCCCCAAAGCGCCGATTAACTCGCCGAGAGCTCCGATCGCATCCCAGTTAATTTGGATATTGCGGCTTCCCGGTTCAGTATTAGTACCGCTGAGCATCAGCAAGCCCACAATCCCAGCTAAAAGACCAAAGCAGGCTACGATCAGAGTGCGCCAAGCTGGGGGAATTACCTGGATCCAAATTTTGCCCCAACTCGGCCACATCAGCCGTAGAGATATGCCCATCGCTGCGATCGCCCCAATTAAGCCAAGCCAAACACTGTCGTTGGCCAGCCCAAAAATCATCGCTGCGATCGACCCCAAAATCAGCACTGACCCCGACATCTCAGCAGTAGTTTGTTTGGGATACTGTGGCAATACGATCTTACGGGTTGAAGCCTCTGACAGAGATTTTTCCGGTTCAGCAGTAGGGATGATTGTCGCTGGTTCTACTGGCACTTTAGGGGCTGCACCGTTGAGATTTTCGACAGTCGCGATCGACTCAGAAGGATTGGGTTGAGAAGAGTTGGGTTCTGGTGTCATTCGTTCAGGCTAATTTTCAAGGCTGCTGGTCACTAAAAACTATTTTAACCAACCCCGGACAATTATAGTCCTGGACGCATTAGAGCCGAGAAACTGGGTTTTTTACGAAATACTTCGTTACAACATCGCAGATTCCCTAAAAAATCCGGTTTCTAACACCCGTGCGTCAGTCGTGATTAAAATAAAAGAATTAATCAATTGAACTCAAATGGGTAAAATGATATGACACTCGTACTGCCGAATCTTCAAGACAAACAAATGGGTCAAGTTCTTACCGCGATTACCATAACGAATCGTATCGATCAAGTCCTCGCTGAGCGCGGGTTTATTCCTGCGGGTGAAATTCGTTCATTCACTTTCGATAAAGTTCTAGTCGATACCGGAGCCACTCTGCTTGCCTTACCAGCTCGCATTATTAGCCAGTTGGGTTTAAGTCAGCTTGGAGAAACTAATGTAGAAACTGCTGCGGGGATGAGAAAAGGGCGGATATTTCAAGATATTATGCTGGAAGTTGAAGGACGAAAAGCAGTGTTTGACTGCTTGGAAATGCCCGAAGGAGTTGACACAATTTTGCTTGGTGTGATTCCCATGGAAAGACTAGGATTAGAACCGGATTTGAAAAATCAACGACTGCGAGTATTGCCGATGAATGAAGAACAAACTTATCTGATGGTGTGAAGTACCCAAACTAAGCTGATGCTATAGTTCGGGCTTCGGAATTCACAGATTGCCTGAAGATCCAGTAAAATTGCGATCGCATCGCCACTCACCTCAACCGCCACTTCAGCCCGCGAAAGCCCAAGAGACAGAACAGGTATTAGTTTTGGGACATTTCCAATCATAAAGAAGCCAATTTAGATTAAAATTAGTAATAATAGTATTGCTTCCAATTTAGCCCCAAAAATCAAGTAAAAATCCCATGACAGCTCAGGTTTTGGTTGAAAAGAAAAAGTTAGAAAAACCGCCCCTAACCATACACACATTAGGCGATCGCGTCCTGCGGCAGCCAGCCAAGCGCGTCAAAAGCGTTGATGCAGAAATTCGGCAGCTAGTCCGAGAAATGCTGCAAACCATGTACAGCGCTGAGGGCATCGGTTTAGCCGCTCCTCAAGTCGGAGTACACAAACAAGTCATCGTCCTCGACTGCGAACCGGACAACCCAGCAACACCCCCACTGGTTTTGATCAACCCCACTATCAAAACCAGTGGTGAACTCTGTATCTTGCAAGAAGGGTGTTTGAGTATTCCAGGAGTCTATCTAGAAGTCAAGCGCCCAGAAGTCATTGAAGTGTCCTATCGTGACGAATATGGTCGGCCGCAAACTCTGAAAGCGATAGAATTACTTTCAAGGGCGATTCAGCACGAAATGGATCATCTCAATGGAGTGCTGTTTGTAGACAGAGTAGAAAACAAACTGGCGCTAAATGAAGAATTAGTCAAGAATAAATTTTCACCAAAGGCGGTAAAATCGGTATGATGGCAGGAACTCCAAAAAGTGGTTTATTTTTAGCTCTTTCGTGCATTGCCGCGATCGCCGCAGTCGGTTCAGTCTTTGAGCTATCTTCGGGAGAAGCTCAACTCGGTAATGTAGTCACAGGAATCATCCTGGCGCTCAGTGTACCACTCACAGGGATATTTTTCTATGCAGCCGTTCAGGATGCTAGAGCAAATCTATAATTAGTCATTAGTCATTAGTCAGTAGTCATTAGTCAGTATATGTAGGTTGGGTTAAGGTTACGAGTTACCCAACCTACTTCATCTATTTGATCGACGCTATAATAACCGATAACTAATAACTAATAACTAATAACTAATAACTAATAACTAATAACTAATAACTAATAAGATGGGATTTCTGCGACAAGTGCCAGTTCAAGGTACTGTGGGCGCGACGGCATCCAAGTACCAACTTTCGGAAATCATGGAAGTGGCGATCGGACGCGATCAAAGTTGTCAAATATCCTTGGAGTCGATCGCCTACGGTATGGTTTCCCGTCGCCACGCCACAGTCCGTCCCCTAACTACAGGCAATTTTCCGAGATGGGAAATTTGCGATCTCAACAGCGCTAACGGTACTTATCTCAACGGCACAAGGCTACAAAGTTGTCAAATATTAGAAAGTGGCGATCGCATTAGTCTCGGCATAGATGGCCCTAAATTTATATTTGAAACTCCCCTACACCAAAGCCAAAATCAGCCACCGTTCCCGATAGCAAATCAGAGCTTTTCTAACGTCTGCGAAAAAGAAATTCTCACTTTCACTCAATTATTTCCCATCGCCTCAACAGGAAAACAATTAAGTCAGAAAGCTTACTTATACCCCGGAATAGCCACAGTTATTTTTGTAATTTCGATGTTCTTAGCAGTCGGAAATTCCGCAGCTTTCAATTTTCTACTAGCTGCTTATCTTTCCGGTGCAGGCTACTATTTCATATATCGACTGTGCGGTAAACACAAGCCTTGGTGGATCTTATGTTGCTCCGCCTTGGCTACAGTCATGATCTTGCTCAGTCCTTTATTGATGGGCTTTATAGTAGTATTTCGAGAAATTCTGCCCGGAAAACTCCCAACGGAAAAGGAACAAATCAGTTTTTTGGCTTTCTTAATCAGAATGTTTTTCGGGGCGGGGCTGATGGAAGAATTGCTGAAAGCATTGCCAGTATTGGGTGCTATGCTGCTGGGAAACTTGCTGCGAAATCCGTGGCGCGATCGCATCGGTGTTTGGGAACCTTTAGACGGAATTTTGTTGGGAAGCGCCTCGGCAGTTGGTTTTACACTATTAGAAACTCTGGGACAATATGTTCCCCATATTATTCAAAATGTTACTCTACAAGCAGGAGCAGAAGCCGGACAATTAGTAGGATTGCAGTTGCTAATTCCCCGAATTTTGGGTTCCGTTGCTGGACACATGGCCTACAGTGGCTATCTGGGATATTTTATCGGTTTGAGCGCCCTCAAACCCAAGAAGCGCTGGCAAATTTTGGGCGTAGGCTATCTCAGCGCTTCGGCACTCCACGCCTCGTGGAATGCTTCAGGAAGTGTCAGCGTAATGCTGTTGGCTGTGGTAGGAGTTTTGTCCTATGCGTTTTTGGTAGCAGCGATTTTGAAGGCTAGGGCTTTATCTCCAAATCGATCGAAAAATTTCGCAACTCGCATACTCTCTGAAAAGTGATGGAAGAAGGAAGAAGGAAGAAGGAAGAAGGAAGAAGGAAGAAGGAAGAAACTATGCCCAATTCCCAATTCCCCATGCCCAATGCCCAATTCCCAATTCCCCATGCCCAATTATGATTCAAGTCAAATCTGGTTATCGTCCCCAGGCATCTGATAATAGCATTGAAGCCGATGTCTATTTATTTAACCAACTTCGACAGTTGTCTCTCAAACAGCGGTTAGAACAAGCAGCAATGCTCGATCGCACAGTCAAAAAACTTTCTCTAATCGGTATCAAATTGAGATCGAAAAAAGCAGCCATTGCTGAAATTAGAGAGCATTTTTGCCGTGCAGTTTTGGCGGAAAATTTTTCTCCCGACTTTCAACCTATTGGGACTGATGAAATGATGTGGATTCAAGACTCTATTGCTCTAGCTCAACAACTTCATGCCCTCCTAGAATCAATTAATATCCCCTACTATGTTGGTGGAGGTGTTGCTAGTTCTATTCATGGAGAAGCTCGATCGACGCGCGATTTAGACTTGGCAATTCAAATTCCTAGACAAGAAATTGATTTGTTAGTGAGAACACTAGAAAATGCTGGCTTTTATTGTCCGGCTGGTGCAGTAGAAGAGTTGAAACAATCTCGGAATCAACTCCTCAATATAACTCATACTGAGACCATAGGTAATGCAGATATCTATATCGCAGACAATAGTCCTTTTGGCCTGTCTCAAATGTCCCGCAGACAATTGATCGAGGTTGAAGGAACAGCTAATTTTTGGGTTGCATCCCCGGAAGATACGATCGTCCAAAAGTTATTTTGGGCAAAAAATAGTCAGTCTGAAAAACAGTGGCGCGACGTTTTGGGGATACTGAAGCTGCAAGGCGTTAATCTCGATCGCGACTATTTGCAAGAGTGGGCCCAGCATTTGGGAGTTCTGGATGCTTTAACTCAAGCCCTGACTGAAGCCGGGATATAGCTTTTTCGGTAAATTACCCCTCTTCTGTCATTCTGAGGAAATAAAAATAAATGTAGGTTGGGTTGAACAAAGTGAAACCCAACAATAACAAGGTTTTTAGCTGTTGGGTTTCGTTCCTCAACCCAACCTACGGCTACCAATGCCCAATGCCCAATGCCCAATGCCCAATGCCCAATGCCCAATTCCTTCCACCTTGTCTTAGAATTTCTTCACAAATAGATCCGCTGTGGTACTATCTGGATGACTGTGAGTAACTGAGGGAAGCCAAAAGGCTTGATTCCTGTGGTGGAGGAGAATCCAGGAGTGCTAGATAGGATGTCATTAGGATACGCAAACGTTTTCGGCCAGCGAGGTCAACCTGAACCCCTTCGCATTGGGGTGATTGGGGTTGGCAATATGGGCCAACATCACACACGAGTTCTGAGCTTACTAAAAGATATCGAGCTCGTGGGTATTGCAGATATAAATGTAGATAGGGGAATTGATGTAGCCAGTAAATACCGGGTTCGCTTCTTTGAAGACTACCGAGATTTGCTCGCCCATGTAGATGCAGTTTGCGTCGCGGTTCCAACTCGCCTGCACCACCCTGTGGGGATGTCTTGTCTCCAAGCGGGTGTTCACGTTTTAATTGAAAAGCCGATCGCGGCTAGTATTACTGAAGCCGAATCTTTGGTCAACGCGGCAGCCGAATCCCACCGGATTTTGCAAGTGGGGCACATCGAGCGCTTCAATCCAGCTTTTCAGGAACTCGGCAAAGTGCTGAAAACTGAAGAGTTACTGGCATTGGAAGCTCACCGGATGAGTCCCTATTCCGATCGGGCCAATGATGTATCGGTAGTTTTGGATTTAATGATCCATGACATAGACTTGCTGTTGGAATTGGCATCTTCCCCAGTGGTGAAGTTGACCGCTAGCGGCAGTAGAGCATCAAATTCTGGTTATTTAGACTATGTAACAGCTACTTTAAACTTTGCTAACGGCATTGTAGCGACCCTGACTGCTAGTAAGGTGACGCACCGCAAACTCCGTTCCATAGTTGCTCATTGCAAAAATTCTCTGACAGAGGCAGATTTTCTCAATAATGAAATCTTAATTCACCGACAAACAACCGCTAATTATGTGACAGATTACGGTCAGGTGCTTTATCGTCAAGATGGATTGATTGAGAAAGTTTACACCAGCAATATTGAACCGCTTCATGCCGAATTGGAGCATTTTATTAATTGCGTGCGGGGTGGAAATCAGCCTTCTGTAGGAGGAGAACAAGCTCTGAAAGCTCTGCGGCTAGCAAGTTCGATCGAGCAAATGGCTCTCGATGGTCAAGCTTGGTATCCCAAAGAGCTAGAACCTACTTTGCAAGTAAGTTAGATCGAAATAAATGGTGTCGTTTCCGGATGCTTGTACAGTTTGGGTTTGTTGTTTATTGATTGGGTTTTTAACTGTATTCTTGCAACCGGATTCGATCTTTCTATTTGAGATTTCAGATTTTAGATTTTAGATTGATATCATTTCCGATTGCATCGGAATTAATATTACCCGAAATGAGGAGACGGCAGTGCCGTGTCCCTACAATTAAT
>JAYSVM010000026.1:0-26518 GCA_043718495.1 Oscillatoriales bacterium | reverse complement strand
CAAACAGTCAAAAAACTTCTGAACTGACTAAAAGTTACCAATTGTCTATTGCTATGCAGGAAGAACCATCGAGAGACCAGCTATTTTGGGAAATTCAGCGCCTGCGTGCAGAACTAGAAAGCTTGAAGTGCGAAAAAGCCGATCTAGAAATTTTACTGGAGACTACAACCGAACACTCGGATACGATCGAAGCTGACTTGCTATCAAAAGCTGAGTTGGTCGTGCGCGAAAGCGAAGAGCAGTTTCGGGCGATCGCCTCAGCAACCCCCGTTCCCATCTTGGTGTTTCGCCTCTGTGACGGTTTGATTATGTATGCAAACGCTCAAATGGCTACTCTCCTTGAGACATCTCTAGAAGAATTGATCGGGAACGTCACCCCAGATTTTTACTTCAATCCCTCCGAGCGCCCAAAGATACTCGACGCACTTGCCAAAGACGGGTGCGTCAAAAACTATGAACTCCAATGCAAAAAGGGAGATGGTAGCACTTTCTGGGCAATGATCTCCGTTCAGTCTCTACTATTCAATGGTGAGCCAACAGCCTTGTGTGCGTTGTACGACCTCACCCAGCGCAAGGAAGCAGAACAAATTCTCCAAGAGAGCGAGAAGCGACTCCGTCGCCAAAGTCTGGCTTTGTTGCAGCTAGGCCGACAGAGGACTATCAACAACGGCGCGCTGAATTTGGGAGTTCGCGAAATTACCGAGGCGGCGGCGCGCACTTTGGAGGTGGAAAAAGTCAGCGTCTGGCTGTACAACCATTTCCAATTTGGAACTCGCTACGCCACAGAGGCTCATCAAAATTTTGCAGCCAGGGCGATCGCACGCTCGCAAACAGAGGCAATTCATCAAGATGCGATCGACCAACAGCAAAATAATCTAGCCACTAATTCTAAGTTTAAAATCCCAAATCTCAAATTAGTTTGTCTCGATTCGTACGATCGCACCAACGAGAGCCATTTGAGCCGCAAAGAAACATCAGTAAACGATCCAAAAGCTTCAAATTTAGATTTGGAATGCGACCATCCGGACGAAAATATGCGATCGTCCAATCCCTTAGAGTCACCGCAGACAACTCCAAACTCCATAAAAACAGATTTGTGCAACTTATCTTTGGAAGCAGAACATTCCCCAGTCCTCCCCAATACCTGCAATCCAAATTCATCCATATTAAATGTAGCCATTAGACTCGGCGGCCAGATCGTCGGCATCCTCTCCGTCGAACATATCGGAGCACCCCGCCAGTGGGCTTTGGAAGAACGCACCTTCGCCGATTCTTTGGCAAATTTAGTCGCATTGGCGATCGAAGGATTTGAACGCCAGCGAGCCCAAGAAGCCCTTTCCAAAGCCAAATCACAGCTAGAAATCACCGTCGATCAACGCACCGCTCAACTCACCGCCGCCAACAAACTCCTCCGCATCGAAATTGCCGAGCGCAAAAGAGCCGAAATAGCCTTGCAAGACGCATTACACAAAGCCGAAGCAGCTTCCAGAGCTAAAAGCACTTTTTTAGCCAATATGAGCCACGAACTGCGGACACCACTCAACGCCATCATTGGTTACAGTGAAATCATCGAAGAAGAAGCCTTAGACGCAGGATTAGATAACTTCATTCCCGACACTCAAAAAGTTCAGACTGCCGGCAAACATTTACTGACCTTAATTAATGATATCCTCGACCTTTCTAAGATAGAAGCTGGTCGAATGGAGCTTTACTTAGAGAAATTTGATTTAGGTAATTTATTAAAAGAAGTAGTAACAACTTTATCCCCTTTAGTCGAAAAAAATCGTAATCAATTGCAAGTAGATTGCCAGATTGAGCTGGGATTTATGTATGCCGACTTGACCAAAGTACGACAAATTTTGTTCAATTTACTCTCAAATGCTCTGAAGTTTACCGAAGGGGGAACCATAGTCCTCAGCGCCACTCGCGAACTAACAGGCGACAGCGAATGGGTTTATTTGCGAGTAGCTGATACGGGCATTGGAATGTCGGCCGGGCAGCAACAGAGTTTATTTCAACCTTTCACGCAAGGGGACGCTTCAACCACTCGCAAGTATGGCGGAACAGGTTTGGGATTGGCAATTAGCCGCCTGTTTTGTCAGATGATGGGAGGTGATATCACCCTAGAAAGCGAGGTGGGCATTGGCTCAACTTTTACTGTTCAATTGAAAACAAAAGTTGACCTTGCTGAACAGCCAATAGTCATTAGTCAGTAGTCATTAGTCAGTAGTCATTAGTCAGTAGTCATTAGTCATTAGTCATTAGTCATTAGTTGCCAGTCTGTAACTGCAAATCATAGGGTGATTTCAATGGCGATCGGTATCACAATTAACTACTGTCTGAGATCACATAGTTGCCTGTTTAAACGGCCTAAAATACTTTTATTATCCAATGATTAGGCAAAGTAATTTGATCGACCCGTAGAAAGTTATATTTTGTATCTCTACTGTCGAAATAGTAATCCTGCCTAAAGCTGCGCGCAAATTATCAGTATCAAAGGAGTGCATCTAGATGGTTACACCTTGCAATCAACCGCTAAAAACGAATCCTTTCACCACTTATCGCGATCCAGTTACAGGTAGATGGACTGTAGTTGAAACAGTTCCCAGTCTTAGCCAACCTGACTCAACTTGCAAAGCAAAAGCAGAATGCAACAATCAAAGTAAAGTAGAAAGGATTCCGATTGCTTCCCGAACCGTCTCCCTGACCAAAAGACCAATTTCCTTCTCCTTGTCTTTGGTTAAATACCCAGGTAAAAAATTGGGTGTTAACTCGAAAATCCCATCTCGAATTTAATAATTAGAACAAATTGCCAAAAGTGATATCAATTCCGGTTGCACGAGCTAGATGATAGTTCGTCTAAGGCAATGCCCTTGGACTACCCCGATTGATTGTAGGGAAACAGCACTGCCGTGTCCTGACTGTGGTGGGTAATATTAATTCCGATGCTACCGGATTTGATATGATATAATGTCGGGCATATTCTGTAACCCTCCGCAGTCAGGAGCAGTATTCATGAAGGATTTGCTCGATCGCTTTTGGCAATTTGTATGGACAGACAGACCAATTCGCCACCGGGGAACAGTCATCGTTGCTATCCCCGTAATTTGTCTATTCGCTTCGCTGATAACAATAGCAGGGCTACGAAACAAGACCATACAGGCTAGAAGGCAACTAGATAGCAATAATGAAATACTTCAGGAAACTAACCGCCTGTTAAAAACGGTGGTGGATGCGGAGACGGGCGTTCGGGGTTACGGTCTAACGAAACGCCGCGAATTTCTAGCACCCTACTCTGAAGCAAAGAAGACTTTACCTTCGCTGCTGGCTAAACTCCAGGTTCTCACTCAAAAAAATCAACTCCAGAGTCAGCGATTTGCAGAAATAAAAAAAAGCACCGAACAGCATATAGATTTCTTGCGCCTTACCTTAAACAAGCTTGACAATTCGCAAATAAAAGTGCAGTCGCCGGAAATACTTCAGGTGTTCAGTGAAGGCAAATTGAAGATGGATAGGCTCAGGCAAAAAATTGATGCCTTTGCAGATGCAGGTGAAGCCTACGAGAAGCTTATGGAACCACAAAGACGCGAGTGGACAGATCTCACTAATTTGGTGCAATCTACCGCATTAATGGTCGGATTTTTGGGTGCAGCAGCTTCTTGGTATTTATTTGAGAGTTTAGAGAAAGAATTGCAGAAACGGGAAGCAAGCTTACAAGAAAGTAAAACTCGCATTCAAGCTGTAATTGATAATGCAGCGGACGGGATTATTACTCTAGACGAACGGGGGAAAATAGAGTCTTTTAATACCGCAGCCGAGCGGATTTTTGGTTGGAATGCCGATCGCATAATTGGCTCAAATCTCCGAAAACTGCTCGCAAAACCTCTACCAGACAAAAGCGCTGGGGATTATTCCATCGAGTATTTTTTACTAAATAATAATGCTAAACTCAACATTTACCACCAAGAAACCGTCGGACTTCGCAGCGACGGGAAAAATTTTCCGATGGAGGTGGCAATCAGCGAAATGCAGTTGAAAAATCAACGTTTGTTTATTGCAATTTGCCGCGATTTTGGACAGCAAAAAAAAGCTGAAGAGACTCTACGAAAGCAAGCACAACTGCTTGATTTAGCCAACGATACGATCGCCATACTGGACTTGAACGGCACAATCTCTTATTGGAATTTGGGGGCGAAGCGGCTCTACGGGTGGCGGAATTCCGAAGCAACGGGCAGAAATATTCACGAACTCTTGCAAACAGAATGGCCCCAGGCTTTTGAGACAATTCAAGAGGAGTTTCTTTCGGCTGGAAATTGGCAAGGCGAACTGGTGCGAACCAAGCATGATGGCACAAAAATAACCGTAGCAAGTCGCTGGACTTTGCAGCGCAATGAAGAAGGCGAACCGCAAGCTATTTTGGAAATTAGCAACGATATTAGCGATCGCAAATCATCAGAAATTGCCTTAGCCGAAAGCGCCCAGCGGTTTCGCGCCACCTTCGAGCAGGCGGCAGTTGGGATGGCTCAAGCCAATCTCGAAGGCAAGTTGCTGTTAGTCAATCAAAAACTTTGTGACATTTTGGGCTACAGTCGAAAAGAATTGAGCGAGAAAAAATTTCAAGAATTTACTTTCCCATCCGATTTAGAAATAGAACTGAATCTGTTGCGCCAATTATTAGCAGAAGAAATCGAAACTTACTCTCTAGAAAAGCGGTATATCCGCAAAAATGGAGACTTGATTTGGGTAAATTTGAGTGTTTCCCTGCTGCGAGAACAAAATGGCAATCAATATTTGATGGGTGCTATAGAAAATATTATGGAACGCAAACAAGCTGAGGAATCTCTGCGCTTGCAGGCGGTAGAGTTACGGTGGACAGCGAATACCCTAGCTAAAGCCACCGATGATCTGAGAAAGCGGAATCAAGAACTAGACCAGTTTGCCTATGTAGTTTCTCACGATTTGAAAGCGCCGCTGCGGGCGATCGCCAATTTGAGCAGTTGGATAGAAGAAGACCTCAGCGAGTCGATGACGGAGGATACTCTGCACCAAATGAACCTGTTGCGCGGCAGAGTTCACAGGATGGAAGGTTTGATTGAAGGACTGCTGCAATATTCTCGCGTCGGACGTATTGAGGTGGCTTTAGAAACCGTGAAAGTAGATAATTTATTAGCAGAAATTATTGATTCTTTAGCACCCCCTCCTGAATTTTCGGTGGAAATTAAACCGGGAATGCCAACTTTTGTGACCGCAAAATTGCTTTTGCAGCAGGTTTTTTCTAACTTAATTAGCAACGCCATCAAACATCACAGAGGTTCAGCGGGTAACATCGAAATATCTGTCCAAGATATAGGTGATTTTTATGAATTTTCTGTAGCGGATGACGGGCCTGGAATTGCTGCTCAGTATCACGATAAAGTCTTTGTAATTTTTCAGACTTTGGAAGCACGCGATCGAGTTGAAAATACTGGTATTGGTTTGTCACTGGTTAAGAAAATTGTGGAAAATCAAGGGGGAATTACTTCTTTGGAATCAGCAGAAGGTGAAGGGGCAACATTTGGCTTTACTTGGCCCAAGCAACCTATGATCTCAAGTCCGGTTAATTCTTGATCAAGCCTGTATTGGGATTGGGGATATATCTGTAGGTTGGGTTGAACGAAGAGAAACCCAACGTCAACTAGAAGATTGTGTTGGGTTTCATTCTTCAACCCAACCTACTGCTCTAATCGCGGTTAATCGCTCGGACAGGATATGACCTAATCGTTTTTATACGCCATCGCAGCGAATTTCGATGATGAATCCGTCGGGATCATAAAAATAAATGCCGCGTCCGGTAGCGCGAGTTACCGGGCCACTGTCGATCGCAATTTGATTTGAGTTTAGCACTTCCAAAGCGCGATCGAACAATTGCGGATCAATATCAAAAGCTAAGTGATTAGCGCGAGTAAAAGCCTTCTCCGGGTCGGGATTTGGTGGTTCCAAGTCAGGCTGCCAAAATAAGTCAATCACAGTACCGTCTGGAGTCACAAAATTAGCAACTTTACCCGCAGCTACCAACTCTAGCAAACTTGCCGGAACTTCTTCCCCCATTAGTTCATGCAAGCCGAGAATTGTACCGTAGAAATGTCGCGAAGCCTTCATATCCCGCACATTTAAGGCGATGTGATGAACGCGACGCAAATTCCCCGGCGCGAGGGCAATTTTGATGATATTTTCAGCAGTTTTCATGGCTGTCTTTGAAAAAATTTCAAATATTGTTCTTACTTTTCTTTGGGAAATGATGCAATTCCAGAAAACAACATTAGAAGTGCGCCCGCCATAATTGCCATCGCCACTAAACCTATAGCTAAATCTAACCCAGATGTATTTTCCACTCAATAGTTCTCCAATTATATCTAATTATCAGAAAAAGTGGGGGAGGGCGGGTTTATGTAACCTATCTGCAAGCTTTAAAGCTGTTGGCGAACCCTTCGACTACGCTCAGGGCATCGCCCTCCCCTACAACTAATTGAGAATGGCGCAATATCTCCGTTACATCCGTTACAGAATTCGTTGCCGAACTTCCTTCTAATTTATTTAGCCAATTCGCGATCGATTGCAGCAATCAACTCTGGCGATGCCGGCGACACACTGCTGGGGAATCTAGCAACCACTTCACCTTGTTTATTTACCAAAAATTTCTCAAAATTCCAAGAAACCTCGCCCTTGGGATCGATCGAACTGGTAAGCTTAGAGTACAGCGGGTGTTGCTCGCTACCTTTAGCGTGTACTTTGTCAAATAGTTCAAAACTAACACCATATTTTGTAGTGCAGAACTCAACAATTTCTGAGTTAGTTCCCGGTTCTTGAGCGCCGAAATCATTGCAGGGAAACCCTAAAACCCGGAGTCCTGTATCGCTGTACTTCTGATTCAATTCTTCGAGTCCCTTATATTGAGGCGTATAGCCACACTTGGAAGCTAAATTCACGATCAAGAGTACCTTACCAGCATACTCTCCTAGCTGTTTGTCTTCGCCTGCGATCGTTTTTACTTTAATGTCAGAGATTGTGCTGGTCATTTTCCAATACTGCTAGACTTTACCAGCACAATTTTAGCGCATTTCAGTACATTCTTACTAAGATCTTGTACCATTCTCAACAAGCTTTTTATGAACAGGCAAGATGCCTGTTCCACAAAGACTGTGTTTCTTGTGGAACAGGCATCTTGCCTGTTCTTGACAAGGGTGCAAGATGTCAGTTCTTACCTATTTTGATTATTATTGGATTTATGAAAAGTAATAACAGCAATTGTTTCAGCTTTACCTCTGCGTAACTCCTGATACTTTAACTATGAGAATCACTGTCAAACCACTTTTTGTAAGTTTCCTCAAGTTCCTTATTTTCGAGAACAATTTCTAGGCGAACTTTCACACAACCATGACGTGGCTGAGAAGCGATCAAATTTAGCATTTTGCTGGCTTTTTGCACCGAGGTAAATTCAGCAATGACTGTTGGTTCCGACGGTTCCACCTTGATTTCGTTCAAATCTATACCGGTGATTTGTCCCTCACCCAAATCTATTTCTGCCAACACCTTCGGATCATCACCGACTTGTTCAACAATCAGCTTTTCCCTCTGAATTGGCACTTGTACCATGCGAGTTTCAATTTCTTTGCGGACGATAACTTCACCGACTTTGCGCTTGCTGCGATTGATGACCAATCGTTCTTCTAGCAGGCGAATTACTTCTTGATCTACAATATCTAAGTCTTCGTGATTTTCCCCGGTTTCCAGGTTCTCAATTTGAATTTCGGTATCTGTTTGATTTGACATAACTGCTTGGGGTCTAACTTCGTATTTGTGACTGAGATCGCTGATGGATGCTGAGGAAACTTCTAAACTATCTTGCGTTCCATTTACCGATTTTTCTGGAAGCATCTCTATTTGCTCTAAACTAAGTTTTGCAAAAAGTGATTTTTCGTGATAATCTACTTTTTTAAGCAGCTTAATGTTTAATAAAAAAAGAGCCTGCTTTTCGCTATTATTTCCGTCAACCACAAAGTTTAATTGACCGCTGGTATCGAAATAGACATCTTTCACTTTACCTACTAATTCGCCATCCCTATCTTTGACTATAAAACTTTTTAGCTTAGTTCTCACCTTTTCAGGAACTTGGTTAAGACTGGTATTTGATTGAGCAGCTTCAATTTTTGTTGCTGATGCTTGGCTATTCATTTTTTTAAACTTTCCTAGTTGAGAATTTTGATATGAGTTTACAGGGGTCGGATTTATGGTTACAAGTTGGTCTTATGCAGACCAATTTGTAACCATAAATCCGTCCTTATATCGGCAGTTTACGGTTTAGATCTTGTTATCTACAACCGGAGTTCCATCTGTATTAATGTCTAATTCTTCACGGCGCAAGGTTTCTTCACCATCTACCGTACTGCGAACCACTTCTTTTCTAATGTTGACTTCTTCTCGCAAGTAGGCTTCTTTGTGAATATCGGCGGTTTCTTCGTAAACTTCCATGCGTGCAACTTCGCCAGATTGGAAGTTAGCCTCGCCAACAGAAACTACTTGACCCACTTCTACCGGTGTTACTCTTTCGATCACGACTCGTTCTTTTTCAATGGGTACTGAAGCTCGTCCAATTTGAGTTTCAATACGCTTACCAACTGCTACTTCGCCTGTTTTTGCACGGTTTTTGTTGGCAATCAAACGTTCTTCATACAGTTTGAGGGTTTGATGGTTCTGCTCGTTTGTTTCGTACAGAGGGCGATCCATCTCGTAGTTGTAGCTACTGCGATCGTAGCTAGCAGGAGTAGAAAGGTTTGATGCAGTTTTATCGGCAGGAGTTTGATCGCGATAAACGCCTCTTACCTGTTCTTCGCGATCGTAATCTACACCCTGTAATTCATCATAAGCGGGCAATTCTTCTGCTTGTTCTTTGCTATGAAGACCTGTTGCATAAACGCGACGAGCACCGTAGTCGAAGCGAGCTGACCCAATGGGTAGCAATACTTTTTTGCCAAAAATCCAGATGCCGGTATCAATTACTAAGTAACGAAAACGGCCGGTTTCATCTACCAAAGCGTCATAAATGTTGCCTACTTTTTCGTCCGAGTCACCAGCATAAACATCAAATCCTTTGATGTCGTCGCCAGCAAAGATTTCTTCCTTATAGTTAGGATAAAATTCTGCGATCTTTTGAAGTGCCATGTTTTTTTCCTTTTTCTTCTAATTAAGTTAATAATAAAAATTTATTAGTTATTTTGCCTCTCCCTAAAGTCGGAAGTGTATCATCTAAGCTGTTTAATACTATAGGAATACATTGGGTAATATTGGCTGCCGTACTCAACATTTTTAAAATTACTTACAGCCAGGAAACGGCACTGCCATGTCCCTACAATTGATCTGGCGTAGGGAAACGGCAATGCCGTGTCCTCCACATCATCAATCAGGAAACGGCACTGCCGTATCCCTACAATTAACCTGGCGTAGGGAAACGGCACTGCCATGTCCTCCACATCATCAATCAGGAAACGGCACTGCCGTGTCCCTACAATTAACCTGGCGTAGGGAAACGGCACTGCCGTGTCCTCCACATCATCAATCAGGAAACGGCACTGCCGTGTCCCTACAATTAATCTGGCGTAGGGAAACGGCACTGCCGTGTCCGATCTATTATCTCGCTACAAGTTATTAATTTGAAGTTCAGAGTTGATTTAGTTGAGCTCTGATAGTTTCTATCCTTTTGCGGTTAACTCCTAAATCGGACTGTCCCAGACGTGAAGCCGATCGCACATGAATCACTTTTGCCCCCTCATCTACCAAGAATTCCACATCATCAACGAACCCCATCAAAGGACTGGTAAATTCCACATAGAGGTAATTATCTGTTTGGTCGATAATTTTAGTTTTGTCCAAAGATGCGATCGCCTCTTTGAGACTAGCCATTGCCACTGTAGGCGTCGAACTATAGGTCAAGGGTTTGATTTGGTGTTCAGCATCCTGACTGAAGCTGCTGACACAGTTGGGGGAACTGGGGCACGCTGCGAGTTGTCCTGACTGAATACCGAGATTAGTAGGTCTTTTTCCAGCAAACATGGTTTTTTCTCCGGGAATGACTAGGAAAATGGCGATCGACAATATTGCTAATGCTACCAATGACATTAAAACAACCAGAACTTTTTTCAATGCGATCGGCGATTTTGTTTCAACAGTTTGCAAATTATTAGCCCTCATCAATCACAATTTTGATCTAATTTCAATACTAATATATATTTACATTGAAAAACTAAGAATCGATAAACCTTAACCATATTTATCCTGGAACAAGCATCTTCCCTGTTCAAGACCACCTTTTCTGGAGATATCTAATTTGCCAAAATCAATTCTCAACGTTTTTCTAGCAGCCAGTAAGTCAGCATTTTCCCTTTGCCTTTAACCTCAACTATCCCTCGTTCTTCCAAAACAAACTTATCTTTTAAACGCTCATAAGTGTCCGCCGTCACTTGAATTTTCCCCGACTCTCCGTTCGACTCCATTCGCGAAGCAACATTCACAGTATCACCCCACAAATCATAACTAAACTTGCTAATTCCAATAATTCCCGCCACCACCGAACCACTGTGCATTCCGATCCGCAATTGAAAATTTTCTCCGATTTTCAGATTAAATTGAGTCAAAGCCTCTTGCATCTCCAGGGCTAAAAGTGCGATCGCCTCCCCATGATCATCTCGCGGTGTCGGCAACCCTCCAACCACCATGTAAGCATCCCCAATTGTCTTAATTTTTTCCAACCCCCGCGACTCAGACAACCTATCAAATTCACAAAAAATTTCATTCAGAATTTCCACCAACTGCGTCGGACTTTTATGAGCAGAAAACTCAGTAAAACCAACCAAGTCAGCAAACAACACACTCACTTCGTCAAAATGATCAGCAATCAGCTTTTGTTCTTTTCTCAACCGGATTGCGATCGGTTTTGGCAAAATATTTAGTAGCAATTTTTCCGTTTGTTGCTGTTGCCATTTCAAGGCAGATTCAGCTTGCTTACGCTTAATCAGCCAACCTAGCTGAGTGGCAACAGCACTGAATAGTTCCAACAATCGTGGCTGACATTCAATACTCTTATCACAATAAAAAATTACCACAGCCAACACTTGATTTTCAGCCATTATAGGCAAACCAAATGCTGCTTTTAAGCCAACAGTTTCTGCACTTTCAAAACGCATGAAAACGTCTTCTTCAACTAAAGAAACATCCTCAATCCATTCAGGCTGCTGAGATATAAAAATTCTACCAGGCATTCCTGTTCCAGAAGAAAAAGTCAATTCCAAACTTGTTTTTCGGAATTGCGAAAAACTCAAATCACTAGCATACTTACCTCTAGCACATTTTAAAAATTTGCCATCACTATCGGGAATCCAAGCTTCCGCCAAATTCCATTCAATTGTCTCACAAATCAAACCTAAAACCACATCTATCGCCGACTCAAAATCCTCAGACCTGCTAATAGCCTGAGTCGCTTTCAGCAACAAACGAGTTTCCATTTCAACCCGTTGACGTTCTGCAATTTCCTCTTGCAATTGATCATTTTGCTCCGTCAGCTTATGATTTTTTGCTTGCAATTCTATCTGCAAGGAACGTACCATCAATTGATTATTAACTCGCGCCAATACTTCCTTCACCTGGAAAGGTTTTGTGATATAGTCAGACCCACCAACTTCAAAAGCTTTGGCTTTATTTAATACATCTTCGAGAGCACTCAAAAAAATGATCGGAATTTCCCTTAACTCTGGTTCAGATTTCAATTTTTGACAGATTTCATAACCGCTAATATCCGGCATCATAATATCTAACAAAATTAAATCTGGACGACTAGATTGAATCGCCTCCAAAGCTGAAAAGCCGTTAGTAACAGGTCTAACTTTGTAGCCCTGTTTTTGCAAAATTCTAATCAACAAACGCAGGTTATCTGGCGTATCGTCAACCACTAAAATATCCGCTTGATAGTTATCAGTTTTGTCCGCCTTCGTCTGCATTATCTGATTCCTCCGCCTCAGTAATTAAATTGAAAATTTTCTGATAATCAAAATTATCTAAATGACCATCAAGAATAGCTGCTAATTCAGGATGATCGATCCTAATTTCTTCTATGGTACTAGCAATTAAATCAAAGTCAGCACTGCGGATGACCTGCCTCATATTATCTATCCATTCTGGAGACAGTTTTGGCCCAGAAGCAAGCGCAAAATTTGAGAGAGAATCAGATAGACTGTTTCTCTCACCGATTTCGCTAAATCCAGTTACGTCACAACCAATTGGGCTATAAATATACTCTACCCCCAAATGTTTGTTTAGGCTATCAAATATATCTACTTTACGGAAAGGTTTGTGTATAAAATCATCACAACCAACCAATAAAGCAAAAGAGCGTCTTTCTTCAATTGTACTAGCTGTCAAGGCAATAATCTTCGGGATGGGAAATTCTGGATTCAAAATATTCCTCTCCACCGCGTCTGGCACATCTTCTTTTGTTTGCTCGATTCTGGCTCTAATTTGTCTAGTAGCTTCATAACCGTCCATGACGGGCATTCGCAGATCCATCAAGATTAAGTGCGGCTGCCAATTTTCCCATATTTCTACTGCTTCGTGGCCGTTACTGGCTTCTGCGACTGCGAAACCAATGGGAGAAAGCATTTTGACTAAAAGTTGACGGTTGTCTTCGCGATCATCCACAACTAAAATTCGATATTGGGGTTGATTGGCTTGCAAGCTGATAACTTCGCAGTTGATTTTCGGCGCAGGAATCGCGGAGGCTTCGACTGCACTGACTGGAATCTCGAACTTAAAAGTAGAACCTCTTTCCAGTTGGCTTTCTACGGTAATGTCGCCCCCCATGAGGCGTACAAATTGGCGGCTAATAGTTAATCCTAAACCCGTGCCTTTTTGCGTTTTTTGACCTGATGCTGTTTGCACAAAGGCTGTAAAAATATTGCCTAAGTCTTCGGGGGAAATTCCAACTCCTGTATCTTCTACTTCAAATTGAATAAAAAAAGTAGAATAAACACTACTCTCACCACTAGATTCTGTCAATTTTATGCTTTCATCATCACTCTCTTTTGTGAATATAATTGCAGAGTCTAGAATTGTTAATTCAAAATCACTTTCATTTTCTGAAATTTCTACACTCTCATATTCTTTTTGATTTATAATTGCTTTTTCCGTCTTATCCACTCTTACTAAAACACGGCCACTCTGCGTAAACTTAATTGCATTACTGAGAAGATTAATCAGCACTTGTCGCAATTTGATGTTATCGCATTGTACGTACTGGGGAACGTTGGGAGAACGCTGAAAAATTAACTGCAATTCTTGATTACCCGCTCGCAGTTGGAACATATCTTGTAACTCGTCTAGCAGGCGGTAGATATCAAAATTTGTAGGGTCGATTAACATCCTCCCCGCTTCAATTTTCGATAAGTCTAAGGCTTGGTTGATCAGAGTAAGCAAGTGTTCGCCACTACGGTGAATTATTCTGAGATTGTCTCGGTTTTCGCGGGTGAGGTTGGGGCTCGGTTCCATGATTTGAGCAAAGCCCAGTATGGCGTTGAGGGGGGTTCGTAACTCATGGCTCATGTTAGCTAGAAAGATACTTTTAGCTTTGTTTGCTGCTTCGGCAGCTAATGCGGCTTGTTGCAATTCTTCTGTGCGTTCCTGAATTTGTGCTTCTAAGGTTCGCTGGTAATCTAGTATGACTTTTTCTGCTTGTTTGCGATCGCTAATATCTTGAAAAGTTGCGATCGCGTAAGCAATGCTTCCATTGATATCAAAAATTGGTGTAGCGCTGATATCCAGCGCAACTGTGTTCCCGTTTCGGTGGATTTCTACGTCATCAACCCTGACAAATTCTCCTCTCAGTGCCCGCAAAATTGGCAGATCATCTTGGGGATATGGCTCATCACTATTTGCAGCATAAAGTTGATAAGTTGCTGCTAATAGTTCCGCAGTGCTTTCCGGAATCGTGTGTACACCCAGCAATTTCTTAGCCGTAGGATTTAAATAGGTGATCGAGCCATCAGAACTATAAACAGATACCCCCAACGGCAAAGCTTCTAAAAATTGCTTGAGTTGGCTTTCGCTAGCAGATAAAGCCTCATTTACCCGCTTCAACTCCAAGTTTGATTCTTGCCGCTTGATGATTTCATCTGTTAATTTTTGGTCTTGCAAGTAACTATGAACTGCTTCTACCACGGTTAATTTCAAATCTTCATTTTGCCACGGCTTAGGGATATACCGATACAACTTAGCATACTTAATTGCATTACTCAGCGCTTCCAAATCAGCTTGTCCCGTCAGCATAATGGTCAGCGTATCAGGCGATCGTTCGTGAATTCGCTTCAGCAATTCGTCTCCTTTAATATCCGGCATGATATAATCGGAAAGCACTAAAGCTATTTCGTATTCATCTGCTTGCAAATCTGCCAGCAATTCTAAAGCATCTTCACCACCTTCCGCCGTTTCAATAATACATTGATCGCCGATCGCCTTTTTCAGTTCAATTTTTAAACTGTTCAAAACATCTGGTTCATCATCTATACAAACAATCACAGGTTTTTTCATAACTTTGCCAGTCCAGATTTTATCGTCTTTATCAAATCTTCGCCTTTCCAAGGTTTGTACAAACAACAATATAAATCAGCGTGTTTAACCGCCCGTTCAATTGCTGCTGTATCCGCTTGACCCGTCAACATCACCTTGACAATTTTAGGATGTTTTTGGTGAATTTTAATTAAAAGTTCGTCACCTTTAATTCCCGGCATCAACCAATCAGAAACCACAACAATCACCTGATCTTCTTCTTGGAAAGCTTCAATTACTTCTAAAGCTTCATCACCACTTTCTGCTAATTCATAAAAGTAATTATCTTTAAATTCGTTTTTAAGCTGCATCTTGAGAGTGTTCAATATGTCGGCCTCATCGTCAACGCAAACAATTACAGGTTTATTCATCTTTTTTGTCCTCTTTGGTTTAATTTTAGTTAGATCCGGGCATAGCTTGACTGTACTTTATTTTTGCGGCGCGAGAATATAGCCCATCCGTCGTCTATCTTATTTTAATATATTGGTAACGATACTGTAAATATTGTCTCCCCTGGTACGGACTCTACACTAATATTTCCCTGATGTTTGTCAATAATTTTTCTCACAATATCTAATCCCAAACCGCTACCTTCGCCCGCAGCTTTTGTCGTAAAAAACGGCTGAAAGATTTTGGGTACAATTTCCGGTAGGATGCCTTTGCCATTATCAATAAATTTTATTAACAAGTTTCCATCTAGAGACTGAGTTTCAATCGTCAAAGTTCCCTTATAATTCATTGCTTGGAGAGCATTGTGAACGAGATTTGTCCAAACTTGATTTAACTCATCTGGATAACAAATAAATTGGGGTAAATCACCATATTTTCTGACAACTTCTATGCCATGTTTCAGTTGATTTTGATAAAGCGTTAGAACTGTTTCAATGCCGGAGTGTAAATCTGCTTCTACTTTTTCTTGCTTGCTATCAAAATGAGCATAACTTTTCAAAGCAAATACAACTTTCCCCGACTTCGCCGTCGCTCTCTGAATTAAACTAATACTTTTTTTAAAGCTCGTAAACTGGTAGGCAGTATTTAACACCATTTCCCAATCTGGCAGTTGAAAAAGTGGCAAAAAATCTTCTAAGTCATCGTAGATTTCCATATCAACCAAAGTGTCGGCAATATCCTCAGCATTTGCAACTTCTTTGTCAGTCAAATAACCAATTAAATTCCGCTTGAATTGACGTTTTTCTTTACTGGTAAATATAGTTACTCGATCGATAGATGACCTATACAGAAGTTGTAAAAAATAAACTTGGCTTTGTGGAGAAGTTTGCTGGAAAAAACGAGGCAAACTATCCAAGTTTTTATCCCAAAAATTAGCAATATTATCAATAGAAGAACCGATGATGCCGAGGGGGGTATTGATTTCGTGGGCAATGCCAGCAATCAGTTGTCCGAGGGCTGCCATTTTTTCCGATTGAATTAAATGCTCTTGGGTTGCTTGCAGTTGTTGAATCGCAGTTGCTAAATCTTCATTTCTTTCTTGTAAGCTGTTTTGCAGATTACAAATTTTTAAGTGAGTTTCGATCCGTGCTAAAACTTCTTCTAGTTGAAAGGGTTTAGTGATAAAGTCTACTCCCCCAACGGCAAAAGCTTTAACTTTATCCATCACGTCGTTGATCGCACTGATAAAAATCACAGGAATGTCTTTTGTTGCCTCATTAGCTTTGAGTTGCTGACAAACTTCATAGCCGTCCATTTCCGGCATCATAATATCCAGCAGCACTAAATCTGGGGGTATTCTCTGAGCGGCAGAAAGTGCTAGTTTTCCGTTGGGAACGGGGCGAACTTGATAGCCTTTTTTACTTAAAATTCCTGACAAAAGATGTAAGTTTTCTAGGGTATCGTCAACTACTAAAATGTTGCCTTGATATGTTTTTGTTAAATTTGAAGTCATGTTCACCTTAGTTACCCTCGCTTTTAGCAATTACGCTCAGAATGCTATCGTATTCAAAATTATTAATGCAATCTTCAAGCTTGTCAGCAAGAGATGAGTTCACACTACGGATTTGGTCTATAGAAGAGGCAATCTCCTCCATATCCACACTCAAAATATTTTGCTTGAATGTAGCTACCCACTCAGAAGGAAGAGAGCTGATTGCCAGGGGTGTCAAGATTTCTTGACGGTCGTACCCTGAATCTGCCACACTTGCTTCTGTGGGATATTCATAAATATAGCGCACTCCTAGATGTTTGCTAATTGCCGTAAATATATCTTCTTCTCGGAACGGTTTCCGCATAAAATCATCGCAACCTGCTGAAAGAATCACCGCACGTTCTTCCTCTAAAACGCTAGCAGTCAGAGCAATGATTGCAGTTGCTTGCCCGCAAGTTGTAGTTTTAATTTGTTTTGTGGCTTCGTACCCATCCATCACGGGCATTCTCATGTCCATCCAAATCAATTGCGGTTCCCACTCTAGAGAAATGTCCACTGCTTCTTTACCGTTATTAGCTTCTCTCAATTCAAACCCCAGGGGACTCAGAAGTTTGACCAACAATTGACGGTTCAGGGGTTTATCATCCACAATTAGTAATCGGTAGCTGGGCTGATTTGGTTCGAGAGCAACCACTCGAAGTTTGGGTTTTTTGCTTTGAATATCGGCATCTTCAACCAGATGAACTTGGATATCAAACTGAAATATTGTACCTTTTTCAACTTCGCTAGTAACGGTGATGTCACCTCCCATTAATTTCACAAATTGGCGGCTGATCGCTAAACCTAAACCAGTTCCTTCCTGAGAATCTTTACCTGTTTTTGTTTGTACAAATGCTTCAAATAACTGATTGATTTCATCAGGAGCAATACCTGCACCAGTATCTTGCACTTCAAAATGCAGTGAGTAGGAACCGGGTATTTTTGCATTGCTATTGTTGTGTTTGTTCTGTAGACCTCCTCTAACTTGCACTGAAACTTCCCCTGATGAAGTGAATTTAATTGCATTGTTGAGCAAGTTGATTAAGACTTGGCGCAATTTGACTTCATCGGTATAGATATAGTGAGGCACTTCCGCATCTCTATCGAACAACAACTGTAATGATTTTTCCTCAGCTTTCAGAGCAAACATATCTTCCAAATCGTCGAGTAGTCGATACAAGTCAAAGCTTCTTTCATTGATGGTAGTGCGTCCCGCTTCGATTTTTGACAAATCTAAAACTTGGTTGATTAAACTTAGTAAATGTTCCCCACTTCGGAGGATAATTCCCACATTTTCTTGATTGTCCTTAGAGAGGCTTTTACTCCGAATCATGACTTGAGCAAAGCCGAGCACGGCGTTTAAAGGAGAGCGTAATTCATGGCTCATATTAGCGAGAAAGGTGCTTTTAGCTTTGTTCGCTGCTTCTGCTGCTTCTTTTGCCTGCTGCATTTGGATTTCGGCTTCTTTGTTAGCAGTAATATCTTTAATAAAGCCTTCGTAGTAAAGTAGGTTTCCTTCTTCATCACAAACAACGCGAGAATTTTCGGAAACCCAGATAATACTGCCATCTTTTTTGTAAATTTGTGATTCAAAGTTGGACAGTATCCCATGCAAATTCATCATGGACCTAAATTTCTGACGATGCTGGGGATTCACGTAAAGCTGATTTTTTAAGTTGGGCTGTGCTGCTATGAGTTCTTCTGTGGATTCGTAGCCGTATAATTTAGCTAAAGCGGGGTTACCGCTGAGGTATTTTCCATCAGGAGTAATCTGAAAAATTCCACTTAAGGCATTTTCATAAATGTTGCGGTACTTTTCTTCGGCTTCTCGCAGGGCGGTTTCTGCTTTTTGCCGATCGCTAATATCGCTAGAAATCGACAAAAAACAAGATTCTCCGTCAATATCAATAGTTTCTATGGACAGCAGCGCCGTTCTCTCCTTGCCACTTTTATTCCGAAATTGCAGCTCGTAATTGTGAATAGCCGTCTTATTTTTTAAGGTCTGAATCATCCGTTCGCGTTCTCCTAAACTCGCCCAAAAATTCAGATCTACTGCTGTTTTGCCAATAATTTCTTCGTGACTATAGCCCATCATCCGACAAAAACTTTCATTTACCTCTATGTGGCGACCATCGCTGATTCTCGTCAGCGTAATCGCATTAGGACTTAAACGAAAAGCTTTAGAGAACTTTTCTTCTGCTTTTGCAAGTTCTGCGGTACGTTGAACAACTTGTGCTTCTAAATTTTGCTTGTATTCTCTGGAAAGTTTTTCGGATAATTTTCGTTCTGTAATATTTTGAAAAGCACACATCCCGTAAATAATATTTCCTTGCTCACCATAAATAGGAGTTCCTGAAACTTCCAAAGGAATAGTTTCGTTGATTTTAATGACTTCTATGTCGTCAATAGTTACACTTTTTCCCTGCAAAGCATTCAAAATCGGATCGCGTTCTGCTGGATAAACTTCCTGAGTTCCTGCTAAATAAGCTCGGTAAGATTTGCGTATATTTTCAGCATTTGATTCCAAAATGCCTTGACCTAAAAGTTCTTCTCCGGTTGGATTAATGTAATATGGTTTGCCTTGTGAATCGACAATAAAGATGCCGAGCGGAATAGCATTGAGAAACTGTTTAAGTCGGCTTTCGCTTTCCCTAAGCGATGTAAATGAATGCTGTAATTGCTCTGCCATGCTGTTGAAAGAATGGGCAAGTTCTCCGAGTTCGTCTTTTCGATCGCTAGTTAGTTTTGTATCCCATTCATTTCTCGCTAAAGCTTTGGCTGCCGCGTTCAGTTTTAAAATGGGCCGCACCACCCATTGAGCCGTAATAATTCCCAGAATTGTGGCGATGATTAAGGCGGCCACCGAGAGGAAAATAGTAGTGCGACTGTTGGCCTCAATTTGTTCCATAAAGTCCGACTCTGAAACAACTACGGCAATCAGCCAATCTAATCCTCGATCGTCTTTAAAAGGAGTTATTTGAAGAAACTGGCGCTTTCCCTCAATTTCTAAAGTAAGCTGTTGAGAATCATTAATTTTGCCTACTTTAGTGTATGTTTTCTCTAAATACTGTCCTGTTTGGCGAATGACTGGGTTATGGCTTTCTGAAGCTCTGACGCGCTTTACTTGTTCATCTTCAAGTGTAAATTCGGGAGTTTGAGTGGAAGTTGCGATCAACATTCCCGATCGCTCCATTACAAAAGTTTGCCCCGTCTTGCCAACTTTAAGGCTGGTGAGAAATTCTTTAATTCTGGAAAATAATAAATCGCTGCCAGCGACTCCTAATAGCTTCCCGTTGTCATCATATATAGGCATGGCGGCAGTAATCGCCAAATCTTTAGTTAAAAAATCAGTATAAATTTCACTCCAAATAGGTTTTTTTGCTGCTGCTGCTGTTATGTACCAAAGTCGCTTTCGTGGATCGTAAACCTTGGATGAAATCTGGACTAATTTGACGCGATTTCCTTGAGAATCAGAGGTGTATCGAGACAATTTATTGCCTGTGGAGCTATCAGCGGCAGATATGAGATTTCGCTCTTTAGTTTGGATTGCTCCAGAGTGTTCTCCATTTTCTTTGCCTATATAAATGATGCTGATCGAATCAAAATATTGAATTTGTTCTAGGAAGTGATGCTCTAGTTTTTGTTTTTCTTCTAGATTCAACTCCCCCAACTTTATGCTTTTAACATTCAGATGATTGACAATGTGAGGAATTGACATATAATTTCCAATTCTGTCTTTAATGCGATGGGTAATTTCTCCTCGTAACTGAGCGGCAACATCATTGACGGCACGCTGCCCGTTTTGAAATGATAGCCAACCTACAACTCCTACAATGCCAACAATTTGTAATAAAAAAGGTAAAACAAGGACTGTTTGTAAGGGAGCTTTGCCGATGATTTTAGTAGCAAAGCGATTGAGGTGTTTAGGAAACATATTCATCCTAAAAGTAATTGGGCATTGGGCATTGGGGATTGGGAATTCGGAATTGGGAATTGGTAATTTGTTGCACCTCCCTAAAAAATGGTATTTACCGACGATTCAACTCTACCCTTTCGCCGTAACGCAATAGCATCTCTAAACTATCCAAACGATTTTGCCAAGTTTGCACCTGATAGCTATTTTCCGTAGAATGCAGTCGCATCGTAGATTGAAATTGAGATTCAAAACTCGCTAATATTTTTTTAGCTGTGGTTAAGTTTTCGGCAGTGGGACTGGCTGTCAAGTTGTTCAAAGCTTGTGCCAATTGTTCCGATCGACTTTGGAAAACTTTTAGTTCAGATTCCGAAACCCGTAACTGATTGCTAGCCAACAAAAAACTCCATTCTTGCTTAAGAGCAGTATACCGCGAAACCGCTGCCGCGAATGGCTGTCGGTAAGGAATCGGCTCCGAAGTCGAGGCAGAACGAACTGTCCGCCCTTGAGTGCGGTTAAAAAATCCCTGAATCCCGCTGCTAATACTTTCGACTGCAAAAATTGCATAACCTCCTGTCGGCAAATCTCGCAAAGCTTGAATTTGGTCGATCGCGACAACTTCGGGTAAAGTCAACAATTTAACCGATGGAGAAATCAAAGCTGAACCGAGCATTTGTTCCTTTGCCAAGGGTTCAGTAATACGCTGAAGTCGGTTAGTATCCAAAGCATAAGTCATGGGTACAATCAAGTCTACAATTCCTTGACGAGCCCAAACTTCCCAATTCTGCTGAATTTTGTAAATTCGCTGACTTTCGGGGTGTGGAAACACGGCTACTGACAAAATTGTTCGCGGATAATTCCGTCGCAAAAGTTGAGAAACTTCGCCAACAAAAGTATTAATTTGATTGGTTTTAAACTCCACCCATTGCCGCCATAAATTGCCGTCATTGGGTGATATTTTTACTGGATCAGTACCAGTTAACTGTTGAAATTGCTGCCTAGCCGCCGCACCGTAACCGTATGTAAAACCTGCATTGTCATCTTGAAAAGGATAGCGAATGTAGTCAAGTTGCAAACCATCAACTTTGTATCGACTGGCAATTTCCTCAACTATTCTCAGTAAATAGTTGCGCGCTTCTTTATTGGCTGGATCGAGATAAAATTTACCATCATTGATGTGTTGTCTGCGTCCTTTGTTGTCTATATTTGCCCAATCTGGATGGGCAGAAAGTACGGGGCCGGGATCGGAAGGGGGCTTGCCAATTAAGGTATTATGGCGCTTGTTTCCGGTGGCAAAAACCCAAATCCAAGCGTGCAATTCGATGCCTCGCTCGTGGGCTAATTTAACAGCAGATTGCAGGGGATCCCAGCCTACTGTGAGGGGGTTTTGTTGGGGTGCAACTTGGCTGGGATAAATTGGATATCCGGCGTTTAATGTTTCAAAGAAAACGGTGTTGATGCCGGCGGCGGCGAGCCGATCGAATACTGCTGCTAAACCTTGTTCCGATCGCGCTGCCACGATCGTCCCGCGATCGAGCCAAACCGCCCGAATTTCGGATCCAATGCGCTTTCCTTCCTTGGGGTAATTTTGCCATAGCAACTGTCGCGCTTCCACCCACTGCTTTCTGGCTGCGGCGTAGTTTTGCTGTTGCAGGAGTTGGTCAAAACTTTGCAAAGCCTGCCGTGCGATCGCGATCGTCCGAGTAGTTGCCCCTTGGATAGTGGGCGGGCGACTAGCAACCGGAGCACCACCACTGTTACTGCCTGCCACCAGTTGAGCAGTGTTAGTAGTAGTGAGATTGACAGTGGTATTTGCTGAATTAACGGCTGTCAGAGCGCTTTCAAACCTACCGAGGAGGTTGGTCAATTCTTGGCGCATTAAGTATGCTTCAATGCTGGCGATCGGCTGGTTGGAATTTGGCTGCACATCCAAACCGACCGGTGCTGACTGATCGGAAGGGTCTGTAAAAGTTGCAGGTACTGGATCGGGAAGGGTAGAGGGAGAAAGTCTGTTCAGTAGGGCATTACGCGGCGAACTAGGGGTGTTTCTAGGGAGTCTGGAGGGGGGATTTAGGGGGGTGGGTGGTGCGATCGCGGTTTGTGGTGGAATCGGTGCACCGACAGTGCCTCCCCAACGGGCGATCGAGGCTCGTAGCCAAGCTTTGTCTACATTTGCCGAACTGTCGCTACCCCAGCGCCAGCCGAGATAGGTAGCGCGATCGGTTGCGATCGCAGCCGAGGAACCAGAACTATCCTTCCACGTAGCAATAGTTTGACTGTTCGCATCAGTTGGAATCAAGACACCGCCTTGAACCGAGCTATTTTTTTGTTCCGCAGGTATCCAATTGTTAGAAGTAGTACAAGCAAGATCTCGACAGCGGGTGCGGGGTTGAGGTGCGGCCGACTGAGTCAACGGAAAAGCCCAATAAGCTCCAAGGAGCGATCGCAAAGATTGACGCACCAAAGCCGTGGAACTGCGCCCCACTGCTCCAGAAGCAATCAACCTACCGCCCTGTTTTACCCAAGCTTCTAAAACTTTAATTTGGGCTGCACTCAAAGTTTCAATATTAGGCAAAAATAGAGTATTAACGCCTGCCAAATCTCCGACAGTTTTGATTTCTTCGATATTAATTGGTTTGTAAGGAATACCGATTTCCCATAGTCGCGTGGTAATCTTTTGCCAGTCTGGGGAGTTTTCGGAACTGCGAACTACACCCAGGACTACTTCAGCGAAACTCGGAGAGGGAAGCAAGATAAAAAGATTGAGTAAACTACTCGCGAGTGTTCCAATTAATACCCTTTGCAAGAAAGTGAAAAAGCGAATTTTTCGAGCCTGGGAGCAGGCATCAGGAATGCGATCGGGCTTTTTGATTGGTTGCATTGACACAAGAATTACCCACACACCACAAGGGGAAAAATTTCAATAATATCAATTCCGGTTGTATCGGAATGATCGGCAACTGATCTCAATTCCGGTTACACCTGAATCATCTAGAGGATACGGCAGTGCCGTGTCCCTACCCTGATTAATTGTAGATATAGAAGAGGATACGGCAGTGCCGTGTCCCTACCCTGATTAATTGTAGGGAAACGGCATTGCCGTGTCCTGATTGGTTCTTTTCAACTAGCAGCTTCATTAACCGGGAAACGATCGATTAACTGCATCGCCCGACAAGCATTCTTCCGCAAAGAATCCGAGATGTGAGGAACATGAGGAATCTGAGACAAGAAATCCAAAGTCCGGCGCAAAATCCGCACCACATCCCCTTCATCCAAACTCGTATGACTAACCAATTCCAGCCATTCAACACCCAGAGCCCACTGCTCAACCAAAGTTACTATATCCCGTTCTAGCCAAATCGGGATAGCAGCTTCATGTCGATACTGGACTTGAAATAGCCTACGCCGTAGCCCTTTTTGCAGATTATCCAAAGGTGCCAAAACTTCTGGTGATAGCGAATAGTGAGTCCAACTATCAGGCCTGGAAACTTCGGTAACCAAAGCGGCACAAGCAGCGGCAAGGTGATGGGGATCAAGTTCGTCAAATTCCGCTGACATCAGGGACAAACCTAACCAGATTTCGTTATCGCCACGAATGGCAGCACAAGCTTGGCCCAATTCCGTAGGAACTAATCTTTCGGAAGTATCCGCCCCCTCGATATTGAGAGATACTACTCTTTCCAAACAGCCGAAATTGAGCAAAATGTCAATTAAGTTGATAAATTCTTCCCAATAGCGGGCTCGTTGCTTTTCTAAGTCATACAAGCCTCTGCGTATTTCGTTTTGCAACTCTGTTCTGCGTCGCTGACGCTTGAGCAAAGTACCGGGATTACCCCATTCTAAAACAGGGTGAATTTCTAGTTTAGCTTCTAGGGCTGCGATTTTCTGTTGTTGGTCGATCGCCTCGCGAGTCGGTTCCGGTGCTGGCAATTCTGGGATTGATTGGGCGATAGGAAGGGTTTCTTCAGTTCCCAAACGGCACTGGCCGAGTCTCAGGGGCATTTCCGCAGGCGGGTTTAGGGTATCTGCAACACTCAAGCGGGGCAATTGAGCGTGGAGGGTTGCCACATCGCTAATGGCGACAATATACCAGCGATTGTCTTTGCCCAAACAGACCAAATTTGGAGCTTGGCCCGGACCAGGAATTTTGGCAATGAGTACAGCGGGTATGGGATTTGTGTGCGATCGTTTAGCAGTAGGAACGTGCTTACCTTTGAGGCTCAGAACAGTACCAAGTACGGCAAAAGCCACAGCCACCGACATCTCCTTAATCCGAGCTTCTTCAGCTTGCTGCCATAAAGTTTTCAGCAGGCGTTTATCTTCTTTGAGTCTTCCCTGCAACTTTTCATAGTTGGCAAGCTGTTTTTCGAGGTTGGCAACATCGCCACCAGCAGCCAGAGACTCCTCTAGCACAGCCAATTCCCCTTGCAGCCGGTCTACTTCTGATTGCTGGGGCTGCAAGTACAAGGTCGAAAGATATTGACCAAAACTGCGCTCTACTAACTCTTGAGCTTCATCGAGAGTGTGAGTTTGCAGTAAATTCAGCACCATACCGTAGCTGGGAGTGAACTGACTGGCGAGGGGGTCAGCTTTTGCTGTTGCCAAATAGGAGGCTTCCTTTGCCCCTTCAAAGCGGGTCTGAACTGCGACTACGTGCCCCAGCTCGTCCATCCCCCGGCGACCTGCTCTACCGGCCATTTGCAGGAATTCTGAAGCATTGAGCAGTCGGTGTCCCTTGTCCGTGCGCTTGGAAAGGGTGGAAATAACTGTAGTACGGGCGGGCATATTAATCCCGGCGGCTAGGGTTTCGGTGGCAAATACGACTTTAATCAAGCCTCTGCCAAATAGTTCTTCTACTAAACCTTTCCAAGCGGGTAAAATGCCTGCATGGTGAGCTGCAATGCCTTTTAAAAGTGCTTCTTTTTGACCGATGCGTTCCGCTTCTGGGTTCCGCTGTAAAAAGTCATCAATGATGCGTTTGAGTTCGGCGGATTCTGCTTCATTAACCAGGGAAAAATTTGCAACTTCTGCCACTGCTTGGTCGCATCCACGGCGGCTGAAGATGAAGTAGATTGCTGGTAGCATATCGCGATCGTCCAACCGAGACAAAACATCTCCTAAAGTAGGAACGGGGATACTACCTCTTTCTACTTTTTGCTGCTTTTTTTTGGGGATGAGTCGCAGGTTGGCTTTTTGGCCGCTCTCATCAAGTAGGGGAAATATCCCTTTTTGATTGGCGAAGTGAAATTGGAGCGGCACTGGTCGGAAGTCCGAGTATACTAGCTCTGTAGGGCCGTGGACTTTGTTAATCCAGTCCGTGAGTTGTCCGCTATTAGCAACAGTTGCTGAGAGGGCGAGTAATTGAATTGCGCCGGAACAATAGATAATCGACTCTTCCCAAACGGTACCCCGCTGTTTGTCGTTCATGTAGTGACACTCATCGAGAACTACTGTTTCGACTCCAGTCAAGGAAGCGCCCACAGCTCCGATCGGCGTACCATAGAGCATATTCCGAAAAATTTCGGTTGTCATCACCAAAATAGGAGCATCCCGGTTAAAGGAAATGTCTCCTGTCAGCAAGCCGACCATTTCGTTGCCAAATTGCTGGCGGAAGTCGCGCAACTTTTGGTTAGAGAGAGCTTTGAGGGGAGTGGTGTAGAAGACGCGACGGCCCCGCGAGAGCGCTTGGTGAATGGCGTATTCGCCGATTAAGGTTTTCCCGGAGCCTGTGGGGGCGCATACGACAACGGATTTGCCTGCATCGAGGGCGACGATGGCCTCTCTCTGAAAGTTATCTAGCTCGAATGGGAATATGGTCTTCAGATCCAGCTCTGGGCGGTTCTGGGAGTTATCAGGCACTGCGATTATTATAAGGTTTTAGAGTAGGTGTGCTTCAATCTTGCTTTAAGCAAGGCAGCAGAGGACTAT
The DNA here is from genome assembly GCA_043718495.1 of Oscillatoriales bacterium. Taxonomy (GTDB): domain Bacteria; phylum Cyanobacteriota; class Cyanobacteriia; order Cyanobacteriales; family Microcoleaceae; genus Microcoleus. Next base: position 131 of record JAYSVM010000026.1, on the reverse strand, counting down.
GTTGATTGTGAACGAACCTGACAGTTAACTGGGTACAGTTAGACCGCAGGCTTCTTTTTCCTTTTTTTCAAAGGCTTTTTATAGTGAGGTAGTTCCACCCCCACTTGCTAATATAGTATCAGAGTATTTCC